>NZ_JBEZDS010000025.1:136961-161598 GCF_040648435.1 Dactylosporangium sp. NPDC049140 | reverse complement strand
CCGGGAGGGCAAACGGGAGCGACTCTGCAATCCAGCGCGGCCGGCTCAATCCCGACAGCCAGCACTTCGGACAAGCCACTTCCCGGACCCGCTAGAGCCCACTCTAGAACACCGGCCCAGGCCGTCTCTTGACACAGAGGGGTGCCATGAGCGTGAACGTGATCAAGCGCGCCTTGCGGCAATAGAGTGCGGTCGGGCCGCTCGGCACCAGTCGGTTGACCATCGACCGCTCTGACAGGGTATGGTTATGATGGTGGCTCTACTCGAGGAAAGAAGCGGCATGGGCCGCGCGCTGTCAGCAGGTACCCGGCACCAGATCACCCGCTTCGAAGCGAGCCGTGGCCTGCCGCCTCTGGCGGTCGAGGACGCCTTGCGGCGTTGGGGGGCCTTCCTCGGTACGGTCGGTTGGCCACTGTATCTTCCGGAGCCGCACCTGCCGGGCCTTGACCTTTGGGATGACCGGGAACTCATCGAGCGGGCCATCACCGCGCTGGGTCGGCAGGCTGGCCGCGACCTTGCCCGGGTTGTTGCGCCTCTCGATGCTGACTTCCTGGCTCGGACACTGCCGAACCCCTGCGCACCCAAGGCGTGGCCCTGGTGGCGCCGCCGCTGTCACGACCTCGGCGACATCCTGAGAGTCCCGTCCCAGGCCCCGTAGCCCGCCGGTCGGCACCGTCAGCCTTGCCGCGGCACCGGGCAGGTTGCAGGTTGGGGCGTGCTTGTGGAGAGTCCAGCGTCTGACTCGGTAGGTACGGCAAAGGGGCTGTAGTCGATGGCCTCCGACGTCGGCCCATACGCACTCTTCTCGGCAGAACAGGAAGCCTCGGCCTCGCCGAGCCAGTCACGGTCTGTGACGAGCACTGACCAGCCGCCGCGCACCAACGGCGGCAGATCCGTACACGTCAGGGCATCGACGGTCGGCACCGTTGGGATTCCCGTCTGCCGCGATCGGCGGGCAGGATATCGGTTGCGACGGCCAGGTGATCCGAGCGCATCTGATCAGTCGGCCATGATGTCCGGGGCGTCCCCAACCTGTCGAGCGGTTCGACCGCGGTCAGCGTGCGGTCGTTGAAGCGAATTCGCCACACGGTCCCGTCCTTGGCAGTGACCGCGATTTCGTCCTTGCCCGTGACGTCCGCCCGCCCCAACCCCTTGACTAGAGGGGAGCCAGATGAGCGCACCTGATCTTGTCCCAACGGTGGATCAGTGCCTGCGAGCGCCGACGCGTGGGGCACCAGTCGCCATCCGGGCCCCCCGTCGTTGGGCATGATGGCGCGATGTTCTTCCGATGGTCGGCCGGGACGTGCAGCTTGCCGCCGGCCTGAACGCAGCGCCGCACACGGTCCCGTTGTCGCCGTTCCGGCGGTGCCCTCGGCCCGGTGGTGCCTGCCACATCGTGGCGACCGCGCCGCCGGCGGGCCGGCCGCGCCCGAAGTCGCTGGACAACGAGCGTGGCGACAACGGCTGTTTACCTGGGATCCGCGGGAGGGGCTCTGGCGGCAGATTCACCGCGGGTACGCGCACGATCCGCTGCGCCTGCCCGTAGCACTATGATCATCGGCCATGACGGGAAACCGCCGGAATATCGTGCTCGCCATCGCGGTCGGCGGTCTCGTGCTCGCCGGGATCGGCGTCGCGTTTGGCCACCATCGCGGCTCGCCCGCGAGACCGACGCAGGTCGCGGCGAGTGGTGTCGACTGCGCCGCGCTTCCGGTCCGGCAGCGGCCCTGGCCGGCCGACCGTCCCGGTTCTCTGATCCCCGCACATCCGACGACGGCGACGCTGTGCGAGACATCGCGACCGGGCACGGTAGCCCGTCCGGCCAACCCGCAGGTGATGACGACCGGCGCTGAGTTCTTCGCCGACCTGCTCAATGTCTTCATCGGCGCAGAGACGTCCGCGGCCGCCTCCCCTGGCGCCGCCGCGGCGCCTAACGAGCTTTAAGGGCTGAGGTTACGGCTGTTCATGGCTGGCGGATCGGCGTATGCCGGTGTCATGAGATATGCCGATAGCGGCGGCTTGACCGCTGCGGAGCGTGCCCGCCGGGAGCGGGTGCAGCTGGAGGCGGCCGAGTTGATGGAGGCCGGGGCCGGCGACCGGGAGATCGCTTTGAGGTTCCGGGTGTCGAGGATGTCGGCGAACCGGGCGCCGGGCGCTGGCGGCCGACGGCCGGGACGCGCTGGCTTCCAAGGGGGCCGGCGGCGCGAAGTGCAAGCTCACCCCGTCCCGGCTGCGCGGACTGGAGGCGGCATTGGATGCCGGCCCGGCCGCGTGGGGGTGGGACGAGGAGCAGTGCTGGACGCTGGCGGTGAAAAGCTCGGGGTGTCCGGGCACCACGAGCTGGAAGAGGCCCTCCGAGACAGGGCAGCCCCGAGTCGGACACGCCGGCAGAGCCTGGAGGCGGCTGAGCGGTGTGGAGTCCGGCCAGCAGGGTATTTCCCGGGAAGCGGTACAAGCTACGGATGAGGGCAAGGCGCCTCCGTGGTGACGTTCTGACCTGGTCGCGTTTTGGGGACTGATCCACTGCCAACTGAAGGCCGGCTCACCGTGCCGGGCCTCTCACGCACACCGGGCAGCCGTCTCGCTCTGAGGCGCCGCCAGGGAGAGTCTCCTGTTTCGGTCAATCATGGGAAAAGTGATCTATCATGCCAATCGCCCGAATCGACCTCGTAGAGGGGAAGTCGGCGGAATACCGCCGGACTATCGCGGACGTTGTGTACGACCAGATGAGCAAGCACCTGGGCGTGCCCGAAGACCGCTTCCAGGTCATCACCGAGCACAAGATCGAGAACTTCCTCTACGACCCCGACTACCTCGGTATCTACCGGTCCGAGAATTGCGTGTTCATCCAGTTGAGTTTCATCGCCGGCGCGACCACTGAGCAGAAGGCCGCGTTCTTCAAGGCCGTCGTGGACGAGCTGCACGAGAAGCTATACCTGCGGCGGGAAGACGTCTTCTTCCACCTGTTCGGCGTCGGCACAGCGGACTGGTCGATGGGCAACGGTGTGGGCACGTACAACAACGGGGTTCCGACGAATCGTCTCGACCCCAACTCGGTGCCGGCCAGCCCGGATGGCTCGAAATAGCAGAGGAGACCTACCGTGCGGAGGGTGCTGATCACAGGAGCCGGTACCGGCTCCTGCGAATGAGGTCGCGATTCGGCCTGGCGGAGAAGGGCTTCGAGGTCATCGCCGCGGTGGAGATCTAGGGGCAGGTCCAGATGCTCAAGCCCTAAATTTAGCCCACCCAGGTCATCGCACCGGCGCGTGTGCACGCCGGTCGATGACCTGACGCAGCTGGCGCTCGTGTTCGGCTACCCCGACAACTCCCGGTTCATGGTGGTCGTCGACCGCGTCTGCGGCGTGCTGGTCACCGACGAGCACGTCCGGACCTGGGCCGAGGGAGGCTGGTTCGACCCCGATGAGATTCCCAAGCTGTTCGCCGACGCCGCAACCGCTGGCTAGCGACCGCCCCCGCCGAAACATCCTCTATTCGGCAAAGTAGCGACCGTCCGCTCCGCCATGATCACGTGCGCGCACATCGGCAGATCCGGTAGCCGTCCTTTCACCAGGTTCCGCTACCCAACGTAGCTGGCCGCGGCTCGCGGGTGGATCAACGTCCGACCGCCGTTCTGATCGCGTCCGGCTCCAGCATGCTGCCAGGTGGGTACCAAACCCAACGGCCACAGCAACACCAGCAGCAACGCACAGACACAAGCCTGTGTCCCCGTCGCTTCGGACAGCCCGGCCCTCGGCTACGGTTGGTGATCCTTCCGTGGGGCAAGGCAGAATCGAGCGCGTGCAGGCCACCGACATGATCACCAACCCACTCGATGAGCGACTCGCCGACTACCGAGCACTCACCGACGTCGAACTCCGCACCCGTTGGGAACCACCCAACGGCCTGTTCATCGCCGAGGGAGAGCTCGTCCTCCGCCGGGCGCTCCGAGCCGGCTATCAGCTCCGCTCGGTCCTCATCGACGCCAAACGCGTCACCCAACTCGACGACCTGCAACTCGCCGGCATACCCCTGTACGCCGGCGACCAGACGACACTCGAGGCCATCACCGGCTTCCACGTCCACCGAGGCGTCCTCGCCTCGTTCCACCGCACACCCCAACGCGACGCGGCCGACATCCTCAGATCCGCCCAGCGGATCGCCGTACTCGAAGACATTAATAACCATACAAACGTAGGGGCGATCTTCCGCGGGGCGGCCGCGCTGGGCATGGACGCCGTTCTGCTCTCGCCGACGTGCGCGGATCCGCTGTACCGCCGCAGCGTTCGCGTGAGTATGGGCGAGGTGTTCGCGGTGCCGTACGCCCGCCTCGAGCCCTGGCCGTCCGCGCTCGATGCCGTGCGCGCCGCGGGCTTCACGCTGCTCGCGATGACCCCGGCCGCGGACGCCGTCGCGATGCGCGACCTGACGCCGGCGCAGCGCGCGCGCTCGGCGCTGCTGCTGGGCGCGGAGGGGCCGGGACTGACGGGCAGCGCGCTGGCGGGCGCCGACGTGCGCGTGGTCATCCCGATGCACAACGGCGTCGACTCGCTGAACGTGGCCGCCGCGGCCGCGGTGGCGTTCTACGAGCTCTGCCGCTGAACACGCCGAGGGCCGCCCACTACGGGCGGCCCTCGGTCTCGGTCGTGCGCGGGTCAGGCGTTGTCGCGGTCCGGCGCCGGCGGGGCGTCGAAGGCCACCGGGGAGACGGCCGGCGAGCCCGGGAGCTGGCGGGTGCCCTGATCGCCCGAGACCTGGGCCGCCGCGGCCGCGGCCTCGGCGTTCGCGGCCGCCGCGGCCTCTTCTGCGGCGCGCCGGGCCTCCAGGACCTCCTCCGACTCGGCCTCCTCGACCGCGTTGCGGTCGACGTGGCGCGAGCGCTCCTCGTTCGACATGGTGGCCATGCCGCCGAGGGCGCCGCCGATGCCCTCCAGGGCCTTGGTCAGCTCGACCGGCAGGATCCACAGCTTGTTGGACTGGCCGGCGGCGATCTGCGGCAGGGACTGCAGGTACTGGTACGCCATGACCTTCGAGTCCGGGTTGGCGACGTGGATGGAGTCCACGACGGTCCGGATGGCCTTGGCCTGGCCCTCGGCGGTGAGGATGCGCGACTGGCGGTCGCCCTCGGCGCGCAGTACGGCCGCCTGCTTCTCGCCTTCAGCGGTCAGGATCTGCGACTGCTTGAGGCCCTCGGCGTGCAGGATCGCGGCGCGGCGGTCCCGCTCGGCGCGCATCTGCTTCTCCATGGAGTCACGGATGCTCGGCGGCGGCTCGATCGCCTTGATCTCGACGCGGGTGACCTTGATGCCCCAGCGGCCCGTCGTCTCGTCCAGCACGCCGGAGAGGTGGCGGTTGATCTCGTCGCGGCTCGTGAGGGCCTTCTCGAGGTCGAGGGAGCCGATCACGTTACGCAGGGTGGTGACGGTCAGCTGCTCGATGGCCTGCAGGTAGGAGAAGATCTCGTAGGTCGCGCGGACCGAGTCGACGACCTTGAAGTACAGGACGGTGTCGATCGAAACGACCAGGTTGTCGGACGTGATCACCGGCTGGGGCGGGAAGTTGACGACCGCCTCGCGCTTGTCCACCTTGTTGCGCACCGAGTCGACGAAGGGCACCAGTACGTTGAGGCCGGGCGTGAGCGTCCGGCTGTACTTCCCGAGGCGCTCCACGACATACTCGACCTGCTGTGGCACCACCTTCACGGACTTGACGACGGTGATGATGCCGATGAGGGCGACGGCGATGATCAGCACCGCCAGGAACACGCTTGGATCCACTGGGCTCAATCCTTCCACACCATTGCGGTGGCACCCTTGATCTCGATCACCCGGACGCGATCGCCCGCGGCGAAGGTCTGCGTGGCGTCGTACGGCCGGGCCCGCCACAACTCCCCGTCGATCTTGATCATGCCGCTGTCGGTGTCGACATCCTCCAACACGAGCGCCATCGAACCCTCGATGGCCTCGACACCCATCTGGGTGTCGCGTTCGTCGCGGTGCATGTACCGGCTCAGCGTGGGCCGCACCGCCACGAATGACAGCGCGCTCACCAGGGCGAAGACGGCAGCCTGGACCGGCTCGTTGGCCCCGAGGGCGGCGGCCCCCGCGGCGGCGAACGCGCCGATCGCGAACATCAGCAGCACGAACGTGGTCGTGAAGACCTCCGCCGCGACGAGAACGGCGCCGACGATCAACCAGACGATCAGCCAGACATCCACACCTCGATCGTGTCACGCCGATGCTCGTCGCGTCGCCCTCAGTGACCGCCCGTCGCGGGATCCTTGCGAAACTGCCGCCACCCTCCCGCGCGGTGGACAGCTGGGCTGGTCGTGACCCCCGCGCCCCTCCTGCCCGAGACCACCACCCGCATCGATGAACTGGTCGCCCGCGCCCACGCCGCCGCCCGGGTCCCGACCCTGGTCGCGGGCGTTGTCCGCGACGGCGCCCTGACCCACACGGCCGCCGCCGGCCCCTACGCGGCCGGGCAGCAGTTCCGGATCGGGTCAATTACCAAAACCATGACCGCCGCCTTGGTACTCGCACTGCGCGACGAAGGCCGCCTGGCCCTCGACGACCTGCTCTACCGCCACCTGCCCGGCACCCCGGTCGGCGCCGTGACCCTCCGCCAGCTCCTCGGCCACGCCGGCGGCGTGCAGCGCGAGCCCGACGGCGACTGGTGGGAGCGCAACGGCGGTACCGACGTCGAGACGTTCCTGTCCACGCTGACCGCGGACAAGGTGGCGTACCCCCCGCTGCACGGTTTCCACTACTCCAACCTCGCCTACGGCCTGCTGGGCGCCGTGGTGAGCCGCCTCGGCGCCGACGACTGGTGCGAAATGCTGCACAAGCGGGTGCTGCGCCCGCTGGGCCTGGAGCGCACCACGTACGCCGCGGCGGAGCCGTTCGCGCGCGGGTACGTCATGCATCCCTGGCTCGACCGCATGCGCGAGGAGCCCCGCCTGGACGCCGGCGCGATGGCCCCGGCCGGGCAGCTGTGGTCGACGGTCGGCGACCTGGCCCGCTGGGCCGCGTTCCTGGCCGCCCCCGACCCGGCCGTGCTCGCGCCGGCGACGGTGGCCGAGATGTGCACCCCGGTGGTCCTCAGCGACCTGGAGTCCTGGCGCAAGGGCCACGGCCTGGGCCTGCAACTGTGGCGCCGCGGCGAGCGAGTCTTCGTGGGCCACAGCGGCTCCATGCCGGGCTACGTGTCCGTCCTGGCGGTACACCGCCCTTCGCGCACCGCGGTGGTGGCGTTCGCGAACGCGTACACGATGCATCACCCCGGCGGCCTGAGCGCCTTCGGCCTGAACCTGCTGGAGACCGTCCTGGAGCGCGAGCCGGCCCGCCCGGCCCCGTGGAAGCCGGGCGCACCCCCGCCGCCGGCCGTAGCGCCGCTGACGGGCCGCTGGTGGTGGATGGGCCGCGAGTACGAGGCCGGCTGGATCGAAGGCAACCTGACAATCACCCCGCTGACCACGGCGGACGCGCCGTGGCGCTTCGAGCCGGACGGCCCGGCGCCGGATCGCTGGCGGGGCCGCTCGGGCGAGAACGACGGCGAGCTGTTGCAGGTGCGCCGTGCGCCGTCGGGCGAGGTGGTGGCGCTGGACATCGCAACGTTCGTGTTCACCCGCGATCCGTGGCCGACGCTGGACTGACGCCTCGGGTTCCGGACCCGCGGGGATCGCCGCCCACACGCCGGAAGCAGTCGCGGGCCGTGCTCCGGGGCGCCCTGGATGCTCGGGTTTCGAGACCCGCGGCGATCACCATCCACACGCCGGAAGCAGCTCCAAGCCGCGCTCGGGGCGCTCGTTCGGGCACGAAAAGTCGGGCGCTCCGCGCCACGACTTTTCGAATTTATGCCCCGTCAGGCGATAAATCCGATATGTCGAGCGCAGCGGGGCGCGCCAGCGCCCGACATATCGGACTTCAGAGGTCTCGCCGGGCTCCGACACGAACATGTCGAGCACAGCAAGACGCCTCACCGCCCGACATGTCGGACTTCACACGTCCTCGTCAGGCTCCGTCACGAAGTCGATCAGCCGCTCCATCGAGTTGATCAGCGGCGTCTCCACGTCCCGGAAGCTCGACACCGACGCCAGAATCCGCCGCCACATGTCGGCCGGCTCGGCGACCCCGAGCGCCGCACAGACGCCCTCCTTCCAGGGCTGCCCCGGCGGCACGACCGGCCAGGCGCGGATGCCCACCGCAGCGGGCTTCACGGCCTGCCAGACGTCGACGTACGGGTGGCCGGTGACGAGCACGTACGGCGACTGCACCGACGCCACGATGCGGCTCTCCTTCGAGCCCGGTACCAGATGGTCCACGAGCACCCCGAGCCGCGCCACAGGACCGGGGCCGAACGCCCGGATCGCCCCCGCGAGCTCGTCGATGCCGTCCAGCGGCTCCACGACCACGCCCTCGATGCGCAGGTCGTCGCCCCAGATGCGCTCGACCAGCGCGGCGTCGTGGATGCCCTCGACCCAGATGCGGCCGCGGCGGGCCACCCGGGCGGTGTGCCCCGCAACGGCGATCGAGCCCGACGCGGTGCGCTGCCGCTGTGGCGGCTGCTGGCGCTGCGGCGCCGGGCGCACCAGTGTGACCGCGCGCCCCTCCAGCAGGAACGCGGCCGGGTCGAGCGGGAAGTTGCGCCGGTTGCCGTGCCTGTCCTCCAGGATCACGGCGCCGAACTCGAAGCCGACCACGGCCCCGCAGAAGCCCGAGTCGGCGTCCTCCACGACCAGCTCGAGCTCGGCCTCCACGACGGGTACCGCGCGCCGGCGCCGCCAGTCGTTGTTCGCCAGGACGTCCATGGCCGGGAAGCGTATCGGCTGACGGCCTGTTCGCCTGCGAGACATACCGGCACGTCAGCACGTACCCTTGCTCCCATGTCCCCCGCAGCACGCGCGGCGACCCTCCAGGCGCGCCGCTCGGCGCGTTTCGTGGCATGGGTCCGGGCGTGGCGCGCCGGCCTGGTGCCGTGCGACGACGCCGCCGCCGAGATCTCCGGCGACGAGGAGCACATGGTCTCCGACGTCCCCGGCACCTGGAAAGACGTGTCGCTCGCCGACGCCCTCCCGGCGTTGTCGAAGCTGCACCCGGACGAGGTTCGCCTGGTGCTGCCCGCGCCCGGCGACCCCCGCGGCCTGCCCGGCCCGGGCCCGTTCACCGGGGCGGCCATCCTCGCCGGTGAGGGCGTGGTCGCGGGCGGGCTGGGCTTCGTGCCGGAGGTACGCCTGCACACGTCGGGCTCGGGCGACGAGTTCGAGACGGTGCGCTGGCAGGTCTTCGCGCTGCCCGAGGAGCGGCCCGGCAACCACGAGGCGAGCACGGCCGAGGCCGAGGCGGAGCTCTCCGCGGAGCTGGCCACGGCGACGCGTACCCTCGCCAAGCTCGACATCGCCCAGTGGCGCCCCGAGCTGGCCGGCGCCATCGAGGCCCTCCGCAAGCCGGACGGCGCGACCGACCTCCCGCCGGGCTACGACCCGCGGGCCCGCCGCCTCTACGCGCGGGCGAGCATCCTCGACCGCGTGCTGGCCCTCGCCGAGCACGCGGCCCCGGGCGGCGCCATCAACGGCTACGAGGTACAGCAGCGCGACGCCGCCCTGCGGCCCCTGACCACGGCGTGCCGCCGGGCCCTGGTGGCCGCCTGCAACGCCCCGCTGCTGTAGCTCGCCGGACCGTCAGACCTCGTTGATGAGGTGGGCGACGGACGGGATGATGCGCGAGGGGCGGTACGGGTAGCGCTCCACGTCGGCCGTCGTGCTGATGCCGCTGAGCACCAGGATCGTCTCCAGCCCGGCCTCCAGCCCGCACAGGACGTCGGTGTCCATGCGGTCGCCTATCATCGCCGTGGTCTCGGAGTGGGCGTCGATGCTGTTGAGCGCCGAGCGCATCATCATCGGGTTGGGCTTGCCGATGAAGTACGGCTCGATCCCCGTCGCCTTCGAGATGAGCGCGGCGACCGCGCCACAGGCCGGCAGGGCGCCCTCGTTGGACGGCCCGGTGGCGTCCGGGTTGGTGCAGATGAACCGGGCGCCGTCGTTGATGAGCCGGATGGCGGTGGTGATCGCCTCGAAGGAGTACGTCCGGGTCTCCCCCAGCACGACGTAGTCGGGCTCGGTGTCGGTGAGGATGTAGCCGACCTCGTGCATCGCCGTGGTGAGCCCCGCCTCGCCGATGACGTAGGCGGTGCCGCCGGGGCGCTGCGTGTCGAGGAACTCGGCGGTGGCCAGCGCGGAGGTCCAGATCGCGGACTCCGGCACGTCGAACCCGATGCGGCGCAGCCGGGCCTGCAGGTCACGCGCGGTGTAGATCGAGTTGTTGGTCAGAATCAGGAACGGCTTGCCGGACGAGCGCAGCCGGTTGACGAACTCCGGTGCGCCCGGCACGGGCTCGCCCTCGTGCACGAGGACCCCGTCCATGTCGGTGAGCCAGGACTCGATGGGCTTGCGTTCTCTCACGCGCAACATACTCCCTCAGATACGTTTCGGGCTCACGCGCGTTTCGGTGACGCGCAGCAGTCGGCCGGGCAGAAGTCCCAGGTGGGGACGGTTCCGAGCGCGTGACGCACATTACTGTGAGCAAGGACGCGCTCGTCGACCAGCTCTCGGATCATGTCCACGAACCGCGGATCGGCTCCAGGGGTGGCCGCCCGGGCGTAGGCGAGCCCGAGCCGCCCGGCCGTCGCCTTCGCCTCGGTGTCGAGGTCCCACACCACCTCGAGGTGGTCGGAGATGAAGCCGATCGGGCTCACCACGACCTCGCCGACCCCGTCCTTGGCCAGCGCCTCCAGGTGGTCGTTGACGTCCGGCTCGAGCCACGGCACCTGCGGCGGCCCGGAGCGGCTCTGCCAGACCAGGTCCCAGGCCAGCTCCGGGGCGGCGTCGGCGGCGACCAGGGCCGCCGTCTCGCGCAGCTGGGCCTCGTACCGGCCGGCGCCGCCGGGCCCGCTGGCCGCGTTCATGGCCGTGGGGATCGAGTGCGCGGTGAAGACGAGCCGCGCCGGCGCCGCGCCGGGCAGCGAGGCCAGCGCCGCCCGCACGGCGTCGGCGTGCGGAAGGACGTAGCCGGGATGGTCGTGGTAGTGCCGGATCTTGTCGATGACCGGCGCGCCCGGCACCTCGGCCCGCGCCCGATCGATGTCGTCGAGGTACTGCCGGCACGACGAGTACGACCCGAACGGGCTCGTCACGAAGGCGATCGCGCGCCGCACGCCGTCGTCGCGCATCTGCCGCACGGTGTCGGCGAGCATCGGGTGCCAGTTGCGGTTGCCCCAGTAGATCGGCAGCTCGAGCCCCGGGCGCAGCGCCTCGATCAGCTCGCGGCACTGCCCGTTGATCGGCGAGACCCCGCCGAAGTGCCGGTAGTGCCCGGCGACGGCCTCCAGGCGCTCCCGCGGGATGCCCCGGCCGCGGGTCACGTTCTCCAGGAACGGCAGGACGTCGTCCTGCCCCTCCGGGCCGCCGAACGAGAGCAGGAGGAACGCGTCGTAGTCCACGCGGCCATTCTCCTCCGGAGGGATTTTTTCCAAGGCTCGGGTCCGCGTCACCTGCGGACCGTTGCTCCCGCCAGAAATCCCGGCGTCCGTGCCGCCAAGAGCAAAACCGACATGCCGGCCGCTCCGCGGCCGAACCAACCGACACAACAATCCGATATGCCGGCCGCTTCGCGGCCGAACCGACCGACATATCGGATTTTTCGCCCGACAGGGTATACGCCGGAATAAACAAAGGGCCCGGCTCCCGCCGGGCCCCTTCGGTGCCTGCTCAGGCGACGCCGCCGATGGCGTGGTACCCGCCGTCGACGTGCACGATCTCGCCCGTCGTGGCCGGGAACCAGTCCGACATCAGCGCGCAGCAGGCCTTGCCCGCGGCGGCCTGGTCGTAGAGGTCCCAGCCCAGCGGCGCGGCCTTCGACCAGGTGTCCTCGAACACCGCGAACCCGGGGATCGACTTGGCCGCCATCGTGCGCAGCGGCCCCGCGGCCACGAGGTTCACGCGGATCCCGCGCGGCCCGAGCTCGCGCGCCAGGTACCGCGACGTCGACTCCAGCCCCGCCTTGGCCACGCCCATCCAGTCGTAGACCGGGTACGCCCGCGTCGCGTCGAAGTCCAGCCCGACGATCGAGCCGCCCGGGCCCATGAGCGGCAGGCAGGCCACGGCGAGCGACTTGAACGAGAAGGTCGACACGTGCACCGCGGTGGCGACGTCCTCCCACGGCGCGGTCAGGAAGTCACCGCCGAGGCAGCTGGCCGGGGCGAAGGCGATGGAGTGCAGCACCCCGTCGAGGCCGTCCACGTGCTCGCGCACCTTGTCGGCCAGGCCGTCGAGGTGCTCCTGGTTGGTCACGTCGAGCTCGATCACCGGCGCTTCCTGCGGCAGCCGCTTGGCGATGCGCTCCACCAGCGACAGCCGGCCGAAGCCGGTGAGCACGACCTTGGCGCCCTGCTCCTGGGCGAGCTTCGCGGCGGCGAAGGCGATCGACTGGTCGGTGATGATCCCGGTGATCAGCAGCCGTTTGCCCTCGAGAAGTCCTGCCATGATTGCGGAGTCTCCTAAACCTAGTGGCCCATGCCGAGGCCGCCGTCGACGGGGATGACGGCGCCGGTGATGTACGCCGCGGCGTCGCTGGCCAGGAACGTCACCACGTCGGCGACCTCCTCGGGCCGCGCCATGCGCCCCAGCGGGATGTTCTTCTTGTACTCGGCCTGCGTCGCCTCGGGCAGCACCGCCGTCATGTCCGTCTCGATGAACCCGGGCGCGACCACGTTGGCGGTGATGTTGCGGCTGCCCAGCTCCCGCGTGATCGAACGGGCCATGCCCACCAGGCCGGCCTTGCTGGCGGCGTAGTTCACCTGGCCCGGGCTGCCGTAGAGGCCCACGACCGACGAGATGAAGATGATCCGGCCGAAGCGGGCGCGCAGCATCTTGCTCGCGGCGCGCTTGGCGCAGCGGAACGAGCCGGTCAGGTTGGTGTCGATGACCCCGGTGAACTGCTCCTCGCTCATGCGCAGCAGCAGCGTGTCCTGCGTGACGCCGGCGTTGGCGACGAGCACCTCGACGGGGCCGAGCGCGTTCTCGACCTCGGTGAACGCGGCGTCCACGGCGGCGCTGTCGGTGATGTCACACTGCACGCCGAAGAGGCCCTCCGGAGCGCCGGAGCCGCGGTGCGTCACGGCGACACGGTCGCCCTGCTTGGCGAACGCCTGCGCGATCGCCAGTCCGATCCCTCGGTTCCCGCCGGTGACCAGCACGGTCCTCGCCACGGTGCCGCCTTTCGTCGAGCTCATGAAAATGCTGTAGGGAGAGTAGGCGCTACCGCGTGGTAGGAGCTAATGCGCCGGGTGGCTGATGCCCGCAGTGGCGCGGAGGCGTACGATTGCGTCGTCCGACTCCCGGCCGCGATGACGGCTGGACTCGATTCGCTGCCCGTCCGGCACGGCAGCCGCTCCAACGGAGGTGATCGCTGTGCGAAGTAGCGATCCCTCCAGTCGTGGCCGGTAACAGCACAACACCCGCCACGGCTTCCGTGTGTCTGTTCTCTCCTTCTGCCTGAGACAACACCCGTTGGAGCATTCCGTGAGCCGTTTCGTCGCGCCCGTTGGATTTTTCCTGGCCGCCGCGTGGGTCGCCGCCCTCTTCTTCATGGTCGGCGCCCACTGACCGCCCGCGCTACGGCAGCCGCGAGCCCCACAACAGGCTCAGCGCGCCCGCGCACAGCGCCATCAGGAACCCGAAGCCCAGGTACCACTGGGTGATCTCCCGCGGCTTCGTGCGGTAGCCGATGGAGCTGCCCATGTCCGTGTACACGCGCTTGAGCTCGTCCTTGCTGGCGGCCTCGTAGAAGTACCCCTTCGTGACCTCCGCCACCTTCTGCAGCGACGGGCGGTCGACCGGCACCCGCTGCGGCGTGTTGCCGATGCGCACCACGCCCTCGTCGGTGCCGAACGCGATAGTCGACACCGGCACGTTCGCCGCCGACGCCGCCGCGGACGCGTCCTCCAGCGAGCGGCCCGCGGTGCGGAAGCCGTCGGAGAGCAGCACGATCCGGGCCGGCGGCGGGCCGTTGGCGCCGTCGGCGGGCACCGTGCGGATCGCGTCGAGGCTGGTGAAGACCGCCTCGCCGGTCGCCGTCGACTCCTGCAGCGTCAGGCCCTCGATGGCCTGCAGCACCGAGTTGCGCTCCTTGGTCGGCGAGACCAGCACGCTCGCCGTCTTGGCGAACGAGACGAGCCCGACGTTGAAGCTCGCCGGCAGCTGCTTGACGAAGTCCGCGGCCGCCGACTTGGCCGCGTCGATGCGGGTCGGGGCCACGTCGGTCGCCTGCATGGACAGCGACACGTCGATGGCGAGCATGATCGTGGCGCGCTCCAGCGGCTCCTTGGTGTCGACCGAGGGCCGCGCCATGCCGAAGGCCAGAATCACCAGGCTGAGCAGGAACGCCGCCGCGCTGACGTGCCGGCGCACGCCGATGCCCTTGGGCACCAGGCTGCTGAGCAGGTCGACGTTGGTGAAGCGCACCGCGAACGCGCGGCGGTGCAGCTGGCGCCAGACGTACACCCCGATGATGCCCGCGACGGGCAAGAGGGCGAGCAGCCACCACGGCGAGAGCAGTCGGATCATCGGGTCGTTCCTCGAGTTCGGGCGTGTCGCTGGGCCGCGACGAACCGGACGATGTCCAGGAGCCAGTCGGAGTCGGTGCGCAGCCGCAGGTGGGCCGCGTTCGCACCGCGCAGGGCCGAGGCTATCTCGGCCCGCTGGGCGGCGGCCGCGTGCGCATAGCGGTGCCGCAGCTTCGGATCGGCCGTCTGTACCTCGTGCATGCGCCCCGTCTCGGGGTCCACGAGCGCGATGACGCCGACGTCGGGCAGCTCCAGCTCCCGCGGGTCGACGACCTCGACGGCGAGCAGGTCGTGGCGCACGCCGAGCTTGCGCAGCGGCCGCGCCCACTGCTCCGGCGGCGTCATGAAGTCGGAGATGACCACGGCCATGCCGCGCCGCCGCGGGGGCCGGTTGAGCATGTCGATGAGCGCGCCGAGGTCGGCGCGGCCGGGCCGGCCCCGGGTCAGCGCGATCGTGCGCAGCAGGCCCTGCGCGTCCTTGCGGCCCGGGCGCGCGGGGAGACGGGTCAAGGCATCGGCGGTACCGACGACGGCTCCTATGCGGTTTCCACCACGGACCGTCAGGTGCGCGACGGCGGCCGAGGCGGCGATCGCGAGATCGCGTTTGAGGTGGTGCGCGGTGCCGAAGTCGAGGCTGGCACTCAGGTCGACCGCGAGCCAGGTCTCCAGCTCCCGGTCGGCGACGGTCTGGCGCACGTGGGGCAGCGTGGTGCGGGCGGTCACCGGCCAGTCCATGCGGCGCACGTCGTCGCCCGGGCGGTACTCCCGCGACTCCCCCGCCTCCGTGCCCGGCCCCGGCAGCAGGCCGAGGTAGTCACCCTGCAGCAGCCCGTCGAGCTTGCGCGTGACGAGCAGCTGCATGCGGTTGAGGACGACCTCCGCGCGGGCGTCGTCCAGACCGGTGCCGCTCTGGATCTTCACCGCCCCGGCCAGGTGGTGATGGTCGTCGTCGCGGGCTGGCCCGGCTGTCCGGCCGCTCCGGCGGGGGCCGTGGTGGCCTGCTGGCGGGGCGCGACGGTGGGCGGCGGCACGGCCGCGAGCACCCGGCGCACGACGTCGTCGGCCGGGATGTCGTCGGCGAGCGCGTCGTAGGAGAGCACGAGCCGGTGGCGCAGGATGTCGGGGGCGATGTCCTGCACGTCCTGCGGCAGCGCGTAGTCCCGGCCGCGCAGCAGGGCCAGCGCGCGGCAGGCCCGCACGATGCCCAGCGAGGCGCGGGGGCTGGCCCCGTACTGGATCAGGTGCGCCATGTCGCCCAGCCCGTGCTCGGCCGGGGCGCGGGTCGCGACCACCAGCCGCACCGCGTAGTCCACGAGCGCGTTGTGCACGAAGACGTCGTCGGCCTTGTCCTGCAGCGCCATGAGCTCCTCGGTGGTGAGCACCGCCTGCGGCTCCGGGGTCTTCACGCTCACCCGGTAGACGATCTCGCGCTCCTCGGCGTCGGTCGGGTACCCCACCTGGATCTTCATGAGGAACCGGTCACGCTGGGCCTCGGGCAGCGGGTAGACGCCCTCCTGCTCGATCGGGTTCTGCGTGGCCATCACCAGGAACGGGCGCGGCACTTCGTAGGTCTCGCCGCCGATGGACACCTGCTGCTCGGCCATGACCTCCAGCAGCGCCGACTGCACCTTCGCGGGCGCCCGGTTGATCTCGTCGGCGAGCAGGAAGTTCACGAACACGGGCCCGAGCTCGACGTCGAACTTCTCGCTCGACTGCCGGTAGATGCGGGTGCCGACGATGTCGGCGGGCACCAGGTCGGGGGTGAACTGGAGTCGCGAGAACGTGCCGCCGACGACCCGGGCGAGGGTCTCCACGGCGAGGGTCTTGGCCACGCCGGGCACGCCCTCGAGCAAAACGTGGCCGCGGCTGAGCAGCGACACGAACATCCGCTCGATCATGCGATCCTGACCGACGATCACCCGCTTGACCTCGAACAGGGCGCGTTCGAGCACCGTGGCGTCCTGGGCGGGGGTCGAGACAGGGTTGCTCGGCTGGGTCACCGGTCCTCCACGCGCATTTGTCCTTGAAGTAAACGTAGCGTTCTTCGAGTAAACCTAGCGTCGCACGGCGCGGCGACCGACCGCGATCCGATGCTCCTGAGAGCCTACTGGGAGTTGTCTTCCCGACCGCTTGGACCGATATATCGGACATGCGGCCATCGATTCCGGGGATTTTCGTCACCGGCCGCGCGCCACGACTGGACACCACCCGTACCACAGCGGGTACGATTCACCCGTCGCCGGGCGGCTTCCCCCGTGGCCGCCCGGCGCTCACACTCTTCGCGTGGAAGACCTTCAGTGCTCCGCGAAGGGGTGCCGTTCCCGGGCCGTCTGGCAGCTGCTGTGGAACAATCCGAAACTGCACACACCCGACCGGCGGAAGATCTGGCTGGCCTGCGACGAGCACCGGGCGTCGCTGTCGGAGTTCCTCGGCGTGCGCGGATTCCTGCGTGAGACCAGGCCGATCGATGCTCGGGATAGGCTCGAGGAGTGAACCCAACGGTCGCACCCGATCCGCTCCGCCCCTGGCCGGACACGGTCGGGTGGCGGCCGATCTCGCCGCGGTACTACCTGGTCCGGCTGGCCGCGCTCACCGCCTGGGTGCTCCTGCTCACCGCCGCCGGCGTGGTCGCCGGCGTCCTGTGGTCGGCCTGGTTCCTGCTCGCCGCCGGTCTCGTGCTGGCCGCCGGCGCCGTCCGCGCGTTCTTCATGCGCCGCTCGATCCGCGCCTGGGGCTACGCCGAGCGCGCCGAGGACCTCCTGGTCCGCCACGGGCTGCTGATCCGGCGGCTGTCCATCGTGCCGTACGCGCGGATGCAGTTCGTCGACGTGACCGCCGGCCCGTTCGAGCGCGCCGCGGGCCTGGCCACGGTGACCCTGCACACCGCGGCCGCGGCGAGCGACGCGACCGTGCCCGGCCTGGAGGCCGCCGAGGCCACCCGGCTGCGCGACCGGCTGGCGGCCCTGGGCGAGATCCGCGAAGAGGGCTTGTGACCACGCCGCTGACCCTTCCCCGTCGGCGGCTGCATCCCCTGACGCCACTGGTACGCGGTGCCAAACTGGTGGCCCTGGCCGCCGTGGCCGTCTCCTGGCGGGGGCTGTCCGACCTCGGCCTGCTGCACTGGCTGATCGCCATGACCGTCATCCTCATCGGCGCGGTGCTCGTGTCGGCCGTGGTGTGGGCCGTGACCGGCTTCGAGGTCGTCGGCCGCGAGCTGCGCGTGCACGAGGGCCTGCTGTCGCGCCGCGTGCGGACCATCCCGCTGGAGCGCGTCCAGGCGATCGACGTCGTCCGGCCCGCCCTGGCGCGCGTGTTCGGCCTGGCCGAGCTGCGCCTGGAGGTGATCGGGGGCGGCAAGACCGAAGCCCCGCTGGCGTACCTCACCGTGGCCGGCGCCACCGAGCTGCGCGCCTCCCTGCTGGGCCTGGCCACCGGCGCCGAGCCCGCCGCGCCCGAGGCCGAGCGCCCGCTCTTCGCCGTGGCCAACGGCCGCCTGCTGCTCGCCCAGCTCCTCACCCCGCAGACCCTCTCCGTGCCCATCGGCGCCGCGTTCGTGATCTGGCCCGCGCTCAGCCACCCGGACTGGACCCTGATCGGCGCGGCCAGCACCATCACCGCGTTCCTGGGCGTCTTCCAGGTGCCGGTGCGCCGCGTGCTCGACGAGTACGACTTCCGCATCACCGACGACGGCACCGCCCTGCGCGTGCGGCAGGGCCTGCTCAACAAGCGCAGCCAGTCGGTACCGCCGCGGCGGGTCCAGGGCGTGAAGCTGACCTGGCCGCTGCTGTGGCGCCCGGCGGGCTGGGCCCGGGCCCACATGGACGTCGCCGGCTACGGCGGCCACGGCGAGGAGCAGTTACGAGCGGGCACCCTCGTCCCCGTGGCCGCAACGCCCGACGCGGCATGGGTGGCGTCGACGGTACTGTCGGCCGCCGTCATCGCCCCCGTGGACGTCATCGCCCTGACCGTGACCGGCCCGCCCCGACGCGCGCGCTGGCTCGCGCCGTTCGCGTGGTCGCGCATCGGGGTAGCGGTGACCGAAGACGTGGTGGCCGTGCGCGAGGGCGTACTGACGCGCGAGCTGGTGGCGGTACCGCTGGCGCGCGTGCAGAGCGTGCGGGTCGTACAGGGCCCGCTGCAGCGCCTGCTGTCCCTGGCCACGGTGACGGTGGACACGGCGGGCGGCCTGAACGCAACAGCGCGCCTGCGCGACGCCGACGACGCGTACCGCCTGGCCGACGAGCTGGCCATCCGCTCAAGGGCAGCGCGCCGCACCTTCACGGCGCGCGTGACGGCCACCGGCTCGTGAGCACTCGCGCGTTTTTCTCGGCTGACGGACCTTCTCACCTCATGCGGTGGCCACGCCCACCAACTCGGGCAGGACTTCCCCGATCGGCTCCCGGATGACCTCATCGGCGATGGCGTCGTAGGGCGTCTCGGCATCATTGAGGATCACGACCCGAGCCCCCTGCTTGGCCGCAACCGCCACCAGCCCCGCCGCCGGGTGGACGGTGAGCGAGGTCCCGACGGCCACAAACGTCCGGCAGTACATCGCCGCCTCGGCCGCCGCCGTCAGCGAGGCCATGTTCATCTGCTGCCCGAACGAGATCGTCGCCGACTTGAGCATCCCCCCACACCCGAGACAGGCGGGATCGCTCTCCCCGGCCCGCACCCGCTCGAGCGTCACCTCCATCGCCCCGCGCGCCCCACACTGCAGACACTCGGTCTCATGGATGGTCCCGTGCAGCTCAATGACCCGGTCCGAGGCAAGCCCAGCCCGCTGGTGCAGCCCGTCGATATTCTGCGTGACAACGGAGTCGAGCAGCCCGGCCGCGTCGAGCTCGACGAGCGCACGGTGCCCAGCGTTGGGCTCCGCACCCCAGGCCGGATGGGTGAGCCGCTCCTGCCAGGACCGCCGCCGCACCGCCGGATCCCCGACGTAGTGCTCGATCGACGACAGCTTCATAGCCTCCGGCTCCCGCGTCCACACACCTTGCGGCCCCCGAAAATCCGGAATCCCGGAGTCGGTGGAGATCCCGGCGCCGGTGAGCACAACCACTTTGCCGCGCGCGAACCACTCGGCAGCCTCATACATGGCGCCCAGCGTAGGACCCCGCCAAGAGACTCGGCTTCCCGTTTTCCGCCGCCAGCGCACTGACGCACTCGCGCACTCGCCTTTCTGCCGCCGGCGCACTCGGGCACTGACGCACTTGCGCGCTCGCGCACTCGGGCACTCGCACACTCGGGCACTCGGGCACTCGGGCACTCGGGCACTCGCACACTCGGGCTCCGCCGCTCGCGCACTGACACACTCGCGCACTCGCACACTCGGGCTCCGCCGCTCGCACACTCGCGCACTGACGCATTCGCACACTGAGCATTCGCACACTGCCGCGCTCGCGCACTCGCGCACTCGCGCTTCCACCGCCCGCGCACTCGGGCACTGACGCACTCGCGCCTCCGCCGCTCGCACACTCGCACACTCGCGCACCGCCGCTCGCTCACTCGTGCGTTCAGCGTCCGCGCATCCGTGCGCCCGCACCCGATGGTCGTTCGCGCGTCCGTCCGTTCGAGCAACCGTCCGTTCGAGCAACCGTCCGTTCGCGCAACCGTCCGTTCGCGCAACCGTCCGTTCGCGCGTCTGCATCCCTGCGTCGCGCATCGTCCGTTCGCGCAACCGTCCGTTCGCGCAACCGTCCGTTCGCGCGTCTGCATCCCTGCGTCGCGCATCGTCCGTTCGCGCCACCGTCCGTTCGAGCAACCGTCCGTTCGAGCAACCGTCCGTTCGCGCAACCGTCCGTTCGCGCAACCGTCCGTTCGCGCGTCTGCATCCCTGCGTCGCGCATCGTCCGTTCGCGCCACCGTCCGTTCGCGCGTCTGCATCCCTGCGTCGCGCATCGTCCGTTCGCGCCACCGTCCGTTCGCGCGCCTGCATCCCTGCGTCGCGCATCGTCCGTTCGCGCAACCGTCCATTCGCGCGTCTGCATCCCTGCGTCGCGCATCGTCCGTTCGAGCATCGTGCGTCCGCTCATCGTGCGTTCGCTCATCAGGCGTTCACAAACTCAACGCAAGCGCCTCCGCACGCCGATGTTCGTGCGTTCGCGCCTCCGGTCCCCGCCCGTTTACGCAACAAGCAGCCACAAACACCACCCCACACCGGACAACGTTTGTGCTAAAAGCACTACTCTTGGGGGTATGCAGCCGAGCGAGCGCCCCACGGTCGATGCCACCCCCTGGGTCGGCGCCGTCACCCGCGTCGAGCTCACGGTCACCGACGCCGACACCGCACAGGCCATGGGCTCGGGCGACGTCCCGGTCCTGGCCACCCCGCGCATGCTGGCCCTGGCCGAGGCCGCAACGGTGGGCGCGACCGCAAGCCGCCTCCCACCCGGCTACACGACCGTGGGCACCCGGGTCGACCTGGAGCACCGCGCCGCCACCCCGATAGGCGGCCGCGTGGTGGCCGAGGCCCGCCTGGCCAAGGCCGACGGCCGCCGCCTCATGTTCGAGATCGTGGTCCGCGACGCCAACCAGGTCGTGGCGGAGGGCCGCGTCGAGCGGATCCTCGTCGAGCGCGCCCGCTTCCTGGCCAAGGCCATGGAGGACCGCGGCTGACCCGGCCCCGGGAGACCTGATGACGGCGCTGAGCGAGCTCGCCACCGCTTCCTGGCCCGAGGCGCCCCGGAGGATCGCGACCGCCCGGTCCAAAAGGCCTGATGACGGCACCGCCCGGCAAACCCACCCTCGGCCAAGACCATGGACGCCCGGCCCGGGAGACGTCATGACGGCGCTGCCCGCCTTCGACACCGCTCCCCGGCCAAGACCATGCAGGACCGCGCCCGACCCGTCCAGGGAGATCACATGACGGTGCTAAGGGAAATTGCCGCGGGTGTACACGTACTGCGCCATCCCGTCCTGGACGTCAACGCCACCCTCGTAGTGGGCGGCGAGGCGGCCCTGGTCGTCGACACGCTGTCGACCGCAGGGCAGGCGCGGCAACTCCTGGCCGCGGTACGCCGGGTGACGCCCCTCCCCCTCCAGGTCGTCAACACCCATCACCACTTCGACCACTGCTTCGGCAACATGGTCTTCACCGCCGACGACTGCCCGATCTGGTCCCAGGAGGAGGCCGCCGCGCTGGTCGGCCCGGCCCTGCGCGACCGAGCAGTCTCGAACCACCCGGACCTGGCCACCGACCTGGCCGCCGTCACCCCGACGCCGGCCACCCGCCTCGTCCGTACCGCCATCGACCTGGACCTGGGCGACCGCCCGGTACAGCTGCGCCACTACGGCCGCGGCCACTCGATCGGCGACCTGGTCGCCCTGATACCGGACGCGGACGTCCTGGTAGCGGGCGACCTGATCGAGGAGAGCGGCCCGCCACAGTTCGGCGACGCGTACCCGCTGGACTGGCCGGACACCGTAGCCGCCCTAATGGCCGCCCTCACCCAGGAGACACAGGTGGTACCCGGCCACGGCGCCGTGGTGACCCGCCGATTCGTCGCAGCCCAGCACGAGCAGCTCGCGGCCCTGGCGTGGCTGATCCGCGAGGGCGACGCCGACGGCGCCCCGCCGGAGCGGGTAGCGGCGAAGTCCCCGTTCCCGCAGGAGATCACCCTCCCGGCCGTACACCGCGGCTACCTGCACCTCAACCAGCCCTGAGGCCCGGCGAACGCGCCCCGCCGCCGAACCCGCCCCACCCACAGACCGTCGGACCTGTCGCACGCGCGCACCGTCGCACGGGCGGCACCGTCCTCGCCCCCAGGTGGTCACCCAACTGCTGCCGCGGCACCGCGCCCACCCGCCGGACCTGCCGCGCACCGTCACACGGGCCGCACCGTCCTCGACCCCCAGGTGCTCGCCCAGCTACTGCCGCGGCACCGCGCCCACCCACTCCGCCTGCCGCGCGCACCGTCGCACAGGCCGCACCGTCCTCGCCCCCCAGGTGGTCACCCAACTGCTGCCGCGGCACCGCGCCCACCCGCTGGACCTGCCGCAAGCGCACACCGTCGGACCTGCCGCACCCACCCACGTCGGACCGAAACGTGGGGACGCTCGTATCGCCCGATCGACGGTTCGCTCACCTACGACTGAACCGATCGCTCACATCCATGGTCCGAACGAACACTGACCGAGCGCACATGCGCACGCAAAGCGCCCACTCACACACCCTGGCCGAGACGTTCGCTCACCGCGCGCAGTGCGAACGCAAGATCCCGCCCGCTCATCGCCTGCTCCGGCACCGCCAGATGCTGCACGACGACACCCGTGAGCAGTGCGTGGTAGAAACCGCCGATCACCCGCGCGAGCTCCGGCTCCGCGGCGGGGTCGATGCCGTGGAACAGCGCCGCCAGCCCCGCCTGCGCCTGGTCCTGCGCCTCCGCCCACGCGGCCGGCGGTGACGGCTGCCGCCCGAGCTGCGTCACCACCTCGAACTGGGTCGTCCACAACGAACGGTTCGCGGTGACCGAGGCGATCACACTCGTCCACACCGCCTCGAAGCGCTCGGCCGGGTTCTGCACGTCCGCGGCCCCGCGCAGCGCACGCTCCATCTCGTCGCCCCACTGCTCCAGCGCCCGCTGCAGCGCCTCGTTGAGCAGGGCCTCGGTGGTCCTGAAGTGATAGTTGATCGCCGCCAGGCTCACACCCGCCGCCCCGGCGATGTCGCGCGCGGTAGTCGCTGCGTACCCCTTCTCGAGCAGGCACTGCAGCGCCCCGTCGAGGAGCTTCTCCCGGTTACCCATGTCTGAAGCATACGTCTGAGAATTTTGTCTTGTACAATTGTCTTAGAATTCTGTACAGTCAGATCCATCGAAGCCGGCACCAAATCGGGGAGGCCCACAATGTCCGCTCTCGTCATCACCGCTGCCGCCGCAGCCACTGTCGCCGCCGCGCCGCTCGCCTACCGCGCAATCCGCAAGCACCAGCGGGCCGTCGACGCGCGCATCGACACGCCGAACGGTGTCGTCGAGGGCCGCTACGTCACCATCGGCGGCGTCGAGCAGTGGCTGCAGATCCGCGGCGAGGACCGCGCCAACCCGGTGCTGCTCGTCGTGCACGGCGGCCCCGGCTCGCCGTACTCGGTGTTCACCCCCGTCCTGCACGAATGGGAGCAGCACTTCACCGTCGTGCACTGGGACCGGCGCGGCGCGGGCAAGACCCTGCGCCGCAACGGCTTCCATGCCGAGCAGCTCGACTTCGACCTGATGGTCGACGACGGCATCGAGGTCGCCGAGTACCTGCGGCAGTACTTCGGCCAGGACCGCATCCTGCTCATGGCCGGCTCGATGGGCACGATCGTCGGCCTGCCGATGGTCAAGCGCCGCCCCGACCTGTTCTGCGCGTACGTCGGCACCGACTTCTACGTGAACATGGTCGAAAACGAGCGCAAGGGCCGCATCGACACCATCGAGCGTCTGCGCACCGCCGGCAACCGCCGCGGCGTGGCGGCGCTGGAGAAGCTCGACGCCGACCCGCGCACCTGGGACGTCAAGAGCTGGGGCACCCGCATGCAGTGGAGCATGGGCACCGACCCGACCACCGGTAACGCCGCGCTGACCCGGCTGTTCAAGCTGCTGCTGACGAAGCCGGACTACTCCCTCGCCGACGTGTCGGCCTGGCTCAAGGGCTTCGGCAAGACCCGCGACACCATGTTCGAGCAGTTCATGCGCTGGGACGCCCGCGCGCTGGGCACCACGTTCGAGGTCCCCTTCTACCTCTTCCAGGGCGCCCACGACGTGGTGACGCTGACCGACCCGGCGGTGGAGTACTTCGCCGAGATCGAGGCCCCGCAGAAGGAACTGGTCCTGATCGACAACGCCAGCCACTTCTGCGCGTTCAGTCAGCCCGCCCAGTTCCTCGGCGCCCTGCGCACCGTCCGCTGCTGACAAACGCACAATCCAGCGCCACCGCTCAACGGCGACCGGCCACCGCTGGAGTTCCACGGCAACCGAAGCAACCGCGCACACTCAACCAACCGAACAGCTCATCCACGCACGACACACCGTCGCGCTGCTGACGA
>NZ_JBEZDS010000025.1:127289-136861 GCF_040648435.1 Dactylosporangium sp. NPDC049140 | reverse complement strand
ACGCACAACGTCAGCAGCGCGACGCTGCGCGTTCAGCCAGCCCACCTGATTGCGCCACACCCAGAGAACACGGTCACGCCGCCGACGAACGCACAACGTCAGCAGCGCGACGCTGCGCGTTCAGCCAGCCCACCTGATTGCGCCACACCCAGAGAACACGGTCACGCCGCCGACGAACGCACACGTCAACAGCGCACCTCTGCACGTTCAACCAGCCCACCTGATTGCGCCGCAGCCCGGAGACGGGAGCGGTCGCGATCCGTGAGCGGTGATGGTCGGGACGGGGCCGCGTCCGGGGCCGAAGCGGGCGCAGACCGTCACACGAAACACCACGCACCACTGCGCGAACGGACTATGCCAGCGTCACGACGGTACCGGTGCGGCGGGCTTCTTCGGCCGCCCAGACAACCTGATGTCCAGCAAGACTCGTGAGCACATCCGAGCGCAGCAACCCGGCGTCGCCCGCAGCCACCGCGGCCACGAATGCCGCCACCAGCCCGGCGTCGCCGTCCGAGTGGTCCCCGGGACCGCCGGCGGCGACGCTCGTCGTGGTGTCCGCACCGGTGCGGAAGTCGACGAGCCGGATCGACGCCCCGTTCCCGTCGATGTACCCGTGCGTCCCGAAGATCCTGGTCATGCGGTGCTCGGCCGGCGTGAACGCGGTCATCGTGAGCGTCACGGTCCCGCCGCCGGCCAGCTCCATCGCCACCACCTGATGGTCGACGACGTCGTTGTCACACGCATACACGCACCGGCCGTACTCCCCCGTGCGCAACGCCTCCGTCACCGCCGACCGGCTCGCCTCGGCCGTGACCACCGACAGCGGCCAGTGCACAGGCTCGTCCGGCCGCTGCGCATCCACGAGCGGAAAGTAGAGCTTCGGCGCCGAATACGGACACTCTGCTTCGATCGAACAATCAAGACAACGGTCCGCGGCCCCGGCGGGTCGCTGATCGGCGCGGAAGTGCGCAAGCCCGCCGAACGAACTGACCCGGTGCACGCGCTCGCCCGCGAGGTACAACAGCCAATCCACGTCATGGCAGGCCTTCGCGAGCAACATCGGCGACGAAACCGACGAATTGCGCCAGTTCCCGCGCACGAACGAGTGCGCCTGGTGCCACCACCCGACGGGCTCGAGGTGCTGCATGCTCACGATCCGGCCGATGCGCCCCGAATCGAGCAGTTCTTTGAGCGCGGCCGTGTAGGGGGTGTACCGCAAGACATGACAGACGGCCGCGATCACGCCGGCCGCGGTAACCGCATCCGCGATCCGGCGCGCCGCGGGCTCGGCGGGCGCCATCGGCTTCTCCAGCATCAGGTGGTACCCCTGCCCGGCCAGCAGCACCGTCGGCGCTTCGTGCATCGCATCCTGCGTGGCGACGATCGCCCCATCGGCGATTCGTGCACAATCGGCCAACCGTTCCCACCCGTCGAACACGCCCGCGGCCGGCACGCCGAACTCACGCGCGAACGCGGCCCGCCGCACAGGATCGGCCTCGGCGACGGCGACGATCTCGGCCCGCCCGGTCAGCACGGCCAGCCGCGAGTACCACGTACCGCGCTGCCCGGCCCCCACCACGAGCAGCCGCACCGGTGCGGTCACAGCGCCACCACGACCTCGGTACCGGCGCGGCGGATCGCCTCCACGTGCTCCGGATCGGCGCTTTCGTCGGTGACCAGCGTCGTGACGTCGGTGAGCGGGCAGATGCCGGCCAGGCAGAGACGCCCCACCTTGGAGCCGTCCGCGACCACCATGACCCGGTCGGCCCGGCGGATCATCGCCGCGTTCGTGTGCGCCTCGATCTCGTCGTGCGTGGTCAGCCCGCCCCGCGCGCTGATGCCGTCGACGCCGATGACCGCGACCTGCATGTTCAGGCCGGACAGCGCCTGGTCCGCGATCGGCCCGACGAGCTCGTAGGACTGGGTGCGCGAGACCCCGCCGGTCATGATCAGCTTCAGCCGGGGCCGCAGTACCAGCTCAGATGCGATGTTCAGCGCATTCGTCACCACGGTGAGGTCGACCCGCGAGGCGAGCAGGCGGGCCAGCAGGAGCGTGGTCGTGCCGCCGCTGAGCCCGAGCGTCAGCGGCCCGTGCGGCAGGAGGGCCGCGGCGCAGTGGGCCACGCGGACCTTCTCTTCTCGATGCTGCCCTGTTCGGTACCGCACCGGCAGCTCATACGCCACGTCCACGGCCACCGCGCCGCCGTGCGTGCGCGAGACGAGCCGCTGCTCCTCCAGCACCTGAAGGTCGCGGCGGATCGTGGCGGCCGAGACGTCGAACTCCTCGGCGAGCACGCCCGCGTCGACGGATCCCTCCCGCGACACCCGGTCGAGGATGGCCGACACACGGTCGGCACGGCGCAACGAACTCTGGGTCATGAATGCTCCGATCGACCGGGCGGGTCTGATGATCAAACGCGCAATGAAGATAGTTCATTTGCGCGTGAATCGCGACGATACCTTGTGCGACTCTGCACGCGCTGCCGAGAATCCCGTCCATGACTGTGATCGCGTTCCTCGGTGCCGGCAGTGTCGTGTTCACTCGTGAGCTGCTCGCCGACCTGCTCTCCTTCGAAGAGCTGCGCGGCGTGACGCTCGCCCTGCACGACATCGACCCCGAACGGCTCGAGACGGCAGAGGCAATCGCACGCCGTACCGCCGAGCAGCTCGGCGCGTCCCCCGTGATCACCGCATCGCTGGACCGGCGGGCCGCGCTCTCGGGCGCCGATTACGTTATCAACGCCATTCAGGTCGGGATGCACGCTGCGACCGTTCGTGACTTTGAGCTACCAGCCAAGTACGGACTGCGTCAGACCATCGGCGACACCGTCGGCGTCGGTGGTATCTTCCGCGCGCTGCGCACGTTCCCGGTGCTGGCCGGCATCGCGGCCGACATGCGTGAGCTGTGCCCGGACGCCTGGCTGCTCAACTACACCAACCCGATGGCGATGAACGTGGCGTACCTGGCCGCGGTCGCGCCGGACCTCAACGCCGCCGGCCTCTGCCACTCGGTCTTCTGGACGGTGCACGACCTGTGTGCGCTGCTCGGCGTACCACTCGACGAGGTGGACTACCGCGCGGCCGGCGTCAACCACCAGGCGTGGCTGCTGCAGTGGGAACACCGCGGCGAGAGCCTCTACCCCCGGCTGGACGAGCGGCTGTCCGGCGATCCCGAACTGCAGCGCCGCGTGCGCATGGACATGTACCGCCGGCTGGGCTACTTCCCCACCGAGACCAGCGAGCATTCCGCCGAGTACGTCCCGTGGTACCTCCACCACGACGACGAGATTGCACGTTTGCGCATCCCGGTCGGCGAGTACGTGCGCATCAGCGAGGCCAACCTGGCCGACTACGCCACCACCCGCGCATCGGTGCTCGCCGGCAAGCCGCTGGACCTGCACCGGGAGGCGACCGAGTACGCGCCGCAGATCATCCACAGCATCGAGACCGGCACCCTGCGGCGCATCCACGCGAATGTCGCCAACCGCGGCCTGATCAGCAATTTGCCGGAAAACTTCGGCGTCGAGGTCCCGTGCACCGTGGACCGCCTGGGCCTGCACCCCGAGCACGTGGGCGCCCTGCCACCCCAGTGCGCGGCGGTGAACCGTGGCTTCGTGAGCGTGGGCGAACTGACGGTGCAGGCCGCCCTGACCGGCGACGCACGTTTCGTCCGCCAGGCGGCAATGGTCGACCCGAACACCGCCGCAACCCTGACGGTCGAACAGATCTGGTCGTTGTGCGACGACTTGACCACCGCCCACGGCAACCTGCTCCCAGAACCGCTACGGGTGCACGTACGCCTTTGAGCGCACACAACCCGACCGCGCACATGTGACCACGCAAGAGCCAACCGCGCACATGCGAACACTGCACGAGCCGACCGCGCACATATGAACGCCCACAAGCCAATCGCGCAGGTGGCCACCCACGAGCCAACGCGCACATATGACCACGCAAGAGCCAACCGTGCTCAACCCGACGGCACACCAGGCCGACCTCACTCAAACCGATCTCGCTCAAGCCGACGGCGCACCCGAAGCCGACCTCACCCCAACCGACCTCGCTCAACCCGACGGCACCCTCAAGCCGGCCTCACTCAAACCGGCCTCGCTCAGGTCGACCTCGCTCAGGTCGGCCTGAGCGAGGCCGGCCGCCACGAAGGCGCGCGAACGTGATCGCGCTGGATTGTTGCATCACGGCTTTCCGTCCGTGTGTGCGCATATGAGCACGAACGTGCTGACTCGTTGGGCGGCGGCGCCTGCGAGTGCGCAGACGAGCATGAAGGCCGACCATGTCGTTGACGCGCTCACGCTCGTCTGTGCAAAGCGAACATGCCGAGCGTGTGGGCGCGCGACGGCCGCCCGGGCACAGCGCTGCGGTGTGCGGAGTTGAGAACGGTGCAAGGTCAAACGCGCAATGTTGAATGTTCACTTGCGCAGCTGGGGTTGTGGAACGAACGCAAACGCGCATAGCGTTCGCGCATGAACGACACTGCGCTCGAAATCGGCAGTCAGCCTGCCGTATGGGGCCGCGGGCTCGAGCTGGTCGGCGAGGCCCGAAGTGCGCTCGCCGCGCCTGGGGAGCGGATGCTCCTGCTCGGCTGCGGGACCTCCTGGTTCGTCGCCCAGAGCATCGCCGAACTGCGCGAGGCCGCGGGGCTGGGCGAGACCGACGCCGTGTGCGCATCCGAGTTCGTGCCGCGCCGGCGGTACGACCGCGTCGTTGCGGTCACGCGGTCGGGCACGTCCACCGAAGTCCTCGAGGCGCTGCGGCAGATTCCGGCGGGCACGCATCGGGTGGCGATCACCGCTGTCGACGGCGAGCCGGTCGACAACCTCGTGGACAGCCGGGTGCTGCTCAACTTCGCCGATGAGCGCAGCGTTGTGCAGACGCGCTTTCCCACCACCGTCCTCGCCATGGCCCGGGCCGCGTTCGGCGAGGATCTCGATCACCTGATCGGCGACGGCGAGGCCGCGCTGGCCGCCCCGCTGCCGGCGGACCCGGCCGAGATCAAGCACCTGGTGTTCCTCGGTACCGGCTGGACTGTCGGACTCGCTCACGAAGCGGCACTCAAAGTGCGCGAGGCTGCACAGGCATGGTCGGAGTCGTACCCGGCGATGGACTACCGGCACGGCCCTGTCGCCGTCGCCGGTTCGCGCAGTCTGGTGTGGTCGTTCGGGGCCGTACCCGATTCCCTTGACGACGTTGTCCGCGATGCCGGAGCCCGCCCGCACCGCGACGGCCGCGATCCGCTCGCTCAGCTGGTACTGGCCCAGCGGTTCGCCGTCGCCCTCGCCGAGCACCGCGGCCTCGACCCGGATCGCCCCCGCCTGCTGACGCGCTCGGTCGTCCTCGCCTGACGCGCGCACAGACACGCGACTCACCGGGGCCGGCGATCCGGATCCAACGCGCCCGCCTGGTCCCGCCACCGAGAACTCGAGCCCGCTCCACCAACGAACGAACCTCACCGAGCACCGCCACGGAACAACTCGATCGACCCACTGAGCGGACAGCTCCAACGCGCTGTCACCCAGCTCTGCCACGGAAACCAGATCCGCCCGACCACATACCGAACCGCACCGAGCACCACCACCGAAGAACCCGATCTGCCCAGCAGCAAGCCAGCTCAACGCCGCTGGCCCAGCTTCGCCACCGAACAACCGGATTCGGCTCGACATGCAAGCGACCGAATCAGCCGTCCGAGCAATCGGTCCGGCCATCCCGCCTCGGAGAGGTCGATCCACCTCCCGCACTCACGAGCTCGATCTGACCGCACAACGACACGGTTTCAGCCCAACCGCTCAAGAGCCGTTCACTACGCACACAAAACGCCACCCAGCTTGGCCGTCTGCGCATGCGATCCGTCCCCGAGGTACACGATCCAGCTGCGCGGCCTCGAAGGCCTTTATCACGCGACATATGCCCTGTCGGGCGAAATAACCGGAACACCGTCAGCTCTCCACATCCCCCAGTGAAGAGGTGCAGCGATGAAGCTGATCCCCACCCGAGGCAGTCGCTTGACAACGATGGTCGCCGGTATCACCGGCCTGACATTGCTGCTCGGCGCGTGCGGCGGCGGCTCGAAGACGGACAGCGGCAAGGACGCCGCCGAGGGCTACGACGCCTCCGCCCCGGTCACGCTCACCTGGTGGACCGGGCAGACCACCGAGGCCGAGAAGGCCGCGGAGGACCTTGCGGCCGAGTACATGAAGGCTCACCCCAACGTCACGATCAAAACGTCGGCGGGTGCGTCCACCACTGACGATCTGCTCACCAAGCTGTCAGCCGGTTTCACCGGAGGCAGCTACCCGGACGTCTCCTACGCGTACGGCAGCTGGGCCGGGGAGCTGGCGACCAGCGGCAAGACGCAGGACCTGGCCAAGTACGTCGCGGATCCGTCGTTCGGTTGGCAGGAGATTCCGGCGGCGGCGCGCGAGACGGCCACCTACGAGGGCAAGGTCATCGGCGTACCCGCGCTGGTGGACAATCTTGCGCTCATTTACAACAAAAAACTGTTCGATGATGCGCACGTGGCGTACCCGACCGACCAGTGGTCGTGGGACGACTTCCGGGCGGCGGCCAAGAAGCTAACGAACACGTCGCAGAACATCTACGGCACGGCGTACTCGGTGTCGGGCAGCGAGGACACGACCTGGCACCTGTGGCCGATGCTGTGGCAGCGGGGCGGGAAGATCCTCGACGGCAACAAGCCGGCCTTCAACTCCGACGCGGGCGTCACCGCGCTCGAGTTGCTGCGCGCGATGGCGGTTGACGACAAGTCGATGTACCTCGACCAGACCGACGAACAGTACGCAAAGCTCTTCAACGACGGCCGGATCGGCATGATGATGTCCGGACCGTGGGCTCTGCTGGAGATCAAGGATGCCGGGCTCGATTACGGTGTCGCGCAGTTGCCCGGGTACAACGGCGATCACCAGACGGTGTCGGGGCCGGACCTTTGGGTGCTGTTCGATCACAATGATGCAAACCGCGCTGGCGCTTCGCGCGATTTCATCAAGTGGCTCACGAGCAAGGAGACCGACGCGAAGTGGAACCTCGCGATCGGCAATCTCCCGCTGCGCTCGTCGGAGCAGGGCACTCCCGAGTTCGCCGAGTACGTGAAGGAGTACCCCGGCGGGCAGAAGTTCTTCGAGAACCTCGCCAACGCCAAGCAGGCCCGCCCCACCGTCGCCGGCTATGAGGAGATGTCGCGCAACGTCGGCGACGCGATCTCGAAAGTGCTGCAGGGTGCGGCGAAACCGAAGGAGGCGCTCGACGACGCGGCCAAGAAGTCGGCCGGGGCAATCGGGTGACGCTGACGTTCGCGGCCTCGAAGTACGCGCCGGCGCCGGCCGCCGCCGGGCCACGTACCCGCCGCAAGGTCGGGCGGACGCTCACCGGGTGGGCGTTCGCCGGGCCGGCGACGGTGATCGTGGTGGGACTGTCGCTCTTCCCCGCGGTGTGGGCGTTCTTCATCTCGCGCACGAAATGGAACGGAATCGCGCAGCCGCAGGACATCGGCTGGGCGAACTATGAGCGCCTCGCGCAGGACCCGGACCTGGCCGCGGCCGCGCAGCACACACTCGTGCTCACGTTGCTGTTCGTTCCCGGCTCGATCGCGCTGGGGCTGCTGCTGGCGATCGCGCTCAATCAGCGCATTCGGCTGATCGGTTTCTATCGAACGTGCATCTTCGTGCCGTACGTGGCCTCGGCGGCGGCGACCGGCATCCTCGCCGGGTATGTGTTCAACCCGCAGTTCGGGCTGGCGAACGAGGCGCTGCGCCGGGCCGGGCTGCCTGCGCAGCAGTTCCTGGAGAGCCCGCGGCAGGCGCTGATCGTGGTGTGCATTGTCGCGCTGTGGGGCGAGGTCGGTTTTACCTCGGTGGTGTACCTCGCGGCGCTGCAAGACGTACCGAAGGAACTGATCGAAGCGGCAACCGTCGACGGCGCCGGACGGTGGCGGGTGTTGCGCAGCGTGACCCTGCCGCAACTGCGCCCGGTGACGCTGTTCGCGACGGTGTGGCAGACGATCACCGCTCTGCAGCTGTTCGACCTCATCTACACCACGACCCGCGGCGGGCCGATGAACAGCACGCAGACGGTCGTCTACTACGTCTACGAGCTGGCCTTCCAGACGCGGCGCCTGGGCTACGGCGCGGCGGTGGCGTACGTCCTGTTCGCGGTGACGCTGCTGCTCACGACGCTGGTGATCTGGCGCAGCCGGCACCAGGGCGAGGAGGCGTTCTGATGCGCCGGAGGTTGCTGCCGTTCAGCGCCTGGCATCTGGTGCTGATGCCCGTTGCGCTCATATTCGTACTGCCACTTGTGCACATGGTGCTCGCCTCGTTCATGACCAAGGCGGAGCTCAACCGTTTCCCGCCACGGTTCATCCCCGATGGGCTGCATCTGGACGGGTACCGCCGGCTGTTCTCGGAGTCGCACATCCTGTTGTGGCTGGGCAACACGGTTCTGGTCTCGGCCGTGTCCGTGGTGGCCCATCTGGTGCTGTGCTCGGCGGCCGGCTACGGGTTCGCCCGGCTGCGGTTCGCGGGGCGCGGGATCGCGTTCGCCGCGGTGCTGGCCACGGTCATGATCCCCATCCAGCTGCTCATGATTCCGACGTACCTCATGTTCGCGCGACTGGGCATCGTCGACACCTTGGCCGCGGCGTTCGTGCCGTGGCTGGCGTCCGCGTTCGGGATCTTCCTGATGCGCCAGTTCTTCCTCTCGTTGCCGGTGGAGCTCGAGGAGGCGGCGCGGATCGACGGGTGCGGGGTGCTGCGCACGTTTGTGAGCATCGTGTTGCCGCTGGCCCGGCCGGCGTTGGCCACGCTTGCGGTCTTCACGCTGCTCTCGAGCTGGAACGACCTGTTGTGGCCGCTCGTGGCGATCAGTGACGACCACAAGTACACGCTGCAGGTCGGCCTGGCCTCGTTCCAGGGCATGCGCCGCACCGAATGGTCGCAGCTCATGGCCGGCAACGTCGTGGCGACCATGCCGTTGGTGCTGGCGTTCCTCGTCGCTCAGAAGCGCTTCGTGGCGACCATGACCATGACCGGGCTGAAGGGATGACGCACAGGATCGCTCAATCCCGAGCGTCCGCGGCCACAACCGAACAGTGCACGATGCACGACTCGCGCAGCACGGAATCGGCCACGGTTGAGCGGGACGCGCCGTGCGACTCGCAGGTACACGGCCGGAATGCCGGAGATGCGGCCACGATCGGACAGCTCACAACGCACGGAGCGTGCACCACTGACGCCATCACGATCGAACAGCACGCGGCGCACGACCCGTGCGTCACTGGCCCGGCTGAACGCGAGCGTGACGTTGCGGCGCCGGGTGCGCGGCACGCTCAGTGCCCGCCGGGTTCGCGGTGCGCGCAGTGCGAACTGAGTGCGCGGCATGCTCAGCGCGCGCCGCGTGTGCGGTGTGGTCAGTGCGCAGTGAACGCGCGGTGCGCTCAGTGCGCAGTGGGTGCGCGGCACGCCCAGTGCGAGCCTGGTGTGCGGTGCGCTCAGTGCACAGTGGGTGTGCGGTGTGCTCAGCGCGCAGTGGGTGCGCGGTGTGCT
>NZ_JBEZDS010000025.1:0-127194 GCF_040648435.1 Dactylosporangium sp. NPDC049140 | reverse complement strand
GTGCTCAGTGCGCAGTGGGTGCGCGGTGTGCTCAGTGCGCAGTGGGTGCGCGGTGTGCTCAGTGCGCAGTGGGTGCGCGGTGTGCTCAGTGCGCAGTGGGTGCGCGGTGTGCTCAGTGCGCAGTGAATGCGCGGTGCGCTCAGCGCGAACTGGGTACGCGGCATGCTCACTGCGCGCCGGGTGTGCGGTGCGCTCAGTGCGCGCCGGCGGCGAGGTCGTCCACAGTGGCCTGTGCCGCGGTACCGCCGGCGGCGCGGGTGCTGAGCGAGCCCGCCCGCGCGGCCCAGGCCAGCGCCTCCGGTACATCGCGACCGGCGAGCCGTGCGGCTAGGAAGCCGGCGTTGAAGCTGTCCCCGGCTCCCGTGGTGTCCACGACGTCGACGGCGAGCCCGGGTGCGGTCACGTATCCGCCGCCCGGCCACCAGGCGCGGCCACCGCGCGCACCGTCCTTGAGCACGACGGTCGTGCCCGAGCCCACGAGCTTCTCCGCCGCCTCCTCAAGCGCGCCAGCCCCGGTCACGGCGAGGAGTTCGGCCGCGTTGGGCAGGAACACGTCGGTGACCGCGAGGATCTCCTCCAGCCCGCTCCAGCGGCCGGACGGGTCCCAGTTGGTGTCGAGCGAGGTGGTCACACCGAGCGCGCGGGCGCGGGCGAACGCCCCGGCCAGTCCCGCGTGCAGGCCGGGCTGCAGGAACAGCGACGCAACGTGCACATGGCGCGCAGAAGCGAGCAGTTCGTCGGTGACATCCTCCGGCCGCAGTGTGGGGATGGTGCCCGGCAGTGTCAGGATCGCGCGGTCGCCGGGCGCGGAAAGGATGATGCTGAGCCCGGTCGGTGTTGCGCCGGCTCCAGTGACGCCAACGGCATCAGCGCCCGTCGCGCCCACGCTCCCGCCTGCGTCAGCAGCACTCGTTGCGCCTCCGCCGGCCGCGCTCGTTGCGCCTGTACCCGCCGCGCTCGTTGCGCCTGTTCCGGACGTCGAGTTCTCCTGCGCGTGCGGAGCGGAGGCTTTCGGCGTGTCCCTCGCCGGCGTGAGCAGTTCGACGTCGCGCTCCGTCAGGCGTTCGCGGGTGAAGGCGCCGAACACGTCCGCGCCGACCGCTGCGAGCAGACCGGTGCGCAGTCCCAAGCGGGCGCAGCCCGTCGCGGTGATCGCCGCGGAGCCGCCGAGGACCAGGTCGGCCGCGTCCAGCAGTTGCTCCTCCTGGCCGAAGCGGGGGCGCACGTCGCCGCGCAGTACCAGGTCGGGGTTGGCGTCGCCGATCACCAGTACGTCGAGCTTCATCGTCGCTCCCTCGTGTCAGTGTTCGATTGGACAGTACCAGCTGCAGAATCATGCTCGTACGAACGATTTTCGTGCACGAACAGCCATTGACAATTACGAATCAAAGCGATTGAATCGCCCCGAGCGATCGAGCCCAGCCGGTAGTGGAGTGCTTCCCGAGCCCGGCACACAGGTCGCCAGGGTGCTCGGCACCCGAGGCGGGGCAGATCCCGAAACCCCTCGGAGCTCTCGCTGTGATTCCCACACTGCGCCGTATCGGCGTGCCCACGATGACGGTTCTTGCCGTCATCAGCCTCGGCATCGGTACCGCCGATGCCGCCACGTACACCCCGCCGCCGGCCAACGCCCAGTTCGACTACCAGATCGGCGGGGCCTACGCACCACCGTCCGGAGTCCAGGTGGTCAGCCGCGACCGGACCGCCACCCCGGCGGCCGGCCTCTACAACATCTGCTACGTCAACGTGTTCCAGACCCAGCCCGACGAGATCTCGTGGTGGCAGGCGAACCACGACGATCTGCTGCTCAAGGACGCGAAGGGGCAGTACGTCGTGGACAGCGACTGGGGCGAGAACCTCATCGACGTCTCGACGCCGGCCAAGCGCACAGCGGTGGCCGCGATCGTCAACGGCTGGATCGACGGCTGCGCGGCCAAGGGCTTCAAGGCCGTGGAGCCGGACAACATCGACTCGTACGAGCGCTCGAAAGGGCTGCTGCAGAAGTCGAACGCAATCGCACTGTTGAAACTGCTCGCCTCGCACACGCACGACAAGGGGCTGGCGATCGCACAGAAGAACACCACCGACCTGGGTACCGCGGGCAAGGCCGCCGGCCTGGACTTCGCGATCGCCGAGGAGTGCGGCCGCTACGACGAGTGCGGCGACTACACGTCGGTCTACGGGAACAACGTGATCGTCATCGAGTACACGAAGAGCGCCTTCACCAAGGTGTGCAAGGCGTACGGGGCGTCGCTGTCGATCGTGCTGCGCGACTTGGACGTCACGGCGCCCGGCAGCGGCTCCTACAAGTACGCCGCCTGCTGAACCGGCGGGGTCGCGCCGCACTCCCGATCGGGGGTGCGGCGTGATCCTCACGGTGACGCTGAATCCGGCGCTGGACCTGACCTACGCGGTGGACGAGTTTCGTCCACAAACGACGCATCGTGTGCGCGCAGTGCACGAACGCGCAGGCGGCAAGGGACTGAACGTGGCGAGCGTCCTGCACGCACAGGGCGAGCCGGTGCTCGCGACCGGGCTGCTCGGCGGCGTCACCGGCGAACGGGTGCGCGAACTGCTCGCCGCGGCCGACTTACCGCACGCGTTCGCACCGATCGCCGGGGAGACGCGCCGCACGGTGACCATCGCCGACGGCGTGGACGCGACGGGCCTGTGGGAGCCGGGCCCGGACATCACAACGGTCGAGTGGCTTCGTTTTTTGCAGCTGTACCGCATGCTGCTCGACGACGTCACCGTCGTCGCAATGTCCGGTTCGCTGCCTCGAGGGCTCCCAGCGGATGCGTACGCGGTGCTCATCGACATTGCGCGGGTGCACGGTGCCTGCACGGTGCTCGACACCAGCGGCGAACCGCTGCGCCTGGGCCTCGTGGCAGGCCCGGACGTGGTGAAGCCCAACGCCGAAGAGCTTGCCGTCTTGATGAGCGAACGTGCACTCCCGGACGAAGGTACAGCGACCGATCAACGGACAGTCCTGGACGTTCGAATGCTGCGCCGATTGGGCGCCGGCTGCGTAGTTGTGTCGCGCGGGCCGGACGGTCTGCTCGCGGTCAGCGGGCACGAAGGGTGGCGCGCCGCGCCGCCGGCTCCTGAGACGGGCAACCCCACCGGCGCGGGTGACGCCTGCGTGGCAGCACTGGCGCGGGGGTTGCGCGATCGCACGCCTTGGCCGGAGTTGCTCGCCGACGCTGTCGCGCTGTCCGCCGCCGCGGTCGCGGCGCCCGTGGCCGGTGCGGTCGACGAGCAGCGTTACCGCGACCTGCGCACACGCATCAACGTCGTTGCCGAACCGCTGACCGGCGTCGTCGGCGAATGCAATCTCTGTGAGCCGCGTGATCGCACACGGGTCGAACAGCTCGACCCTTTGAACGAACATCCCGCCGCCGGGAGCGAACACCTAGCAGTCGCAGACGAACACCCGGGCGGCGCGAACGAACACCCGGGCGTCCCGCACGAACACCCGGGCGTCCCGAACGAACACCCGGGCGTCGCCAACGAACGTCCTGAAGCCGCGAACGGACAACCCGCCGTCGCATACGAACACCCCCGCACGGCGGACGAACACCCCGGCTTCACAGACGAACACTCCGCCGGCACACATGAACATCCTAGGGCCGCCGGGGAGGACCGAGGCGTGGCAAGTGAGCGTCCCGGCTTCACGAACGAACAAGACCCAAGCGTTGAACGAGGAGAACCGCCATGTTGACCCCCACCGGTGAGATCGTGAACGACGCGCGGCGGCGAGGGGTTGGGGCCGGCGCTTTCAACGTCATCACCGTTGAGCATGCCGAAGCCGTCGTGGCCGGGGCCGAGGCGGCCGGGTGTGCGGTCATTCTGCAGATCAGCGAGAACGCTGTGCGATTCCACAACGGGCGGCTCGGGCCGATCGCCGCGGCGGCGCGGGCGGTCGCCGAGCTTGCCTCCGTGGCCGTTGGGCTGCACCTCGACCATGTCGAGAGTGACGAGCTCTTCGACCAGGCCGCCGGCAACGGGTTCGGTTCGGCGATGTACGACGCGTCGAAGCTGGAGTACGCCGCCAATGTCGCCGCCACTGCGGATGCCGTTGCGCGCGGGCATGCCTGCGGGTTGTGGGTGGAGAGCGAGCTCGGCGAGGTCGGGGGCAAGGACGGTGCGCACACGCCAGGAGTGCGCACCGATCCTTGCGAGGCCGCGCAGTACGTGCAGGCGACCGGTGTCGATGCGCTCGCCGTTGCGGTCGGATCCGCGCACGCTATGACAACGCAGGATGCGCGGCTCGATCACGCGCTCATCGCGCGGATCAAGGATGCCGTTGCGGTGCCGCTCGTGTTGCATGGATCGTCGGGGGTGCCCGAGGAGGAGCTGCGCGCCGCGGTGCGGGGCGGGCTGGTCAAAATCAATATCGGAACGGCGCTCAATGTCGCGTTCACCGGGGCGATTCGTGAAGTCATCGGGCGTGACGCCGCGGTTGTCGATCCCAGGAAGTACCTTCGCAGCGCCCGGGACGAAATGGCCCACACGGTCACGCGTGCGCTGCGAGTGCTGACCGCCGCCTAGCACCGAACGGCTCACAACGGACCCGCGCTGGGACCGAAGAAGCTGAAGGCGGGAAGAGCTGCGCACGAACCAAGAACGCGCGATCCGGACTAGAAGCCCTTTGCCGGGCCTACCGAAACGATGCGGACCGCCGCTGCGCCCTGGGCGTCGGACTCGGCCAGGTCCACCTCGGCCACGATGGCCCAGTCGCGGTCGCCCACGGGGTCGTCGAAGATCTGGCGGACGTGCCACCGGTCCGGCTTCTGGTCGATGACCAAAAGCGCCGGGCCGCGCGCGTCCGGGCCGACACCCATTGAGTCGTACTCGTCGAAGTACGCCTCCACCGCATCCTCCCACGCGTCCGCGGTGAAGCCGGCCTCGCCGTCGAGTTCGCCCAATTCCTCGTAGCGATGCAACGCCGCAAGTTCGACGCGGCGGAACAGCGCGTTGCGCACCAGGACGCGGAATGCGCGCAGATTGCGCGTGACGGCCGGCGGCCGGTCGTCGCGCAGTTCCGGGCGTTCCTCGCCGGGATTGCGCAGCCGCTCCCATTCGTCGATGAGGCTGGAGTCGACCTGGCGCACCAGCTCGCCGAGCCACTCGATGATGTCGGTGAGGTCCTCGGTGCGCGCGTCCTCGGGCACCGTCTGGCGCACGGCTTTGTAGGCGTCGGCGAGGTACCGAAGCACAAGCCCTTCCGACCGCGACAGGCTGTAGAACCCGACGTATTCGACAAACGTCATTGCGCGTTCGAACATGTCGCGCACCACGGACTTGGGCGACAGTGCATAATCGGCCACCCACGGGTGTCCTTGTTTGTACATGTTGTAGGCGTTGTCGAGCAGCTCTACGAGCGGCTTGGGGTGCGTGACGTCGTCGAGGAGCTCGATGCGCTGCTCGTACTCGATCCCCTCCGCCTTCATCGCCGCGACCGCCTCGCCGCGCGCCTTGAACTGCTGCGCGGAGAGCACCTGGCGCGGGTCGTCCAATGTGGACTCGATGATGGAGAGCACGTCGAGGGCGTACCCGGGGGCCTCGCGGTCCAGCAGTTCGATCGCGGCGAGCGCGAACGGCGACAGCGGCTGGTTGAGCGCGAAGTCCATCTGCAGGTCGACGGTGAGCCGGACGCGGCGGCCCTCCTCGTCGGGTTCGGGTAGCTGCTCGACCACGCCGCCGGCCAGGAGCGCGCGGTAGATGGCGATCGCGCGACGGATGAGGCGTCGCTGAGAGTGCGCGTCTTCGTGGTTTTCGGTGAGCAGGTGACGCATGGCCGTGAACGCGTCGCCGGGGCGGCTGATCACGTTGAGCAGCATCGCGTGCGACACCTGGAAGCTGGACTTGAGCGGCTCCGGCTCGGCCTCGACCAGCCGGTCGTACGTGGGCCGCCCCCAGCCGATCGAGCCCTCCGGCGGCTTCTTGCGCACCACCTTGCGGCGCTTCTTCGGGTCGTCGCCGGCCTTCGCGAGTGCGCGTTCGTTGTCGATGACGTGCTCAGGTGCCTGCACGACCACGGTGCCGACAGTGTCGAAGCCGGCTCGGCCCGCCCGGCCGGCGATCTGGTGGAACTCGCGCGCGTACAACAGCCGGGTCTTCTGTCCGTCGTATTTGGACAGTGCGGTGAACAGCACGGTGCGGATCGGCACGTTGATGCCCACGCCGAGCGTGTCGGTGCCGCAGATGACCTTGAGCAGTCCGGCCTGCGCGAGCGTCTCGACCAGGCGGCGGTACTTCGGGAGCATGCCCGCGTGGTGCACGCCGATCCCGTGCCGCACGAGGCGCGACAGGGTCTTGCCGAAGCCGGCCGTGAACCGGAAGTTCCCGATCGCCTCGCCGATCATGTCCTTTTCTGCGCGCGTGGAAACGTTCACGCTCATGAGCGCTTGTGCACGTTCGAGCGCCGCGACCTGCGTGAAATGTACGATGTACACGGGCGCCTGTCGCGTGGACAGGAGCTCTTCGATCGTTTCGTGCAGCGGGTCCATGGAGTAGGTGAACATCAGCGGCACGGGCCGTTCGGCGTTCTTCACGACCGCGGTCGGGCGCCCGGTGCGGCGCGTGAGGTCACCCTCGAAGCGCGTCACATCACCGAGCGTGGCGGACATGAGCACGAACTGTGCCTGCGGCAGCTCGATCAGCGGCACCTGCCACGCCCAGCCGCGGTCGGGGTCGGCGTAGAAGTGGAACTCGTCCATCACGACGATGCCGACGTCGGCGCGCTCACCATCGCGCAGTGCGATGTTCGCGAGGATTTCGGCGGTACAGCAAATGATTGGCGCATCCGCGTTGACGTTTGCGTCGCCGGTGAGCATGCCCACGTTCTCCGGGCCGAACATGTCGACGAGCGCGAAGAACTTCTCGGACACCAGCGCCTTGATCGGCGCGGTGTAGAACGTGGTCCGGTCGGTGGCCAGCGCGGCGAAGTGCGCCCCGGCGGCGACGAGGCTCTTGCCGGAGCCGGTGGGCGTGTTCAGGATGACGTTCGCACCGGAGACGATCTCGATGAGCGACTCCTCCTGGTGCGGGTACAGGCTGAGCCCTTGCTCCTGCGCCCAGACCGAGAACGCCTCGAAGACGGCGTCCGGGTCGCCGTCTCTTGGCACACGCGCGGCGAGATTGTTCATTCCGACGCCTCCGCTTCGCTTCGGCATCGGTCAACGCTGCGCTCCTGGGCGGCCGCCCCGTCGCGCGCGTACATCACGTCGAAGGATTGTCGTCCGGCGCGCAGTGCGCGCTGTTCGAATTTGGTCACCGGCCGGTGCGCGGGGCGCGGCGCGAATCCGTCAAAGCGGTTCACCAGGCCCGGGTCGGCGTTGAGCGTTTCGAGCATTGCTTGTGCGTATTCGGCGTCATCGGTCGCGCAGTGCAGCACGCCTCCAGTGCGCAGGCGCTCGCGCAGTACGGCGACACGTTCGGGCACGATGAGCCGCCGCTTGTGGTGGCGCGCCTTCGGCCACGGGTCGGGGAAGAACACGTGCACGGCGGCGAGGCTGCCCGCCGGGATGCCGTCGAGCAGTTCGAACGCGTCGACGGCCGCGACCTGCACGTTGTCGAGGCCGCCCTCGTCGATCAGGTGCAGCAGGTTGGCGACGCCGGGCGTGTGGACCTCGACGGCCAGGTAGCGCCGGTGCGGGTCGGCGGCGGCCATTTGCACGGTGGCCTCGCCCATCCCGGACCCGATTTCGAGGACGTCGACGGGGGTTCCGGGCGTGAAGGTGTACCGCTCGGCGAGCCGCTCCAGCGCGTCGAAGTGGCGGCCGCTGAGGCGCCCTCGACGGGGGTGGTAGGTCCGGACGATCCGCAGCGGCCGGTCGACGGTAGTCATGGGGCCTCAACTCTACCCGAACCTCGACGTGCGGTCTTCGGGGCTTCTTGCATCGGACAGCGGGCACCCGACATAGGCGGCTTCGGGGCATATACCCCAAATGTCGTGGCCCCGGCCTCGACGACGTTCGTGACCCGGTGCGCGACATTCGCAACGCGCAGACTCCGACGCCCAAGCGCGCAGAGTTCGACATTCGCAAACGGACAGATTCCGACGCTCAGGACGCGCAGAGTTCGACATTCGTGACCGCGCAACGCTCACCATTCGCTCACCACTCGCTCACCAGCGCTCAGCGGCGCAGCGCATCCTGCGCCGCCTGTACCAGCGCCATCACCTCCTCGCCCGCCGTCTCGGCTCGCCACACGAGCGCGAACGTCAGGCGCGGGGTGGGGCCGGCCAGCGGGACAAACCGGACGTCGGGGCGGCGTACGGTGTCGACGAGCAGCTGCGGCACCGGCAGCGCGCCCCGGCCCGCCGCCACCAGGTCGAGGCCCGCGGCCGGGTCGTCGACCGCCTCCGGGGCCAGGCGCACCCCGGCCGGCACCGGCAGGCCCCGCGGCAGCAGCAGGCGGCCCGCGCGGTCCAGGGTCAGGGCGGCCGCGGTCGACAGCGGGTCGGCGGCCGACAGCGCCAGGTGGCTCAGCGGGACCTGGAACCGGGCGGCGCTGGCGAAGCCGGGCGGGAACGGCGCGCTCATGAGGGCCGCGACGCCGTCGGGGGCGTGGGTGAGCTCGGCGGTCGCGGCCGACCAGCCGCCCGGTACGAGGGTCAGGTCCAGGCCCGGCTTGCGTCCGGCGAGGCGGCGGGCCAGACGCGCGGCGAAGGTGCCGGCGACGGGGGCATAAACGAGACGAATGCCGGCGGGCGACGGTACCGCCAACCGCGCCGCCTCCGCCGTGAACGCTCCGGCCTGAGCGAGCACGGCCTCCGCATAGGGCAGCAGCGCCTCGCCGAGCGCGGTCGGCTCGACGGTTCGGCTCGTGCGCGCGAACAGGCGTAGCCCCAGCTCACGCTCGAGACGGGCGACCGCCTGGCTCACCGCCGGCTGGGACAGGGACAGCGCTGTGGCCGCGCGCGAGAACGAACGGTGCCGCGCCACCAGCGCGAAGCACTCGATGTCCCGCAACGCCACCACGGCGACCAGTATCGGCCATTCGCGTCGCTTATCGATCAGACCGAAACACATACGAACAGCCACGATGCGCGGTGTGAACGAACACTTTCCCATCTCCACCGTGCTCGGCTACCCGCGCATCGGCCCGAACCGGGAGCTCAAACGCGCCCTCGAGGACTACTGGGCGGGCCGCACCGACCGCGCGGCGCTGGACGAGACCGGGCGCCGGCTGCGCGCCGAGACCTGGCACCGGCTGCACGAACTCGGGCTCGCCGGGCTGCCGTCGAACACGTTCTCGCTCTACGACCATGTGCTCGACACGGCCGTCGCCGTCGATGCGATCCCCGATCGGTACCGTGACGCGCCCGACCCGTACTTCGCGATGGCCCGCGGGACGGACGACGTGCCGGCGCTGCGGATGACGAAGTGGTTCGACACGAACTACCACTACATCGTGCCCGAGATCGGAGCGAAAACGCGGTTCCGGGCGGTGCCGGACAAGGCCCTCGCCGAGCTGCGCGAGGCGCGTGCACTTGGGTACGAGACGCGGCCCGTCCTGCTCGGGCCCGTCACATTCCTGCAGGATCGGCTGGACCGGCTTGACGATCTGCTCGACGTGTACGGCGAGTTGCTGCGCGAGCTTGCAGACGCCGGTGCGCAGTGGGTGCAGTTGGACGAGCCGGCGCTCGTCGTCGACGGGGGCGCACCCGCCATCCGGCATGCCTACCGGCGCCTCGCCGCGCTCGAGCGACGTCCGAAGCTCCTGGTCGCCTCGTATTTCGGCAACGCCGACGCCGCGCTCCCGGCGCTGTCCGTGGCCCCGATCGAGGGCGTCGCGGTCGACCTGACCCACGGGGTACCGCCGAATCTGCGCCTGTTCGAAGGGCGCACCGTGGTCGGCGGGGTCGTGTCCGGGCGCAACGTGTGGCGCACCGACGTGGACGCGGCGCGGGCGCTGCTGGCCGCGGCCGGGGCGACCGCGGTGTCCACGTCGTGTTCGTTGCTGCACGTGCCGTACACCCTGAGCGGCGAGTCCGGCCTGCCCGCGGAGCTGACCGCGCGGCTCGCGTTCGCCGAGGAGAAGGTCGCCGAGGTCGTCGCGCTCGCTGAGCTCGGGCCGAAGGCCGGGCCGCTGCCGGTGCGCCCGCGGGCGGAGGGGACGGTCGCGCCCGAGTCTCGCGGTCCCTACGCGGCGCGGGTCGCGGCTCAAGCCGACCTCGGGCTGCCCGCGCTGCCGGTGACGACGATCGGCTCGTTCCCGCAGACCGGCGAGCTGCGCGCGGCACGCGCGACCCTGCAGCCGGAGGAGTACGACACGCGCATCGCCGCGGAGATCGATCGGGTCATCGCCGAGCAGGAAACGCTCGGCCTGGACGTACTCGTGCACGGCGAGCCTGAGCGAAACGACATGGTGCAGTACTTCGCCGAGCACCTCGAAGGCTTCGCGGTCACCCGCAACGGGTGGGTGCAGTCGTACGGCTCGCGGTGCACCCGCCCGCCGATCCTGCACGGCGACGTGCGCCGTCCCGCGCCGATCACCGTGCGCTGGGCGACTTACGCGCAGTCGCTCACCGACCGGCCGGTGAAGGGCATGCTGACCGGCCCGGTGACGATCGTCGCGTGGTCGTTTGTGCGCGCGGACCGTCCGCTGCGCGACGTGACGCTGCAGGTCGCCGGCGCGATCCGTGAAGAGGTACGCGACCTGGAGGCGGCCGGCATCCGCATCATCCAGGTTGACGAGCCGGCCCTGCGCGAGCTGCTGCCGCTGCGGCGCGAGGAGCAGCCGGCGTACCTGGCCTGGGCCGTGGCCGCCTACCGCCGGGCCACCGCCGGCGCCGCGGATGCGACCCAGATCCACACCCACCTGTGCTACTCCGACGCGCCCGCGGTCCTGGCCGCGATCGACGCCCTGGACGCGGACGTGACGAGCATCGAGGCGGCCCGCTCGGGATTCGCGATCGAGGGGTTGACCCGGGGCGTCGGCCCTGGGGTGTACGACATCCACTCCCCCCGGATCCCGGGCGTCGACGAGGTCGGGTCCCGGCTGCGGGCCGCGCTCGAGGTGATCCCCGCGGGGCGGCTCTGGGTGAACCCGGACTGCGGCCTCAAAACGCGCACGTACGACGAGGTGCGCGCGGCGCTCACGAACGTCGTCGCGGCCGCGCACAAGATCCGCGAGTCCGTAAGGTGAGGGTATGTCGTATCCATCCCCGAAGTACCTCGGTGAAGACGGCGAACTGAACGCCACCTACCGGCCCGTCGGCACCGCGCCGGACTTCACCTACGCCAACGGAAACACGGTGCACTACCTGGCGACGGGCAAGTCGACCCACGGGCAGTTCGGCCTGTACCGCTGGGTGATGGGCCCGAAGCCCAGCGGCCCGGACCCGCACTTCCATCGCTCGATCTCCGAGTCGTTCTTCATCCTGAGCGGTTCGGTGCGCATTTACGACGGGCAACGTTGGATCGACACAGAACCGGGCGACTTCGTGCACGTTCCAGAGGGCGGCGTGCACGCGTTTCGCAACGAGTCGGGCGCGCCGGCCGAGATGCTGCTGCACTTCGCGCCCGGTGCGCCCCGGGAGGCCTACTTCGAGGGTCTCCCGGAACTGGGCTCGATGAGCGACGACGAACGCGCCGCGTTCATGCTCGAGCACGACACGTTCTGGATCGGTTAGGCCTGGTGCACAGCTGAGCATTCGCGGGACGTGCAACGCGTCCGCCGGACGCGCGGGCACCTCGACGAGCCGGCGACCGCGTGAAGGCACATTCCCGTGCGATACGTGAACAGGCGATCCAACGCGGCGTGCGTAGCGCCGTTACGCGGACCGGCCCGGCGCGTACTGCGCCGGGCCGGTCTGGGTGAGGAATCCGGCCCTCGGCGGGTCGGTCTCAGGTGTGCGACAGGCTTCAGCCGCCGAAGCCGAAGCTGGCGACGAGGATGGCGCGCCCCAGTGTGTGCGCGGTCAGGTTGAAGCCGACCACGTTGGGGTTCGCCTCCGCGTCTACGCCGAGCGAGTCGGTGTCGAGGGCGTGGACTACGAAGAAGTACCGGTGCGGCGCGTCCTGCGGGGGCGGGGCGGCGCCGCCGAAGTCGCGGGTGCCGTAGTCGTTGCGGGCGTGGATGGCCTCGTCGGGCAGGCCGTCCTTGTCGCCGGTGCCGGCGCCGGTGGGGAGTTCGGTGACGCCGGCCGGGATGTCGTACACGAGCCAGTGCCAGAAGCCGCCGCCCGTCGGGGCGTCCGGGTCGTAGCAGGTCACCGCGTAGCCCTTGGTGCCATCGGGGGCGCCCGACCAGGCCAGGTGGGGTGAGGTGTTGCCGCGCTCGTAGACCTGGGCGTCGGGCAGGGTGCCGCCTTCGGCCAGATCCTCGCTGGTCAAGCTGAACGCCGGCACCGCGGGCAGGAAGTCGTAGGGCGACGGCGGGCGCGGACGGTCGGACATGCGCAATCTCCTCGCGAAGGTGGCTACAGCTGTCTCTCGGGAATCCTCTTACCCAACGACCGTGCACCTCAAGTGAGGCGGTCGGCGACATTCCGAGCGACCAACAACCGCGCACCCTCAAACGCGCACGTCGACAGCCGGCGCGCACAGCCAACGCTCACCCACGTTGAAGCGAGCACGCCGACAGCCAGCCCGAACGACAACATCCGAGCACCGAACGACAAATTCGAGCACCACCACGTGCGCAATCAACCAGCAGCAGCGCGCAGTTCGACACCGCGCACGTTCAAGCGAGCACGCCGACAGTGAGCACAAGCGGACAACCTCCGCGCAACCGACGACGGCGCAAAACCGACCGACCGCGCAACCGACGACCGCGCAAAACCGACCGACCGCGCAACCGACGACCGCGCAAACCGACCGACCGCGCACCCGACGACCGCGCAAACCGACCGACCGCGCAAAGCGACCGACCGCGCAACCGACGACCGCGCACCCTCAGGTGAGGCGGCCGACCGCCAGTCCGAGCAGCCACACAAGGTACGGCTGATGGATCGGGCCCGGGCTGCGCTGTTCCAGGCTGACCACCGTCCGGCCCTGCCTCGCGGCCACCCACTGCCCGGACGCGAACGCCTCCTCGCCCACGCTCGCAACAGGGGAACCGCCGCGGTGCGCGCGGATTGCGAGTTCGGCCGTGTCGCCGGTTACGACCGTGACGACGAGCGCCGAGCCGTCGGCCGCACGGAACTCGGCCATTGTCATCGGGCCCACCGCCACGCCGCGGTCACTGCCCGTGAGCGTCACCGGCCGCCCCAGCACCCGGCCCGCCTCCTGCGCGGTGACCAGCTCGGCGGCCGCGACCCGGGTCGGGCGTACCGCGGTGGCCAGGGCCGGGGCGCCCGCGCTCATCGCGCGCAGGATGAGTGCGTCGGTCTGTTCCTCGCCGTACGTCTGCGATCGCGCACGTCCGCTCGTTTCCACGCGCAGGTCGAGAACGCGGCGGGTCCAGCGGCGCGCGGTCAGCGTGACGACGTCACCGACGTCAGTTCGGCTCGCGACGTCCGAGGGGCAGGCCCAGGCGACGGTGCGCCCGGACGCGCCCGAGTCCACCGCCAGATAGTGCAGCAGCGGGATCGTCGGCCCGTCCTCACCCTGCGTCTTCGACCGCCAGGTCTCCACCCACAGCACCTCGCCGGTCACCGTGACCGGCGTGAGCACGTCGACGACCGTTCCTAGCAGGGTGTACCCGCCGTACAGCAGCGGCCACAGAATGAGCACCCGCACGGCGAGGGTGACCCAGCTCGACACCGAGTCGGGGGTGAAGTCGAACGCGATCGCGTTGTAGCGCACGATCAGCGCGGCGATGGCCAGTGCGATGCAACCTTTGACGGTCAGGCGTGCCGCTTTCTGTCCGTATCGGGGCCAGAACGACGGGTACCGGACACGGACGCGGTGCCAGGTGCCGCCGAACGAGCTCCACACGCGGCGGCGGTTGCCCATGCCCAGGTCGATGACGGCGGCGCAGACGCGGGTGGCGCCGACGGCGTCGCCGTACGACAGGTAGCGGTCCCACACGGTCACGGCGGCGGGCGGCAGGTCGGCGAAGCTCTCGTGCGCGCGCAGGAACGCCTTGAGGCCGAGCCAGCGCGCGGCGACCGCGCGCCCCTCCGGCGTGTCGCGCTCGCCGCGCGACTTGCCGGCGAGATATGCGAGCGCGAACCACATGAACACGACCGCAACGAACGAACCGCCGCTGCGGCTGTGCAGGAACACGGCGATGCCGAGCGCAAATGACGGAATCCCCGCAAGGATGGTGAGCGAAGCGACAACCGCGGACGAGAACCGCCGCTGCGACAATCCGCGCGAACGCGCGTCCGCGACGATCGCCGCGTTCAACCGTTTCGTCCACCCCTGCGCCTCGGCGACGTCGCGGAACGTGAGCGCGGTGAGCGGCACCACGCCGTTCATAGCCAGCGTCTGGACACGTTCGAACATCATGCGCTCGTAAGCGTTCAGCCCGGTGGGCTGCTCATTGCGCACATGAACGGTCGTTTGCAGCGGATCGTTGCCGGGTTGGCGAAACTCGAGCATCCGGCGGGCGGCAAGATCGATCAACGTGGACTCGGCGGCGTCTTCGGTCAGCTCCCACCGCCCCGTGATGAGGCTGACCACGGCCGGCGGTTCGTCACCGCCGAAGTCCTGCGTAGCCGGCGGCGCCGCGATCACGGGGGGCCGAGTGGCGTACAAAGCCGCCCAAAAAGCTGCAAACCACACAGCTAGTCCAGCGGCGCCGATCCCGATCTCGACCACGAGCTGCGGATCGATCGTGCCCGTTCCCATCGAAACCTTCAGAACCGCACGTTGACGTCGGCGCGTTCTCCACCGGCGGCCTCGAAGTACGGCCGCACCCGGAACCCCCCGACGCCCGCGACGATGTTGCTCGGCACCGTCTGGATCTTCTGGTTGTAGGTCTGCACGGCGCTGTTGTAGAACTGCCGCGCGTACGCGATCTTCTCCTCGGTTCCGCCCAGTTCGCCCTGCAGCTGGAGGAAGTTCTGGTTCGCCTTCAGGTCCGGGTACGCCTCGGCCAGCGCGAACAGCCGGCCGAGCGCCTGGGTGAGCACTCCCTCGGCCTGCGCCCGCTGGGCCGGGTCGAGACCACCGCCGGCGGCGTTGCGCGCGGCGACCACGTCCGCGAGGGTCCCCCGCTCATGCGCGGCGTACCCCTTCACCGTCTCGACGAGGTTCGGAATGAGCGAATGGCGGCGCTTGAGCTGCACGTCGATCTGGGCCCAGGACGCTTCGACCTGGGTGCGGGCCTTGACCAGCGAGTTGTACGTGGCCAAGGCCCACCAGACAAGCACGATCACCAGCACGACAGCGATGCCGAGCACGATCAGAGCGTTCATGGCCGCATCGTGACTGCCGAGGGTTGCCCGGCCGGTAACACGGTCACCGATCCGACAGAGAACGACAGCAAACGCGCAGCCGCGCAGGCAGCAACCGCGCAGGCAGCAACCGCGCAGCCAGCAAACGCGCAGGCGGAGGACAGCAAACACGCAGCCGGAAAGGCGGCAAACACGCAGCCGGCAGACAGTAAACACGCAGCCGCAAAGGCGGCAAACACGCAGCCGGCAGACAGCAAACACGCAGTCAGGACGACAACAAACACACAGCCGGAAACGACCGCAAACGCGCAAGCGGAAGAGGGCAAGCGCGCAGACAGGAAAGAACGCGAGCGCACGCAGCACACCACCGGCCCGCTACCGCACTGCGCACAAACCGGGGCAGGCACGACCGAGCGAGCACAACCGGACAGCCGGTCGAAGGCGCAGACTGGAAATCAGCCAGGACGCTCAGCTCGGAAGGCGGAACTCCTCACTACGCCGCGACGCCAGCCAGGACTCCACGTCCGCCGCCGTCCGGGGCAGCCCCGCCGACAGGTTCTGTGCCCCCGTCGGCGTCACCAGCACGTCGTCCTCGATGCGCACCGCGATCCCCCGCAGCTCGGCCGGCACCAGCTCGTCCTCCGGCTGGAAGTACAGGCCGGGCTCGACGGTCAGGACGTACCCCGCGTCGAGGGACCCCTCCCGATACCGCTCCTTGCGCGCCGCCGCGCAGTCGTGCACATCCAAGCCGAGCATGTGACCAAAGCCGTGCAGCGTCCAGCGGCGGTACAAAATGTTGCTCTTGTCCATGGCTTCGTCCACGCTCACGGGAAGGACGCCGAGGGACGCGAGGCCCTCCGCCAGGGCGCGCATGCACGCCTGGTGCACGTCGTCGAAGGCGACGCCCGGGCGGATGGTGTCGATGCCGGCCTGCTGGGCGCGGTAGACGATGTCGTACACCTCGCGCTGCAGCGGTGTGAAGGAGCCGGACACGGGCACGGTTCGGGTCACGTCCGCGGTGTACAGGTTGCGGTTCTCCACCCCCATGTCCATCAGCAGCAGCTCGCCCGGCGCCGTGCGGCCCGTGTTGCGCATCCAGTGCAGGATCGTGCCGTGCGCGCCGGCGCCGACGATCGAGTCGTAGCCGACGTCGTTGCCGTCGTGGCGGGCCCGCAGGGCGAAGATGCCCTCCAGGAGGCGCTCGCTGATCGGGCGGTCGGCGGGGAGGGCGCGGGCCGCGTCCTCGAAGCCGCGGACGGTCGCGTCGATCGCGTCCTGGAGCTGCTCGAGCTCCCACGCGTCCTTGACCAGCCTCAGCTCGGACAGGACCCAGGCGAGCTCCTGGTCGCGGGCGGGGTCGGTGCTGCGTACCGCCGCATCGACCGACGGATCGAAGCCCCGCAGGACGCGGGTGCGGCCGGGCGCGCTGTCGTCGAGGGCCTTGGCGAGCTCGTCCATGTGGGCGGTCTGGAGCTGCAGCTCGGTGGACTTCTCGGCGAGCGTGTGCCGGCGGCCGATCCACAGCTCGCCGTGGTCACGGTCGGTGAAGAACTCGTCGGTGTCGCGGGGTGAGCGCGGGCGAACGTACAGGACGGCGTCGTGACCGCCGTCGGTCGGGCGCAGGAGGAGCACCGACTCGGGGTCGTGCTCGCCGGTCAGCCACACGTGCTCGGAGCCGGGCCGGAACCGGAAGTTGGTGTCGTTGGAGCGCACGTGCTCGACGCCGGACGGGATGACGAGGGTCTCGCCGGGGAACGCGGCCGACAGCTCGGAGCGGCGCTTGGCGTGGTCGGGCGCCTCCACGCGCGGCGACACGTCGAGCGCGGTGTCGCGCCAGCCCGTGCGCATGAACTCCCGGTAACGCTCCGGGAAGTCAGGGTCGTGGGACTGCGTGCCGACTGCTTCCTCCGCCATTGTGACCCCACTTCCGAACGCCGCGATTTTCGTGATGCACCTGCGACCGTACCCCGTGCGAGGATGCTTGCCATGGCGGGTCTTCTCACGTTCGTCAGCGCGCGGGGCGGCGCGGCGGCGCAGCGGGACGCGATCGCCGACGCGCTCGGGCTGATGCGCCACCGCGGGCCCGACGACGAACGGATCGTCGGGAACGACGACGTCATCTTCGGCGCCGAAGACCTGCAGTTGACCGACAAATCCGACAAGACCCAGCCCATCGAGTACCCGCCGACCGGGGTCACCGCCGGCCGGTACCTCATCGTCCTGGACGGCGCCGTCTACAACGCCGCGCAGCTGCGGGCCGAGCTCGAGGAGGAGCGGCGCGCCGAGTTCGCCACCGGCACCGACGCCGAGGTCATCGTGGCCGCGTACCACCACTGGGGCCCGAGTGCGGTGAGCCGGCTCCGGGGCATGTTCGCGTTCGTGATCTGGGACGGCTCGGCCCGGCGCGCGTTCGGCGCCCGCGACCCGTTCGGCATCAAACCGCTGTTCCAGCTGCAGACGCCCCAGGGCGTGTACCTCGCGAGCGAGAAGAAGGCGCTCCTGCCGTTCACCAGGGACAACGCGGTCGACACGGTACGCCTGCAGCACTATCTGACCATGCAGTACGTGCCGGAGCCCGCGACCATGCACCCGGAGGTGCGCCGGCTCGGGGCGGGCGAGTCGTTCGTGTACACCCCGGGCGGGCCGCTGGCCAACCGGCGGTACAGCCAACTGACCTTCCGCCCGGGGCCCGTCGCCGACGAGGAGGCCGTCGTCCGCCGGATCGGGGAGGCGCTGCGCGAGAGCGTCCACGCCCACATGCAGGCCGACGCCGAGGTGGGCGCGTTCCTGTCCAGCGGCATCGACTCGACCGCGATCGTCGCGCTCGCGGCCGAGCGGGACCCGGGCCTGCGCACCTACACCGTGGGTTACGACGCGGCCGGGCCGGGCGCGCAGTACTCCGAGATCGACGTCGCCGAGCAGTCCGCCCGCGCGCTCGGCGTCCCGCTGACCGCGACCGTGGTCAGCGCGACCGACTTCATGCGGGCCCTGCCGCGCATCGTGTGGCACCTCGACGACCCGGTCGCCGACCCGGCCCTGGTACCGCTGTTCTTCCTGGCCGAGCGCGCGGCCCGGGACGTGACGGTGGTCCTCGGCGGCGACGGCGCGGACGAGCTCTTCGGCGGGTACCCGATCTACCGCGAGCCGCTGTCCCTGGCCGGCGTCAGCCACCTGCCCGGCTCGATGCAGCGCGGGCTGCGGGCCGTGTCGCGGGTCATCCCGCAGGGTGTGAAGGGCAAGAGCTTCCTGGAGCGCGGCACGACCCCGATCGAGGAGCGCTACTACGGCAACGCGCGCATCTTCACCGACGAGGAGAAGGCCGCGCTGCTGCGCCACTACGAGCCGGACGTGCGCCACACCGACGTCACCGCGCCGGTGTTCAAGGAGGCCGGGGCGCTCGACGACGTCACCACGATGCAGTACATCGACCTGTACACCTGGCTGCGCGGCGACATCCTGGTCAAGGCCGACCGCATGACCATGGCGCACTCCCTGCAGCTGCGCACCCCGTTCCTGGACCGCGCCGTGTTCGAGGTCGCCGCGACCCTGCCGAGCGAGCTCAAGGTGCCGCCGCGCTCGCAGGAGACGAAGGTGGCGCTGCGGCGGGCCCTGGCGGGGGTGGTCCCGGAGCCGATCGTGCACCGCAAGAAGCTGGGTTTCCCGGTACCCATCCGGCCGTGGCTGCGCGGGGAGATGTACGACTGGGCCCATGGTCTGCTCGACACCTCCGGCGCCGGCGATCTGCTCGACCTCGACGTGGTGCGCGGGCTGCTCAAGAGCCATCGTAAGAAGGAGGCCGACCACTCGCGCAAGCTGTGGACGGTGCTCGTCTTCTGCGTGTGGCACGCCGTCTTCGTGACCGGAACCATGCGCCCCGGCTTTGCCGGCGTCCCGACCGAGGAGGTGCTCCCATGACTGGGTACGGCGTGGTGATCGGCGAGGCGCTGATCGACCTGCTCGAGTCCACGGCGGGGGCCGACCTCGTCTACCGCCCCGCGGTCGGCGGCGCGCCGTTCAACGTGGCCGTCGGCATCGCCCGGCTCGGCGCCGACGTGCACTTCCTGGGCTCGTTCGGCGACGACCCCTTCGGCCACCGCCTGCTGGACTTTCTGGATAAATCCGGCGTCGGTACCGATGGAGCCGTCACGGTCCCGAACGTCCCCACCACCCTCGCCGTCACCACCTTCCAGGGCCACGAGCCGACCTTCCGCTTCTACGGCCAGCCGCCCTCCTACGGCCTGCTCGACGCCGACGCCGTCGACGAGCGGCTCGTGGCCCGCGCGCGGCTGCTGTACTGCGGCTCGATGTGCCTGCTCGCCCCGCCCGTGCTCGCCGCGGCCCGCCGCGCCTGGGCGGTACCCGGCCCGGTCCGCGTCTTCGACCCCAACGTGCGCCCGATCGTCGGGCTCAACCCGGACGTCGTCGAGGAGTTCGCGGCCACCGCCGACCTGGTGAAACTGAGCTCGGCCGACGCCACGGCGCTCTGGGACGAGTCTCCCGAGCAGGCCGCCGCCCGCCTGCTGTCCTGCGGCGCGGACGCGGTCGTCGTCACGCTCGGCGCCCAGGGCGCCCTCGTGGCGAAGGGTTCGTCGACGGTACTCGTACCCGCCCCCCGCATCGCCCCGGTCGACGCCACCGGGGCGGGCGACGCGACCATGGCCGGCCTGAGCTGGGGCATCCTCGCCCACGGCAAGCCGGACGACCTCGGCGGGTGGGCGACCCTCACCCGGGTCGCGGTACACGTCGCCGGGTGGGTCTGCGAGTCCCCGGGCGGCGCGGTGTCGATGCCGACCGTGGAGGACCTGCGCACCCGCTTCGTCGACCTGGCCGTGTGACGCCCATCCGTTCTACGGTCGCCGACTTTCGCACCGGGTTCGTAGACTGGGCGGCGTGACGCCCGTGCGGTTCGGCCGGTACGTGCTGGCGAGCAAGGCGGCGGCCGTCGGCGTCGCCTTGCTGATCGTCGTGCTCCGGGTCGCGTACGAGTTCGGCGTCACTCCCGCGAACACCCCGCTGTGGGCCGCGGCCGCGCTGCTGTTCGCCCCGATCTTCGTGCTCAGCGCCGCGTTCATCGTCTTCGGCGTCGTCTTCCGCCCGATCCTGCACCCGCCCCCGGCCGCACTGCGCGTGCGCGGCGACGCGTTCGTCGTGCCCGGCTCCCCGGTCCTGATGGGCCGCCTGACCATGGGCTGGGCCCTGCTGGGCACCGTGTTCCTGGAGGGCGACCCGGCCCTGTCCCCGACCACCCGCTTCGGCGTCAACGCGGGCGCCGCCCTGGTCATCGCCGGCGCCGCGCTGCCCCTGCTGCGCGGCCCGCGGATCGTGGTCAGCCCGGCGGGCCTGAACATCCGCGCCGGCGGCCGCCGCGTGCTGGCCTGGGACGACCTGGTGCGGGTGCCGGCCAACCCGCTGCCGATCCCGGTACGCTCGCCGAAGCTGGCCCTGAGCATCCGCCGCCCCGGCCGCCCGGAGCCCGGCTGGCTGCTGATACCGCTGGACCTCCTGGCCGTCGAGCCCGTCTTCCTGGGCACGGTCGTCGAGCACTACGTGGAGCACCCGGACCACCGCGGCGCCATCGGCACCGCGGCGGAGTACACCCGCCTGACCGGCGTCGCCGCCTGACCGGGTTGCCTGCCGTTGGCAAGGCGTTTGCAAGGCTCCCGGCGGATGCTGGGAATGTGACTGCTTTGCTGCTGGTACGCCGGGTGCCGATCACCCGCCTGGAGCTCACCCGCACGACGGCCCGCCAGTGGGACGCCGCGCTCGCGGGCGACACGACCGTGCAGTGGTGGGAACTGGTCGACCCGGCGGACGACGACTCCGCCCCCGCGGCGGCCCTGGCGGCCCTGCGCCCCGACCCGGTAACCGTCCGCCTGGCGGGCGTGGCGACCGCCCCGGGCGAGCGCGACCGCGCCGTGCAGGTCGTCGTGGCGCTGGTGGACGCCCTGCGAGCCACGTCCGCGCGCACCCTGGAGGCGCTGCCGTCGACGGGCCTGCTGGGCATCCTGCGCGACGCGGGCTTCCGCCCCGGCCCCGACGGCCGGGAGATCGTCGAACTGTAGGCGAGGCCCCACCGGCCGTTGGGAACTGCGCATCCCGGGCCCCGCGAGAGGCCAGAACACCGCGGCCGGCCAAAGCCGCACAAGCGCGCACCACGAAACGAACACTGCAGCGGGACAACCTGCGCACACGCGCACAACGCAAACGCACACCGCAGCCGCAGCCGCAGCCGCACACGCGCACGCGCACGCGCACCGAGCGCACCGACAACACGCACGAACCAAACGCCACACGAGAACCACCGACTGCACCGAACGCCACACGAGAACCACCGACTGCACCGAACGCCACACGAGAACCAGCGACTGCACACACGCACACCACACAAACGCACACCACAACCGGGCACCTGCACACACGCGCACCAAGCGCACGGACAACACGCACGAACCAGACGCCATGCGAGAACCAGCGGCCGCGCGAACGAACACCGCACACGCACGCATGGACAACGCACACATGGACACCGCACACACGGACGCCACGCGCGAGCGAAATGGCGCGCTGGGAACAGAAAGTGCCCAAAAGCGCGCGACGGACGAACCGGAAGTCGTGCACGAGGCGGACGCTGCGCACGAAGCTGAAGATGCGCGAACGCGCGGCGCGGATGTGCCGACTCTGACCGAACCTGGCGGTGTGGTGCTCGTCGGCCGTGAGCGGGTGCTCGCCGTTGTCGGTGATGTGCACGGCGCGTGCGGGCGTTTGCTCGCTTGGTGCTCGAACTCGGCCGGCGCACCCTGCGGGCCGCCGAGCAGATCCAACTGGCCCGGGAGCCCCGGCACCGGCCCAGCGAGTTCCGGCACCGGCCCAGGAAGCCCCGGCACCGGCCCAGCGAGTTCTGGCACCGGCCCAGGAAGCCCCGGCACCGGCCCAGGGAGTGGCTCCGCACCCCGCTCGACGCGGCTGCACCGGTGCGCCGAGCCCGACCTGCGCCGGGTGCCGAGAACGGCCACCGGCGACCGCGCTGAGCTGGCACGCGCGCTCACCCAGGCTCGTAACCCGGCGCACAGAGCACGCCACGGCAAGGGCTGAGACGGCCTTGCGCGTTTAACAAGACGGACGTACGGTTTGGTTGAGCGACGACAGCGACACCCCCTTGCCTGGCCCCGGCGCGTGCTGGGGAAGACTGGCGTATTGGAAACACGACTTGACGGAAGAGGAGCACACGCCGTGGCGAGCCTCGACTCCTTCGGAGCAAAGAGCCAGCTGAGCGTCGGTGACGCGAGCTATGAGATTTACCGGATCGGCCAGGTCGAGGGCGCCGGGCGACTGCCGTACAGCCTGAAGATCCTCCTCGAGAACCTGCTGCGCACCGAGGACGGCGCGAACATCACCGCCGAGCACATCCGGGCGCTGGGCAACTGGGACGCGTCGGCCGAGCCGAGCGTCGAGATCCAGTTCACCCCGGCCCGGGTGCTGATGCAGGACTTCACCGGCGTGCCCTGCGTGGTCGACCTCGCCACCATGCGCGAGGCCGTCGTCGAGCTCGGTGGCGACCCGAAGCGGGTCAACCCGCTCGCCCCGGCCGAGCTCGTCATCGACCACTCCGTCATCGCCGACCTGTTCGGCCGGCCGGACGCGTTCGAGCGCAACGTCGAGCTGGAGTACGGGCGGAACAAGGAGCGCTACCAGTTCCTGCGCTGGGGCCAGACCGCGTTCAACGAGTTCAAGGTCGTCCCGCCGGGCACCGGCATCGTGCACCAGGTGAACATCGAGTACCTGGCCCGGGTCATCATGGCCCGCGGCGGCCAGGCCTACCCGGACACCGTGGTCGGCACCGACTCGCACACCACGATGGTCAACGGCCTGGGCGTGCTCGGCTGGGGCGTCGGCGGCATCGAGGCCGAGGCCGCGATGCTCGGCCAGCCGGTGTCGATGCTCATCCCGCGGGTCGTGGGCTTCAAGCTCAGCGGCGAGCTGCCGGAGGGCACCACCGCCACCGACCTGGTGCTCGTCATCACCGAGATACTGCGCAAGCACGGCGTGGTCGGCAAGTTCGTCGAGTTCTACGGCCCGGGCGTGAGCGCGGTGCCGCTGGCCAACCGGGCCACGATCGGCAACATGAGCCCCGAGTACGGCTCGACCGTGGCGATCTTCCCGATCGACGACGAGACCATCAAGTACCTGAAGCTGACCGGCCGCGACGAGGCCCAGGTCGCGCTCGTCGAGGCGTACGCCAAGGAGCAGGGCCTCTGGCACGACCCGGCCGCCGAGCCGGAGTACTCCGAGCGCCTCGAGCTGGACCTGGGCACCATCGAGCCGTCGCTCGCCGGCCCGAAGCGCCCGCAGGACCGGGTGCCGCTGGCCAGCGCCAAGACGATGTTCCGCTCGGTGCTGGACAACTACGTCGGCGACGGCGTCGAGGGCCCGACCGACGAGGCCAGCGCCGAGTCGTTCCCGGCCAGCGACTCGCCGGCCAACCACCAGAGCACCAACGGCGACCGCCCGCACGAGTTGGTCTCGGCCGCGACCGGCGCCAACGGCCGCACCTCGAAGCCGGTGCGGGTCGAGGACTACGAGCTCGACCACGGCGCGGTAGTCATCGCCGCCATCACCTCGTGCACCAACACGTCCAACCCGCAGGTCATGATCGGCGCGGCGCTGCTGGCCCGCAACGCGGTGGAGAAGGGCCTCACCCGCAAGCCGTGGGTGAAGACGACCCTGGCCCCCGGCTCGAAGGTGGTCACGGACTACTACGATCGGGCCGGGCTGACCCCGTACCTCGACAAGCTCGGCTTCAACCTCGTCGGCTACGGCTGCACCACCTGCATCGGCAACTCCGGCCCGCTGCCGGAGCCGATCAGCGCCGCCGTGAACGAGCACGACCTGACCGTCGTGTCGGTGCTGTCGGGCAACCGCAACTTCGAGGGCCGGATCAACCCGGACGTGAAGATGAACTACCTGGCCTCCCCGCCGCTGGTAGTCGCGTACGCCCTGGCCGGCACCATGGACATCGACCTCACCAGCGACCCGCTGGGCACGGGGTCGGACGGGCAGCCGGTGTACCTGCGTGACCTCTGGCCGAACCCGAAGGAGATCGAGGACACCATCGCCTCGGCGCTCGGGGCCGACCTGTTCTCGACCCGCTACGCCGACGTCTTCGCCGGCGACGAGCAGTGGCGCTCGCTGCCCACGCCGACCGGCGACACCTTCGACTGGGCGGGCGAGTCGACGTACGTGCGCAAGCCCCCGTACTTCGAGGGCATGGCCACCGAGCCGTCGCCGGTGAACGACATCAGCGGCGCCCGGGTCCTGGCCAAGCTCGGCGACTCGGTCACCACCGACCACATCTCGCCGGCCGGCTCGATCAAGGCCGACTCCCCCGCGGGCAAGTACCTCGCCGAGCACGGCGTGGAGCGGCGGGACTTCAACTCCTACGGCTCCCGCCGCGGCAACCACGAGGTCATGATCCGCGGCACGTTCGCCAACATCCGGCTGCGCAACCAGCTCGCGCCGGGCACCGAGGGCGGCGTGACAGTCAACCACCTCAACGGCGAGCAGACCACGATCTACGACGCCTCGGTCGCCTACGCCGAGGCCGGGGTGCCGCTGGTGATCCTGGCCGGCAAGGAGTACGGCTCCGGCTCCTCGCGCGACTGGGCCGCCAAGGGCACCGCGCTGCTGGGCGTGCGCACCGTCATCGCCGAGTCGTACGAGCGCATCCACCGCTCGAACCTCATCGGCATGGGCGTGCTGCCCCTGCAGTTCCCGGCGGGCGAGACGGCCGACTCGCTGGGCCTGTCCGGCACCGAGACGTTCACCGTCACCGGCGTCGAGCAGCTCAACGACGGCAGCACCCCGCGCACGGTCAAGGTGAGCACCGACAGCGGCGTCGAGTTCGACGCGGTCGTGCGCATCGACACCCCCGGCGAGGCGGACTACTACCGGCACGGCGGCATCCTGCAGTACGTGCTGCGCAAGATGATCGCCGCGTAACCCAGGCCCGCGGATACACCGACGGCGGCCGTCCGGTCCGGACGGCCGCCGTCGCCGTGTGCGCTACTTGCCCGCGGGGATCTGGAAGCGGTACACCTTCGCGTTGTCGCTGTCGACGAGCACCATCGAGTCGTTGCTCAGCGACACCGCCTGCAGCAGCGTCGGCACCCCGCCCGAGCCGATCGCCTTGCCGTCGAGGCCGTAGATGTACGCGTTCCAGGTGCCGGTGCCGGGCACGACGCTCTCGATGACGACCTTGTTGCCGTAGCCGGCCAGGGCGTCCTGGTTTCCCAGCCCCTTGCCCAGCTCGACCTGGTCGTTGCCGTTGGACGGGTCGAGCACGGCCGCGTCGCCGACCGAGGTGAACACGCCGTGGCCGCCGACGAGCTTGCCGTCCATCACGACCCAGGTGGGCTGCTCGGTGCCGGAGATGGTGCCGCTGCGGTCGCGGATCGACTGCCGCGTCCACTTCGCCTGGCCGTTGGTGCTGTCGATGGCGATGAGCACGTCCTTGCCGGAGTTCTGCTTGCCCGCGACACAGATCATCTTCTCGCCGCACGGGCGCAGGTCGTCGATGTCGGTGCCGGCCGTCGCGCGGTACTCCCAAGCCTTCTGCCAGTTGCGGATGTTGTACGCGATCACGGTGCCGTCGGTGTCGGGCCGGAACATCGCCAGGTCGTTGTAGACGAGCCAGGAGTCGTTGGTGATGCCCTTGCTGTAGGTGCCGCTCGCTGTCTGCTTGCCGGTGTTGAGGTCGATCGTCGCCGCCTTGGTGTCGCTGAGCAGCTGCACCGCGAACCCGGCGTCGGCGGTGAGCGACTCCTGGAACGGCACATAGCGGGAGAACGACAGCCCGTAGGTCGGCACGATCAGCCCGGCCGGGGTGTCGGACGTCGGCCAGCGCAGCGACGGCTTCGCCCCGCGCTCGCCGTTGATGCGCTGGCCGTCACCGGCGGCCGCGGTCCACTTCGTCGAGCCGTCGGCGAGGTTGACCCGCTCGATCGACGGCTTCTTCCAGTCGCGGTTCTCCACGACGGCTTCGGTGCCCGAGTACAGCAGGTCGATCCGGCTCGTCCACGCCTTGGTCCACTTCGCCGTGTGTGTGGCCAGGTCGATGACCGAGCGCGACTCCTGCTTGCCGTCGCCGCCGAGCTTGACGTCGTCCTCGCCGTCGACGATGAGCAGGCTGCCCACCACCCGCAGCGCGATCTTGGCCGGCTCCATCTGCAGCTGCACGTTCCAGGTCTGCTTGCCCGCCGTCTCGTACCCGGCCACGACCGTCGCGCCCGCGTTCACCTGCGCGGTGTAGATGTTGCCGTTGCCGGCCACCGCGGCGATCGCGCCGTCGGAGCTGAGCTGGATCGGCTCGCCGCCCTTGAGCCCGTCGACCTGGCCCGGCCCGCCGGGGCCGGAGTCCAGGCCCGGGATGCCGTTCTTCACGGACTCGAACTGGTCGCCCATCCAGCCGAAGAGCTGGTTTCCGCCGTACACGCAACCGCCGATGATCGCGAGCACGATCACGAGCGCGATCCAGGGGCCGGTGCGGCGGCGCGGCTGGCGCACGACCACGGGGACGCCGACACCGTACGACGGCGGCGCGTTCGGCGGCATGTTCGGCGGCTGCGGCATCATCCGCGGCGGCACGGGGGCCTGCGGGCTGATGGGCCGGCCGGCCGGGGAGGCGGGCCCGGCGGCGGGTGAGGCGGGCGCCGAGGCCGGGAAGCCCATCGAGACCGGGTAGGCCGTGCCCGGCGGCCCGGACGCGGGCACCCCGGACACCGGGTATCCGGTCGGCGAGGTCGGGGACGTCGGGGCGCCGGTCGGCGACATCGGCGACCCGGTCGGGGACATCGGGCGCGGGGGCGCCGGCCGCGGCGGGGCCGGAGGATTGATCGGCGGAGGCTGGACCCCGGTCGCGGTGCCGACGGCCAGCATGCCGCCGTAAGCGACCGGCAGCTCGGGCTGCTCCGGCACCACCGGCGCCACCCCGAAGCGGGCGTGCAGCCGGCTCGCCACGAGCGGGATGCGGCTGGACCCGCCGACCAGGAAGATGCCGGCGAGCTGGCGCACGTCGACGCCTGCGCGCTCGAGCACCCGGCGGGTCTCGTCCACCGCGCGGTCGATGAGCGGCCCGGCGACCCGCTCCAGCTCCTCGCGCGTGAGGTGCAGGGCCTCGTCGGTGCCGGGCAGGTGCACGGGCGCCGAGGCGGTCCGCGACAGCATCTCCTTGGCCGCGCGGACCTCCGCCCACAGCTCGCGCCGGTCGCGCTTGGCCGCGGTGGTGTCGGGGTTGGCCAGGCGCTGCCACAGCTCCGGGTGGCGCAGGTTGATGAGCTGGCCGAGGTGGCCGACGAGGGCCGCGTCGATGTCGACGCCGCCGAGGTCGTCGAGGCCGCCGACGCCGAGCACGCGCAGCCCGTCGAACTCGCGGCGCACCACCGACACGTCAAGGGTGCCGCCGCCGAAGTCGAACACGGCCAGGCTCTGCAGCGGGGCGACCTGCTGGCCCAGCACCCGCAGGCAGTAGGTCGCGGCGGCGATCGGCTCGTCGACGAGCACCACGGGGCCCAGGTTGGCCGCCCGCGCCGCCTCGAGCAGCACGTTGCGCCGCTGGCCGCCCCAGTCGGCGGGGCAGGTGAGCACCGTCGAGCCGACCGGGTTGACCCCGGCCTGCAGCGACTCCTCGGCGGCCCGGCGCAGCAGCGAGGCAAGCATCTCCACGACCGTGACCTCGGTCGCGCCGAGCAGCACCGAGCCCTCGTCGACGCTGCGCTTCGGATACGGCTCGAAGCGCTCCGGGGCGAGCTGGGAGAGCCGTTCGGCGTCCCGGCCCACGCTGAGCCGGCCCTGTTCGTCGGCGTAGATGCCCGACGGCATGACCGGTGAGCCGTCGAAGAGCAGCGCCCGGGGGGCCTCGTCACCGCGTTGCACGACGGCGACGGTGTGGCACGTGCCGAGATCGATCGCGAGACGATGGGTCGGGGTCGGGCCCACGCGTGCTCACCTCCAAACGACTGCCCGGATGCTACGGCAGCGGTACGACAAAACCGATCGGCGGTTTGGGGTAGACAGGAACCCGACAAACCGAGGAGGCAACGCAATGCGAGCAGTGGTGTTCGGCGAGTACGGCGATCGTTCGGTACTGCGGGTGCAGGACCGACCCGACCCGCGGCCCGGCCCCGGGGAGGCGCTGGTGCTGGTCGAGGCCAGCGGGGTCAACTACATGGACGTGTACCAGCGCACCGGCACCTACCAGGTGCCCCTGCCGGCGGTGCTGGGCAGCGAGGGCGCGGGCACCGTGCTGTCCTTCGGCGGCGACGTGCACGGCCTGGCCCCGGGCGACCGGGTGGCCTGGACGGGCATCCCCGGCAGCCACGCCCAGCAGGCGCTCGTCCCGGCCGACCGGCTGGTCCCGGTGCCGGAGGAGCTCACCACCGAGCAGGCCGCCGCGGTCATCCTGCAGGGCCTCACCGCCCACTACCTCACCCACGACTCGTACGCGGCCCGGCCGGGCTGCGCGGTGCTCGTGCACGCCGCCGCCGGGGGGATGGGGCACCTGCTCACCCGGATCGTCACGCACCTCGGCGGCCGGGTGGTCGCGACCGCCTCCACGCCGGAGAAGCGTGACCTGGCCAAGGCGGCGGGTGCGGTACGCGCTGTGCCCTACGACGAGGCGCTGGACGCCGTGCGCGAGGTCACCGGGGGCGCGGGCGCCGACGCGGTGTACGACGGCGTCGGCGCGGACACGTTCGACACCAGCCTGCAGGCCCTGCGCCCGCGCGGCACGCTGGTACTGTTCGGCGCGGCCAGCGGCAAGGTCCCGCCATTCGACCCGCTGCGCCTGATGTCCGGTTCCTATTTCCTCACCCGCCCGACGCTGGGGCATTTCATCGCCTCCCGCGCGGAATTGCTCGAACGCGCGGAAACACTGTTCGGATGGGTCGCGCAGGGCATTGTCGACCCGGCCGTCACGGGGCGTTATCCGCTGGATGCGGTCGCGGACGCATACGCGGCGCTGGAGGGCCGGCGGACCACGGGAAAGCTGCTCATTATTCCGTGATCACGATCTCAAAATACGGACCTCGGCAAATCCGCGACGGGACCTCCCGGTAGACCTTCAATGATTCAGGGAGGTCCCGGATGAGTCACGTATCCACCGGGGGGAAGCACGAGGCCGGCGCGCCGGCCGCCGTCTCCACCCCGCTGCACGCGTACCCGAAACGCTGGTTCGCGCTGGCGATCATCGCCGCCGCGCAGCTCATGGTCGTGCTCGACGCGACCGTGGTAAACGTCGCCCTGCCGCACGCCAAGGCCGACCTCGGCATCAGCGACTCCAACCAGCAGTGGGTGGTCACCGCCTACACCCTGACCTTCGGCGGCCTGCTGCTGCTCGGCGGCCGCATCGCCGACTACTGGGGCCGCAAGCGCACCTTCGTCGTCGGCATCATCGGCTTCGCGCTCGCCTCGGCCCTGGGCGGCGCCGCGTGGAACGACACCTCCCTGTTCCTGGCCCGCGGGCTGCAGGGGGTCTTCGGCGCGCTGCTCGCCCCGGCCTCGCTGGCCCTGCTCAGCGTGCTGTTCGTGGACCCGCGGGAGCGGGCCCGGGCCTTCGGCGTCTACGGCGCGATCGCCGGCGGCGGCGCGGCGCTGGGCCTGGTGCTGGGCGGCCTGCTGACCGAGTACGCGAACTGGCGCTGGTGCCTGCTGGTCAACATTCCGGTGGCGCTCATCGCGATCGCCCTGGCCGTTCCGGTCGTACCGGAGAGCAAGGCCCACGGCAACACCCGCTACGACATCCCCGGCGCGGTGCTGGCCACGCTCGGCCTGAGCCTGCTCGTGTTCGGGTTCACCAAGGCCGGCGAGACCGACGCGCAGATGAACCTGAAGTACGGCTGGGGCTCCCCGGTCACCCTCGGGCTCGTCGGCGCCGCCCTGGTACTGCTGGCGCTGTTCGTGGTCGTCGAGGCGCGCATCCGCAACCCGCTGCTGCCGTTGCGCGTCATCGCCCAGCGCACCCGCGGCGGGGCCTACCTGTCCTCGACCTTGATCGGCGCCGGGTTCATCGGCGCGATCTTCTTCGTCACCCTGTACTTCCAGCTGGTCCTCGGCTACACCCCGCTCAAGTCCGGCGTGCACTCGCTGCCGGTCTCGATCGGCGTGGTCACCGCGGCCGGCCTGGCCAGCGGCCTGCTCCCCCGCCTCGGCCCCAAGCCGATCATGGCGTTCGGCGGCGTCGTCGCGGCCGTCGGCATGGTGCTCATGACCCGCATCGGCGTCGACACGCCGTACGCCACCACCGTGCTCCCCGCGCTGCTGATCCTCGGCTTCGGCCTGGGCTGCACGTTCGTGCCGCTGGGCAACATCGCCCTGGTCGGCGTCGACCCGCACGACGCCGGCGCGGCCAGCGCGGTCGTGAACGCCTCGCAGCAGGTCGGCGGCTCGCTCGGCACGGCGCTGCTCAACACGGTGGCGATCACGGCGGCGACGGCGTACGGCCGCGACCACCTCCCCGCGTCCGCGGGCGGCCCGCCGGACCCGGCCGCGCTCAAGGCCCTCCAGGCGCACGCGATGGTGCACGGGTACGTGACCGCGTTCTGGTGGGGATCGGCGCTGCTGGTCCTGGCCGCGATCGTGGTCTTCGTGTTCGTGAAGGCCTCGAAGACCGACGTGGCCGCCGACGGCGCGGCCGTTCACCTGGGCTGAGGCCCTCCCGATCAGCGGCACGGCGGACCACCCTCGCCGCCGGGTCCGCCCCGCCGCGGCTCGCCCGTTCACGAATCGGGCGAGCCGCGGTCTGTTCTCTCAGCGGATGCCGGCGTCGTGCAGCAACTCCACGACGAGCGGCTCGGGGTCGACCGGGAAGCCCTTGCCCGTGAACCAGCGCGCCACGTTTGCCACGTCGCGGGCGAGGAACTCGGCCCCGTTCGGGTTGATCACCACGTCGACGATCTGCGGCAGGTCGATGAAGACCAGCCGCTCCCCGTCCACGAGCAGGTTGTACGGGGACAGGTCGCCGTGGGCCAGGCCGGCCCGGGCCAGCACCCGCAGCCCGTCGACGAGCTGCCACCACAGCGACTCCAGCTCCGCCCGCGAGGGGCGGGTCTGGGCGAGCCGGGGCGCGGCGGTACCGTCCGGCGCTCCCACGAACTCGAGCATGACCTCGGTGCCGAGCAGCTGCACGGGGTACGGCACGCTGACCCCCAACGCCCACAGCTGACCGAGCGCGCCGAACTCCGCGGCCGCCCACTGCCCCGCGAGCGCCTCGCGCCCGAAGGCGGTGCGGCTCTCCATGGCGCGGGTGACGCGGGACGCGCGGACGCGGCGGCCCTCGAGGTACCCGGAGTCGCGGTGGAACATGCGGTGCTCGGCGGCGCGGTAGCGCTTGGCCGCCAGCAGCGTGCGGGGCCCGTCGGGCACCGCACGCTCGACGAGGTGGACGTCGGCCTCTTTGCCGGTCTTGAGCACGCCGAGCTCGGTGTCCCGGGCGGAGAGCTCGGTGACCACCCAGTCCGGACGGGGCTCGGGGCCGTGCAGCACGCCGGGGGTGTCCCAGGACGAGTACCGCTCGTCGCCGGACGGGTCGTCCGACGAGTCCCACGCGGTGTCGAAGTCGTGGGAGAGGCGCTTCAGGAAGTTCGGGTCGTCGTCATCGAAGCGACGGCGTGATGAAGCAAAGTTTTGGTCGCGCAACGCGAGTTCTCCTGAGTCAAGGAAGGAAGAAGGTTCACGGGCATGCGAAAGCGCGCCTTGACGGCAGCCATGTAAACCAACCCCCTTCCGACTCGGAGTTGTCGCCAGTGTGCAACGGGTCCGGAGCGGGCGCAACCGATTTTCAGCGCGAGGCCATGACCTCGGCGATCGCGGCGATCACGCCGTCGGCCGTCCGGGTCGGCGTGTAGCGGCCCTCGACCCAGGCCCGCCCGCGGTGCAGCCAGACGCTGCGCATCCCGGCCGCGTCCGCCCCGCCGATGTCGGCCTCGGGGCTGTCGCCGATCATCCACGCGCCCGACAGGCGCATCCGGGCCCGCTCGGCCGCGATGGCGAAGATGCGCGGGTTCGGCTTGCGCACGCCCGCCTCCTCGGAGATGACCCAGTCCGCGAGGTACCGATCCAGGCCGGTCTTCCGCAGTTTCTCCTCCTGCTGGCGGGACTCGCCGTTGGTGACGACGACCGGCACCCACCCGGAGTCCTCGGCGATGGCCAGGGCGCACGCGGTCAGCGGGTCCAGCCGCATGCGGTCCATGATCGCCTGGCGGATCTCCTCCACGAGGTCCAGCGCGCTGTACCGCAGCCCGTAACGGTCGCGCAGCCCCTCGGCGACGTCCCAGGCCGACCCCATGCCGTCCGCGTCGACGGAGAGCAGCCATTCCAGGTCGTACTCAGGGGCGCCGATCTCGTCCAGGAACCCCGTTGCCCACGCGCGGAACGCCCCGGCCCTGTCCAACAGGGTGTCGTCCAGGCTGAGCAACAACAGGGGCACGCGGGCAGGGTACGTGACCAGTCCGATATCGAACAGATCCTCATGTTCGCGGGAGGCCCGATAAATTGGTGCAAACCCGGGCCAAACGCCGGGAAGAAACACGGGCGAAACGACCCTGTTCGCAAACCGTATGTACGGCTTGCATAATCGAGGCGTGCCCAGGGTGAGCCAGGACCAGCTCGACGCGCGCCGGAGGGAGATCCTCACCGGCGCCCGGACGTGCTTCGCCCGCCACGGCTACGAAGGCGCGACCGTGCGGCGGCTCGAGGAGGAGATCGGCCTGTCCCGCGGCGCGATCTTCCACCACTTCCGGGACAAGGACTCGCTCTTCCTGGCCGTCGCCGAGGACGACGCCGCCACCATGGTATCGACGGTCGCCCAGCACGGCCTGGTGCAGGTGATGCGCGACCTGCTGGCCGCGGCGGACGCCTCCGACACCGGCGGCTGGCTCGGCAGCCAGCTCGAGGTGTCGCGGCGGCTGCGCACCGACCCCGAGTTCGCCAAGCGCTGGGCCGCCCGCTCGGAGGCGGTCGCCGAGGCCACCCGCGAGCGCCTCCAGCGCCAGCTCGAGGCCGGCGTGCTGCGCGACGACGTGCCGATCGGCATCCTGACCCAGTTCCTGGAGCTCGCCTACGACGGGCTCGTCCTGCACCTGGCCACCGGCCGCCCGGTCGCCGACCTGGAGGCCGTGCTCAGCCTGGTCGAGGCGGCGGTCCGGCGTAACTGACCGGTCGCCGTCGGCCACAAGGTTTCCTCAAGTGTCCGAATGGCGAGGTGAAACGCTCGACAGCCGCACCCACACTGAGCGCATGACGACATCGATCGTGGCGGGGCCGGGTGACACCTGGGGCATCCCGGGCCCGCAGTTCCTGTGGCTGTACTTCGGCCTCGCCGCTGTTGCGATCATCGGCGTGCTCATCTGGCGGCGCTCCATCACCGGCGGCCCGTCACTGCGCAACGCACGCGACCTCACCCCGACCCAGGCCGCGCTGATCAACGGGGATCGCCGCCTCGCCGTCTACAGCTCCCTCGCCGCCCTCCGCACCGCCGGCAGCATCGAGAGCGACAAGCGCGGGTACCTCCACCAGACCGCGATTCCGCCCACCGGAGCCTCCGAGCTCGACCGGGCCGTCTACGCGCTCGCCCGCAACAGCATCAACATGACCGGCCTGCTCACCCACGCGAGCGTGCGCTCCGTGCTCGACCGCGCCGAGGCCGACCTGGCCCAGGGCGGCTGGATCCTCGACGCCGAGGCCCGCCGCGCCGTACGCATGGGCGCCCTGGTCGTCTTCGCCGTCGTCGCGCTCGGCATCTTCCGCGTCTTCGCCGGCGTCAGCAACAACCGGCCGGTCACCAACCTCGTGCTGCTCATCGTCCCGGTGGCCGTGGTCGCCTTCGCGCTGCTGTCGGTGCCGCGGGTCTCCGCGGCCGGCAAGAAGCAGCTCAACCGGATGCGCGCCGCGGTGCGCCATCTCTCGCCGAGCCAGAAGCCGTCCTGGTCCACCTACGGCCCCGAGGCCGCGGCCCTGAGCGTGGGCCTCTTCGGCGCCGGCGCGTTCTGGCTCGCCGACCCGTCGTTCGCCGCCGAGGCCGAGCTGCAGCGCAACATCGCCCAGACCGGCTCCGGGTACTACTCCAGCGGTTCCAGCTCCGGCTCCTCCTGCTCCAGCTCCTCGTCCTGCTCGAGCAGCTCCTCGTCGTGCTCGAGCGGCTCCAGCTGCGGCGGGGGCTCCAGCTGCGGCGGCGGAGGATGTGGGGGATGACCGGCCCGCAGTACGGCGTCGGCATCGGCTGGCGCCCCGAGATCGCCGGCTACGTCGCCGCCCTGCCCGGCCTGCGCTTCACCGAGGTGGTGGCCGAGTCCCTGCACCCGCACGCGCCCGTGCCCGACGCGCTCGCCGAGCTCGTCGGGCGCGGGGTCACCGTCATCCCGCACGGCGTCAAGCTCTCAATGGGCGGCGCCGAGCCGATCGCCGACGAGCGTGCCGCCCACCTCTACGAGTGCGCCCGGCTCCTGAACGCGCCCCTGGTCAGCGAGCACATCGCGTTCGTGCGTGCGGGCGGGCTCGAGGCCGGGCACCTCCTGCCGGTCCCGCGCACCCGCGAGTCGGTCGACGCGATCGTCGCCAACGTCCGCCGCACCCAGTCCGCGCTCGGTGGGGTACAACTGGCGCTGGAACCCATTGCCGCCCTGTTCGACTGGCCGGACGCGGAGCTGACCGAGGCCCAGTTCCTCACCGAGATCCTCGACCGCACGGGGTGCGCGCTGCTCCTCGACATCGCCAACGTGTACGCCAACGCCCGCAACCGGCACGAGAGCGCGACCGCCCTGCTCGACGAGCTGCCGCTGTCCCGGATCGCGTACGTCCACGTGGCCGGCGGCATGGAGCACGGCGGCTTCTACCACGACACCCACACGGACGCGATCCCGCCGGAGGTCCTGACCCTGGTGAAGGACCTGTGCGCCCGCACCACGCCGCCGGCCCTGATGCTGGAGCGCGACGGGGACTACCCGCCGGCGGCGGCCCTGACGGCCGAGCTGGACGCGATAGCGGAGGCGGCCGGATGGCCGGCGATCACGTGACCGACCCGGCGGCGTCTGTCGCCGCCGGCGGCGGCCTCGCCGCCCGGCAGCAGGCTCTCGTCGTCGCCCTCGTGGCCGGCGGTGAGCTCCCGGCGGGCTTCGACGAGGCGGCCGTTCAGGCGACGAGGACCGCGCTGCGGCGCAAGCGCGCGGGCGAGGTGGCCCAGCGGTGGCCGTTCCTGGCCGCGTCGTACGGCCGGGACTGGCCGGCGACGTTCGCCGCGTGGGCCGCGACGCACCCGCCGAACGGCTCCTTGCGCGACGGCTGGGACTTCGCCCGCTCGGTGGGCGCGGCCCTGCCGGAGCTGGCCCGGGAGGAGCTGGAGGCCCGCGAGGCGGAGCTGTCGTACGACGGCGAGTCGGCCCCGGTCCCCCGCCGCCGGAGCCTGTGGACCCGCCTGCGCCGGCGCTGACCCTTCGCTCCCATACGATCACGGGCATGGATCTCGGCCTCACCGACCGCGTGTACGTCCTGACCGGCGCCTCCCGCGGCCTGGGCTTCGCGACCGCCCGGGCCCTGGCCGCCGACGGCGCGAGGGTGGTCGTCTCCGGCCGCACCGCGCAGACCGTGAAGGCCGCCGTCGAGGCCCTGGGCCCCGACCGCGCCGAGGGCCTGACCGCCGACCTGGCCGCCCCCGACACCGGCGACCGCCTCGTGGCCGCCGCCCGCACCCGCTTCGGCCGCCTGGACGGCGCCCTGATCTCGGTCGGCGGCCCACCGCACGGCGGCGTCCTGGAGACCCCCGAGGAGGCCTGGCAGTCCGCGTTCCAGACCATCTTCCTGGGCACCCTGCGCCTGGCCCGCACGCTGGCCGCGGCGATCGGCACCCGGGAGCCCGGCCACGACGCGGCAATCGGTCTGGTGCTTTCTTCGTCGGTACGTCAGCCGCTGCGTAACCTCAGCATCTCCAACGGCCTCCGCCCGGGCCTCGCGGGCGTGGCGAAGGACCTCGCCGGCGAGCTGGGCCCGCGCGGCATCCGGGTCTTCTCCCTGCTCCCCGGCCGCTTCCTGACCGACCGCAACCGCGAGCTCTTCGACGCCGCCACGGACCCGGCGCGCGCGGAGGCCGAGGCCGCCGCGGCCGTACCGCTGCGCCGGATCGGCACCGCCGACGAGTTCGGCCGGGTGGCCGCGTTCGCCCTCTCCCCCGCCGCGTCCTACCTGACCGGCGCCGCGATCCCGGTGGACGGCGGGAGCATCGTCGCAATCTGACAGTGCCCGATTCCAGACAGTACGAACCCGAACGACCGCCCCCGAACGACACCTTCGCCACGACGGAATCCGAAGGTCAACGCCACTTTGCCTGTCAACAGCGCTTGATCGAACGGACACGAACGACAGGATCCGAACGATCTGCCCCACCTTGTATCAGGAACAACCACCCCGTCCTCATGTCACGAAACGGCGCCGCCCTCCCCCCAGCTCGCGGCGCCACCAGCGGGGACGGAGACACACCCATGCAGCCACGATTCACGCGGTTACCCACGGCGGACACCGACCGGACGGACCCCGCCTGCGCCCGGCCATGACCGCCCCCGACGATCCAGACGAGTCCTTGCTGGCCGACCTGCGGCGGGTGTTCGCCCTGGCCGACCCGGTCCCCTCGTGCCCCGGCCCCGATCCCGCACACCCGGCCGCCCGCCCACCCGACCGGATCGCCTGGGACGACATCGAGTTCCGACGTCCCCCACCTTCGCGCCGGCCCCCCGTTCACCGTCCGCAGCCGCCATCGCCGTAGTTGTCCAATTTGTGCGTTTGAGCAAGGGGCGCCGTTCCAGCGGCACCCGGCTGCCCAACCGCGGCCACCCTCTGTGACGCCATCGATGCGTAAGGTCCGCATTCGAGTCACGGGGGAACCATGAAACGCGCACTGTGCATCGGGATCAACGACTATCCCGGCACCGAGAACGACCTCGCCGGCTGCCGCAACGACGCCGACGACTGGGCCGCCGCGCTCACCGCACGCGGCTTCGACGTACGCCGCCTGCTGGACGGCGCCGCCTCGGGCGCCGCGATCCGCACCGGCATCAGAGAACTGCTGACGACCGCAACGGACGGGGACGCGGTCATCATCACGTACTCCGGCCACGGCACCTGGATCCCCGACACCGACGGCGACGAGCCGGACCACCGCGACGAGGCCATCTGCCCGCACGACATCGCCGAGAACGGCGTCCTGCTGGACGACGAGCTGCACGACCTGTTCGCCCTGGCCGCGCCCGGGGTGCGGACCGTCCTGATCTCCGACTCCTGCCACTCGGGCACCCTGACCAGGCTGAACCACCCGTCACGCACGCGCTTCCTGCCCCCGTCGGCGTTCCTGCCACCGCAACAGGTCCCGCGGCTCATGCAGTCCCCGGCCCCGCGACCCGCCACCACGATCCCGCTCCCCGTGACGGCGCACGCGACGAGGCCGGCGGATCAACGCCCGACCGCGCTGCTCCTGGCCGGCTGCCTCGACACCGAGTACTCCTACGACGCCACGTTCGACGACCGCCCCAACGGCGCCTTCACGTACGTGGCGCTCTCGGCCCTGGCGGGCCTACCACCCACAGCGACGTACCACGATTGGATGCGAGCGATCCGCGCCGTGCTCCCGAGCCAGGACTACCCGCAGACCCCGGCCCTGCAGGCGACGACGGACCAGCTCGCCTGGCCGCTGTTGTCCTGAGCCTCGGCCATTCCACCACGACCGTGCGCCCTGACTCCGACACCGCGGACCGCGCTCAGCTCGAACAACGCGGTCGTGGCGTCGGCGTGGATCGCACAGCCTGACCCTCCGCGGCGGGCGAAGAAGCCGTCAGGGCCTCGCGGGCGATTGGGTGGCGAGGAGGTCAACGACGGCAGACCCGTCATGTGCAGGCCGCCCGCGCTCTGGCTACGGGCCGTGCGTGGATCCCGGCGCCGACGGGCGACCACGAACCCGGCGGCGGCGTGGATAGTGCGCGGCCCACAGCGCCGCGGGCGGCCGAAGACGTTGCCAGGCGCTGCGATCGGCGTTGGGCTGGGACAACGCCGGATGGACAGCCCGCAGGCGGCACACCAGTGGCCAGGGCGCCGGCATGGGCTATGGCGCCGTCGAGCGGTCACGAATTCATCCGAGGCGTGGGTCGTGCACGCCCCACGAGCGGTCGAGCAGCAGCGGTGGAGGAGCCGTCAGGGCGTTCCTGTCGGCGTTGCGTGGCCTTGCGGCGGTTCGGCGACCGAGAAGCACCGCATGCAGGCAGCGCGCAGTGACCAGGGCGCTGGGCGTGGGCCTGACGCCGGCGGACCTGTGCGCCGTCGTGGATCTAGGCGCCGTCGTGGACCCGTGCGCCGTGCCTGAGCCCGTGCGCCGTGCCTGAGCCCGTGCGCCGCGCCTGAGCCCGTGCGCCGCGCCTGAGCCCGTGCGCCGCGCCTGAGCCCGTGCGCCGCGCCTGGACCCGTGGGCCGCGCCTGGACCCGTGCGCCGCGCCTGGACCCGTGCGTCGTGCCTGAGCGCGTGTGCGGGGCCTGGCCTCGCGTGCCGTTCGGCCAGGGCGCCGTGCCTAGGCTCGGCTCGCGCGCCGTGCCTGGGCCCGGGGCGCGGCGGGGTGGCGAGGACGGTTGCGGAGGCCGGCGGGCGAGCTGTAGGCGTCAGGGGGTTGCCGTTGGGGTTGGGTGGGGCAGCGGGGAGTCGAGCACGGCGAACTGGGTTCGGTACAGCTCGGCGTACAGGCCGCCCGCGGCTACCAAGGTGTCGTGGGTGCCTCGCTCCACTATGCGGCCGCCGTCGACCACCAGGATCTCGTCGGCGTCGCGGATGGTGCTCAGGCGGTGGGCGATCACCAGGGCCGTGCGGCCGGTCAGGGCCTCCGACAAGGCGCGCTGCACGGCCGCCTCCGACTCGGAGTCGAGGTGGGCCGTCGCCTCGTCCAGGATCACGATCGACGGGGCCTTGAGCAGCAGGCGGGCGATCGCGATGCGTTGTTTCTCGCCTCCCGAGAAGCGGTACCCGCGCTCGCCGACGACGGTGTCGAGGCCGTCGGGCAGGGACTCGACCAGGTCGCCCACCTGCGCGCGCCGCAGGGCCGTCCACAGCTCGTCGTCGGTGGCGTCCGGCCGGGCGTAGCGCAGGTTCTCGGCGATCGTCTCGTGGAACAGGTGGGAGTCCTGGGTGACGACGCCGATCGTGTCGCGCAGCGACTGCAGCGTGGCCTCGCGTACGTCGATGCCGCCCACGAGCACCGCGCCGGACGTCACGTCGTACACCCGTGGCAGCAGCATCGCGGTCGTGGACTTCCCGGCGCCGGACGGGCCGACCAGCGCGACCATCCGGCCGGGCGCGACGGAGAACGTCACGCCCCGCAGGACCTCGTCGGTGATGGTGCGGTCGAGCGCGGAGACGTCCTCGAGCGAGGCGAGCGAGACCTCGGCGGCGGACGGGTACCGGAAGTGGACGTCGCGGAACTCGACCGTCGCCGCGCCGCGGGGGATCTCGCGCGCCTCGGGCCGCTCGGCGATCGCCGGCGCAAGGTCTAGCACCTCAAAGACGCGTTCGAAGCTGACGAGTGCGCTCATGACGTCGACGCGCACGTTGGAGAGGGCGGTCAGCGGCCCGTAGAGCCGGGTCAGCAGCAGCGCGAGGGTCACCACGGTGCCCGCGGTGATGCGGCCGTGCACGGCGAGCCACCCGCCCAGGCCGTAGGTGAGCGCCTGGGCCAGCGAGGCCACGAGCAGCATGCTGACGAAGAAGACGCGGCTGAACATCGCCGTCTGGATGCCGATGTCGCGCACCCGCCCGGCGCGCTCGCCGAAGCGGGCGGCCTCGTCGTCGGGGCGGCCGAAGAGCTTGACGAGCAGCGCGCCGGCCACGCCGAAGCGCTCGGTCATGGTGGCGTTCATCTTCGCGTCGAGCTGGTAGGCCTCGCGGGTGATCGCGGCGAGCCGCTTGCCGACCCGGCGCGCGGGCAGGATGAACAGCGGCAGCATCACGAGCGAGATGAGCGTGATCTGCCACGACAGGGTGAGCATGACGGCCGCGGTGAGCACGAGCTGGATGACGTTGCTGACCACGCCCGACAGGGTGGAGGTGAAGGCCCGCTGGGCGCCCTGCACGTCGTTGTTGAGCCGGCTGACGAGGGCGCCGGTCTGCGTGCGGGTGAAGAACTGCAGCGGCATGCGCTGCACGTGGTCGTACACCAACCGCCGCAGCGACAGGATGATGCCCTCGCCGATCCGGGCGGAATACCACCGCTGGACGAGCGACAGGAGCGCGTCGACGATCGCGAGGGCGCCGATCAGCAGGGCGATCCGCACGACCGCGGTGCCGGCGTCGGGGCGGCCGCCGCTGATCTTGTTGATGACGTCGCCGGCGAGGTAGGGCGTCGCGACCCCGATGCCGGCGCCGATCACGACCGTGATCAGGAAGACCAGGATGTCGCGCCGGTAGGGGCGGGCGAAGCGCAGGATCCGCCTCGTCGTGTCGCGGCCGAGCTTCTTGCCGGCCAGCTCGTCGGCCTTGCGCAGCGAGCGCAGGGTCTCCCACCCCGTCATGCTGCTCATCGGCGAAGACATTGCCGCACACCCCCGAAGCCCGAAGTACCTGCCGGGTGTGATTGTGCCCGGCAGGTACGACAACTTTTCGAGGGCGCCGCCGCTTCCCGGTCGCGACCAGGTATTTCGACCTAGGTCATTCGCCCCGGCCGGTAAGGTCCGCGATGCGCCGCCGCTGGGCCGTGCGCTCCGCGGCCTCCTGCTGGGCGAACGTGTGCCCCGCGGCCCGGGCCAGCAGCGCCTTGATCTCGATCACCGCGTCGCGCGGGCCGGCGAGAACGGCGGACGCGAGGTCCTTGGCGGCGTCGTCGAGCTCTGCCCGCGGTACCACCACATTGGCCAGGCCGATCTGGGAGGCCTCGGCGGCCGTCACGCGCCGCCCGGTGACGCACAGTTCGAGCGCCCGGGCGTAGCCGACCAGCTCGACCAGGCGCTTGGTGCCGCCGAGGTCGGGCACGAGGCCGAGCTTGATCTCGGCCATGCTGAACGAGACGTCGTCGGCCGCGACCCGGAAGTCGCAGGCCAAGGCGAGCTGGAAGCCGCCGCCGATGGCGTGCCCCTGCACCGCGGCGATCGAGATCAGCGAGGGCCGGCGCAGCCAGGAGAACGCCTCCTGGAATCCGGCGATGCGGGCGTCGGCGTCGGACTCGGAGCCGGCGGCGATCTCGCCGAGCATCTTGGTGGCGGAGGTGGTGTCGAGCCCGGCTGAGAAGGCCCGTCCCTCGCCACGGACGATGACGACGCGCACGTCACCCGGCAGTGTCCGACCGAACTCTCGCAGATCAGCCCACAGCTCGGGGGTCTGCGCGTTCAGGACCTGGGGCCGGCACAACGTCACCGTCGCGACCGGCCCGTCGAGGTCGAATCTCGCCTCACCCGATCCGGGTGCGGCGCTTGCCGAGGAGGCGTTGGCGCTCACGCCTTCTTGCGGCGACGGGCGCCGCCACGCTGACGAAGCTGAACGCCGGATTCGGTCAGCACCCGGTGCACGAATCCATAGGAACGGCCGGTGGAAGCGGCGAGTGCACGGATACTCTCACCGTTGGTGTACCGCTTCACGAGGTCCTTCGCCAGCGTCTGCCTTTCGGCGCCGATGATCCGGCGACCCTTCTCGGTGCTGGTGGTGGCGGTGGCTGCCATGCTGATCCCTCACGTCCCAGACTGAGCGGTTGGTGCGGTCCCACCTATTAGACCGCCTCGAACGATCATGCGCTAGATATCGACGGGGCGCCAACCGACACGCTGAGCATTGTCGCCTACCCGATACCGTGATGCGCCGTGATGAGCGAACCGTCCGTGGACCGACCGCGCACTGCGCACCGTGAGCGTCTCGATGCACTGTGTTGGCTGCTCCTGGCCCTCGGCGGCCTCGCGCTGGCCGCGCTCGCGGTGCAGCTGGACGCGCGTCTGGGCACCGCCAGTGCCCCCTTCCTCGGCAGGTACAAGATCAGAGTCGGTCCCGGCTCGATTCTGGCGCCCGTCATCGCCGCCGGCACCCTGTGGGCCGCCGCGGCGCCGGCGTTCGCCCGGCTGAGGTGGCGCGAAATTCAGCTTTTCGGGTACACCGTGGGTCTGCTGTGGGCAATCACTTTGGCGCTTGTCGATGGATGGTCGGGCCTTACGAAAGCCTTGGGCTCGCCCGAGGAATATTTGGGCGACGTACGCCAGGTGGGTGACTCGCCACTGGAATACCTCAGACATTTCACGGCCGACGCCGCGTACCACTCGGTAGCTTCCCGGGGCCATCCTCCGGGCCCCGTGCTCTTTTTGTGGGCGCTGCAACGAATCGGCGTCGAGGACCACATTTTGCTCGGTTTCCTGATCACCGCCGTATCGGTGCTCACGATTCCCCTCGTGCTCGCCGCGGTGCGCGACTCGGTCGGCGAGGAGGCGGCCCGGCGGTACCTACCGGTGCTGGTTCTCGCTCCTTACGCGATCTGGACCGCGGTCAGCCTCGACGGGCTCGTCGCCGTGCTGGGCGCGGCCGCGATCGTCTCCGGCCTGCGCGCGAGCCGGCGCCGGGTGCGCGGGTGGGCGGCCACGGGCTGGGCGGGGCTGGCCGGCCTCCTGGTCGGGGTGGCCGCGCTGTTCTCCTACTCCGCGCCTTGGCTCGGCCTCTCCTTGGTTTGTGTGTACTTCGCGCGCCGCCGCGCCTCGCTCAACGTCCTCAGCGGCGTGGGGGCGTTGCTGCCCGTCCTGGGCACGAAGCTGCTCGGCTTCGGCTGGTCCGATGGTCTGGTGGCCGCGGAGACGGACTACGCGGCCCGCGTGGCGCCGTACCGCTCCGTGCTGTGGTGGAGCGCCATCAGCGTGGTCGTGGTGCTGCTGGCCGCCGGGCCGCCGCTGTACGCCAGCGCGCGCAAGCTCCGCAACACCGCCATGTGGCCGTTCCTCGTGGGCGCGGGCGCGGCCGTGGTGTTCTCGATCGCCGCGGGTCTGGCCCGGGGCGGGGTCGAGCACGCCTGGCTGCCGTTCTTCCCGTGGCTGACGGTGGCGGCGGTGGCCCCGGAGCGCCCCGGCGGCGAACCACCACCCGCGCCGCTGCTGCTGACCGGGATCGGGGCGCTCGTGGCGGTGATCGTCGAGGGAGTGCTTGTCACGCCCTGGTGAGAACCGACTTATCGCCTGTCGGGGTATAAATCCGAAATGTCGTGGCGCGGAGCGCTCGACATTTCGTTCGCACGCGGGAGCGTCCAGCCTTCGTCGCGGGTTGGAGCAGGTAGGAGCGCCCAGCAACGCGAGGCACGCAGAAGTGCCGAGCACTGCGTCGCACGTGGGAGCGTCCGGCACTTCGCCGCAGGTCGGAGCAGGTAGGAGCGCCCAGCAACGCGAGGCACGTTACGACGCCCGCGAAAGCGTCCGAGCGCCTACGTCAGGCGAGCTCGACCAGCTCCAGCAGATCGTCGCTCCATGCGTCCTCCACGCCGTCCGGCAGCAGGATCGCGCGGTCCGGCTTCAGGGCCTGCACGGCGCCCGGGTCGTGGGTCACCAGCACGATCGCGCCGGGGTACCGAGCGATCGCGTCCAGCACCTGCTCGCGGCTGATCGGGTCGAGGTTGTTCGTCGGCTCGTCCAGGAGCAGGACGTTGGCGCCGGAGCAGACCAGGGTCGCGAGCGCCAGGCGGGTCTTCTCGCCGCCCGACAGTACGCCCGCCGGCTTCTCCACGTCGTCGCCGGTGAACAGGAAGGCGCCGAGGATCTTGCGCAGCTCGGTGTCGTTCTGGTCCGGGGCGGCCGAGCGCATGATCTGCAGGATGGTGCGGTCGACCTCGAGCTGCTCGTGCTCCTGGGCGTAGTACCCGCGCTGGAGGCCGTGCCCGGGCATCACCTCGCCGGTGTCGGGGTCGAGCTCGCCCGCCAGCATGCGCAGCAGCGTGGTCTTGCCGGCGCCGTTGAGGCCGAGGATGGCCACGCGCGAGCCGCGGTCCACGGCGACGTTCACGTCCATGAAGATTTCGAGGGAGCCGTACGACTTCGACAGGCCGCGCGCGGTCAGCGGCGTCTTGCCGCAGGACTTGGGCTCGGGGAAGCGCACCTTCGCCACCTTGTCGGCGACGCGGGTCTCCTCCAGGCCGTCGAGCATGCGCTCGGCGCGGCGGGCCATGTTCTGCGCGGCGACGGTCTTGGTGGCCTTGGCGCGCATCTTGTCGGCCTGGGCCATCAGGGCGCCGGCCTTCTTCTCGGCGTTGGCGCGCTCGCGGCGGCGGCGCTTCTCGTCGGTCTCGCGCTGCTGCTGGTACAGCTTCCAGCCCACGTTGTAGAAGTCGATCGTGGCGCGGTTGGCGTCGAGGTACCACACCTTGTTGACGATCGCGTCGAGCAGGTCGACGTCGTGGGAGATGACCACCAGGCCGCCCTTGTGGCTCGACAGGAACCCGCGTAGCCAGGTGATGCTGTCGGCGTCGAGGTGGTTGGTGGGCTCGTCGAGCAGCAGGATGCCGCCGCCGGTGGCGCTCGCGTCGCGGAAGAGGATGCGGGCCAGCTCGATGCGGCGGCGCTGACCGCCGGACATGGTGCCGATGGTCTGGGCGAGCACGCGGTCGGGCAGTCCGAGATTGGCACAGATGCGGGCGGCCTCGGCCTCGGCCGCGTAGCCGCCGAGCCCGGCGAACTGGTCCTCCAGCTGGCCGTACCGCCGGATCAGCCGTTCGTCGTCGCCCAGTCGCTCCTCGAGCGCCTTCATCTCGGCGTAGATGGTGTCCAGGCCGCGCGCGGAGAGAACCCGGTCGCGGGCCGTGACCTCGAGGTCGCCGGTGCGGGGGTCCTGCGGCAGGTAGCCGACCGGGCCGCGCCGGTCGACCTGACCCGCGTGCGGGGTGCCCTCGCCCGCGAGGACCTTGAGGGTCGTGGTCTTGCCGGCGCCGTTGCGGCCCACGAGACCGATGCGGTCGCCGGGCTGGATGCGCAGGTTGATGTCGCTGAGCAGGATGCGCGCGCCCGCGCGCAGCTCAAGGCCGTTCGCCGTGATCACGGAAAGCTCTCTCTTCTGAAAAAAGGACAGACCCCTGGTGTCGTACCGGAGTCACTCCCTCTGCGTGATCACGCCGATAGTCTACCGTGCGATCCCGGCAGGCCCGCCACACGATTACGTCACACGGTCAACGGGTAACTTGCCGTTCGAGCAGACGCCGGTCGATACCCTACCCCCGAGGTGTGCGATGGAGTTCAACGACGACGCCGATCTTGACACCAGCCAGGTCAACGACCTGCGCGGGTCGGGCGGCGGTGGAGGCGGAGGCGGTGGCCTCGGCGGCATCCCGATCCCGATCGGCGGCGGCCGCGGCGGCATCATCGTCACGGTGATCATCCTGGCCGTGGTGCTCTGCGGCGGCGGCGGCCTCTTCGGCAGCGGGCTGCTGGGCGGCGGCGGGGGCGGCGACAACGCCAAGCCCGACAACTCGGCCCTGAACACGCAGTGCGACAAGTCGAACAAGGACCGCTTCAAGAACGCCGACTGCCGCAACGTGCTGTACATCAACTCGGTCCAGGCCTACTGGAAGACCGAGATGCCGGCCGCGTTCGGCAAGCAGTACAAGGTGGCGAAGACCAACTTCTTCAGCGGATCCGTCAACACCGGGTGCGGCGCGGCCGACTCCGGCGTCGGGCCGTTCTACTGCCCGGCCGACAGCCAGGTGTACATCGATCTGACCTTCTACAACGAGCTGAACAGCCGCTTCGGGGCATCGGGCGAGTTCGCGGCGCCGTACGTGCTCGCGCACGAGTACGGCCACCACATCCAGAACCTGCTCGGCACCAACGCCAAGGCCGAGCAGGGCGCGCAGCAGGGGGCGAACTCGGCCTCCGTGCGCCTGGAGCTGCAGGCCGACTGCTACGCCGGCACCTGGGCCAACCACGCGACGGAGACCAAGGACCCGCAGGGCGACGCGCTGTTCAAGTCCATCACCGACCAGGACATCGCCGAGGCCGTGCAGACCGCCGAGGCGATCGGCGACGACACGATCCAGAAGAAGGCCGGCCAGAAGGTCAACCCGGACGGCTTCACCCACGGCACGTCGGCGCAGCGCAAGAAGTGGTTCCAGCAGGGCTTCAACACCGGCGACCCGCGCCAGTGCGACACGTTCAACACCAGCAACCTGTGATCCTGCAACGACTGGAGCACATCTTCGGCGCGGCCGCCGATCCCGGGCAGGCCGCGCCGATGCGCGCCTACATGCGGAACCGCTTCGAGTTCCTCGGCATCACCAGCGTGCCGCGCCGCGAGCTGACCCTGGACGTGCTGCGCGGCACGCCCCGCCCCGGCGAGGCCGACCTGCTCGCCACCGCGCGGGCGTGCTGGGCGCTGCCGGAGCGGGAGTACCAGTACTTCGCCTGCGACTACCTGCGCAAGCACGCCGCGGTGCTCACGCCGGCCGCGGTACCGGTGCTGCGCGAGCTCATCACCACCAAGTCCTGGTGGGACACCGTCGACACCCTGGCAGCGAACGTGTGCGGCCCGCTGGTGGCCGCGCACCCGGCGCTCGTGTCCACCATGGACACGTGGACGGCGCCGGGGACGGACCTGTGGCTGGTGCGCACCGCACTCCTCCACCAGCTGCGGTACCGCGACCGGACCGACCGCGCGCGCCTGTTCGACTACTGCGAGCGCTGGTCGGCCGAGCCGGACTTCTTCATCCGCAAGGGGATCGGCTGGGCGTTGCGCGAGTACGCCAAGAGCGACCCGGCCGGGGTGCGCGAGTTCGTGACCGCGCACCCCGGCCTGTCGCCGCTGTCGGTCCGCGAGGCGCTCAAGAACCTGGGATGACGAGCATTACGGCGAGCACCGCGATGACCGCGCTCGAGCTCAGGGCCGTCCACAGCCGCCCCCGGGCGCCGGTGAGCACCCGCCCGAGCAGCGACCCGCCGGCCGCCAGGAACAGCTGCCAGCTCGCCGACGCCACGAACGCGGCGACGACCCACAGCGCCTCGGCCCCCGCGGAGAGCCCGTCGTCGGCCCGCCGCCCCAGCACGAGCGATCCGAAGTAGACGATCGTGGCCGGGTTGAGCAGCGTGAGGCCGAGCAGCGTCAGATAGGCCCGCCGCCCGTCGGTCGGCCGGGCCACGGCGGCCTCGTGGCGGTGCCGGAGCGCGTCCCAGGCGGTCTTGCCGGCCAGCGCGAGCAGTACCGCGAACGCCACCCAGCGCAACACCCCGGAGATCGGCGCGATGAGCCCGGCGAGCGCGGCCCCGCCCAGGACGGCGATGACCGCGTAGAGCCCGTCGGCGGTGGCGACGCCCAGCGCCGCGGCCGCGCCGACCCGCCACGAGTGCCGCGAGGCGAGCGAGACGATGAGGGCCCCGATGGCCCCGACGGGGACGGCGACACCGTACCCGGCCAGGAGGCCGCTGAGGACGACCTCGGCGCTCATGCGAGCGGCTGGCGGCTCGCCTCCGTCAGGACGCCGGCCTGTCGCTTCGACCCCTCGCCGACGGCAAGGGACGATACGGACGACGGGAATGGGCCTCGACTCATGCGGCGATCATGCCGTCGCCGAGGCCGATCCGCCAGCGAATTGCGTCGCCCGCGCCCACCTCGGCAGGAAGGCGCAGGCGCAGATCCCGAGGGGGCGTGGGTGGAGCGGAGCTCCCCCAGAGGAAGTACAGCGTCAGACGTTGAAGCCGAGGGCCCGCAGCTGGTCGCGGCCCTCGTCGCTGATCTTGTCCGGGCCCCACGGCGGCAGCCACACCCAGTTGATGCGGATGTCGGAGACCAGGCCGCCGCCCGGGCCGGTGCACAGGGCCTGGCGCGTCTGGTCCTCGATCACGTCGGTCAGCGGGCAGGCGGCCGACGTCAGGGTCATGTCCAGCGTCGCGACGTTCTCCTCGTCGACGTGGATGCCGTACACGAGGCCGAGGTCAACGACGTTGATGCCCAGCTCCGGGTCGACGACGTCCTTCATCGCCTCTTCGATGTCGGCCAGCACGGCGGTCATGAGTTCTCCTTGGACACTTCGGGTGACGAGGCGGAGGCCCGGGACAGCGCGTCCTTGAAGGCCATCCAGGGCAGCAGCGCGCACTTCACGCGCGCCGGGTACTTGGCGACGCCCGCGAAGGCGACCGCGTCCTCCAGCAGTTCCTCGTCCGGCTCGACCTGACCGCGGCCGCCCATGAGCTCGGCGAACGCCTCGTGCCGACGTAGGGAGTCGGTGACCGTCGCGCCCTTGAGCAGGTCGTACAGCACGCTCGCCGAGGCCTGGCTGATCGAGCAGCCCATGCCCTCGTAGGAGACGTCGGAGACGCTGCCGGCCTTGAGCGACACGCGCAGGGTCACCTCGTCGCCGCAGGTCGGGTTGACGTGGTGAGCCTCGGCGTCGAAGGGGTCGCGCAGGCCCCGGCCGTGCGGGCGCTTGTAGTGGTCCAGGATGATCTCCTGGTACAGCTGGTCGATCTGCATCAGGCGAACACCTTCCGGACCCGCTCGACCCCGCGGACCAAGGCGTCGATCTCGTCGTGGGTCGTGTAGAGGTAGAACGACGCGCGGGTCGTGGCCGGGACGCCGAAGCGCACGCAGGTGGGGCGCGCGCAGTGGTGGCCGACCCGGACCTGCACGCCCTCGTCGTCGAGGATCTGGCCCACGTCGTGCGGGTGGACGTCGTCGACCGTGAACGAGATCGTGGCGCCCCGGTCCACAGTGGACGTCGGCCCGATGATGCGGATGTACGGCAGCGAGCCGAGCGCGTCGAGGGCGTACGCGGTCAGGGCCTTCTCGTGCTCGACCACGTTGCCCATGCCGACGTCGCTGAGGTAGTCGACCGCGGCGCCGAGGCCGATGGCCTGGGCGATCGGCGGGGTGCCGGCCTCGAACCGGGCCGGCGGCGGCATGAACGTGGTGCCGGTCATCGACACGGTCTCGATCATCGAGCCGCCGCCGAGGAACGGGGGCATCGCGTCGAGCAGCTCGTAGCGGCCCCACAGCGCGCCGATGCCGGTCGGGCCGAGCATCTTGTGGCCGGTGAAGGCGACGAAGTCGGCGCCGAGCGCGGCGACGTCGACCGGCACGTGCGGCACCGACTGGGAGCCGTCGAGCAGCACGAGCGCGCCGGCCGCGCGAGCCTTGGCGACGAGCAGCTCGACCGGGTTGATGGTGCCCAGGATGTTCGAGTAGTGCACGACCGCCAGGAGCTTGGTGCGCGGCGTGATGAGCTCGTCGATGTCCGACAGGTCGAGGCGGCCCTCGTCGGTGATCCCGAACCAGCGCAGGGTCGCGCCGGTGCGCCGCGCGAGCAGCTGCCACGGCACGATGTTGGAGTGGTGCTCCATCTCGGTCACGACGATCTCGTCGCCGGGACCGAGCCGGAAGCGCGGGTCGTCCGCGTCCGCGGTGAAGGCGTGCGCGACCAGGTTGATGGCCTCGGTCGAGTTCTTCGTGAACACGATCTCGGTCGGCGACGGGGCCCCGATGAAGGCCGCGATCCGTTCGCGGGCTCCCTCGTAGGCCGCCGTCGACTCGGTGCCCAGCGTGTGCACGGAGCGCGCCACGTTGGCGTTGTGCCGCTCGTAGTGCTCGCGGATCGCGTCGATCACCTGGCGCGGCTTCTGCGAGGTGTTGCCCGAGTCGAGGTACACCAGCGGCTTGCCGTTGATCGTCCGGTCGAGGATCGGGAAGTCCTTGCGAAGCGAGTCGACATCGAGGCCGGTCATCAGAACCCCTTAGAGAGAAGCCGGGCCCGCGCCGGCGAGGAAGCGCTCGTACCCGCTGTTCTCCAGCTGCTCCGCGAGCTCCGGGCCGCCCGCTTCGACGATCCGGCCGCCGAAGAAGACGTGCACGAAGTCCGGCTTGATGTACCGCAGGATGCGCGTGTAGTGCGTGATGAGCAGCAGGCCGGTGGAGCCCTGCTCGCGCACCCGGTTGACGCCCTCGCTGACGACCCGCAGCGCGTCGATGTCGAGGCCGGAGTCGGTCTCGTCGAGCACCGCGATCCTCGGCTTGAGCAGCTCGAGCTGCATGATCTCGTGGCGCTTCTTCTCGCCGCCGGAGAAGCCCTCGTTCACGTTGCGCTGGGCGAAGGCCGGGTCCATCTGCAGCTTCTCCATGGCCCCGCGCAGCTCGCCGGCCCAGGTGCGCAGCTTCGGCGCCTCGCCGTCGATGGCGGTCTTGGCGGTGCGCAGGAAGTTGGCCACCGAGACGCCGGGGACCTCCACCGGGTACTGCATGGCGAGGAACAGCCCGGCGCGGGCCCGCTCGTCGACGGTCATCGCGAGCACGTCCTGGCCGTCGAGGGTCACCGTGCCGCCGGTGACCTCGTAGCGCGGGTGGCCGGCGATCGAGTACGCCAGCGTGGACTTGCCGGAGCCGTTGGGCCCCATGATGGCGTGGGTCTCCCCCGCCCGGACGGTCAGGTCGACGCCGGCGAGGATCGGCTTGAGCTCACCGTCGGGCAGCTTGACCGAGACCTGCAGGTTGCTGATCGAAAGTTCGCTCACTTGATTACTCCGTTGCTCGGGTTCGGGTCGATGTAGACGTCGCCGTCGCGAACCTCGACCGGGTAGACCGGGACCGGCTCGGTGGCGGGCAGCCCGCTCGGGGCGCCGGTGCGCAGGTCGAAGCGCGAGCCGTGCAGCCAGCACTCGAGAGTGCAGCCCTCGACCTCGCCCTCGCTCAGCGCGACCGACGCGTGCGAGCACTCGTCGTAGGCGGCGTAGAAGTTGTCGTCGTCGGCGTGCACGAGCGCGATCTCGATCCCCTCGACCGTGACCTGCACAACCTCGCCCTTGGCCACATCAGCCACAGAACAGACCCGGATCACGCGTCGGCCTCTTCCAGCCGGGTGTCGATCGCCGCGCCCAGCCGGTCGCGGAGCTCCTCGACCGGGATCTTGGCCAGCAGCTCGTGGAAGAAGCCGCGCACGACCAGCTTGCGGGCCTGCTCGTCCGGGATGCCGCGGGACATGAGGTAGAACAGCTGCTCGTCGTCGAAGCGGCCGGTGGCGCTCGCGTGCCCGGCCCCCGCGACCTCGCCGGTCTCGATCTCCAGGTTGGGCACCGAGTCGGCCCGGGCGCCGTCGGTCAGCACGAGGTTCCGATTGATCTCGTACGTGTCCGTGCCCGTCGCCTCCGCGCGGATGAGCACGTCGCCGACCCACACCGTGTGCGCGCCGTCGCCCTGCAGCGCGCCGCGGTAGGCGACGTAGCTGCGGCAGTCCGGCACCGAGTGGTCGACGAGGAGCCGGTGCTCGATGTGCTGGCCGGCGTCGGCGAAGTAGAGGCCGAACGCGTCGATCTCCCCGCCGCGGCCGGCGTAGTCGACGCTGGTGTACTGCCGGACCAGGTCGCCGCCGAGGGTCACCTGCACGTGCGTGACCTTGGCGTCGCGGCCGATGCGGAAGCGCACGTGCTGCGCCTGCACCGCGTCGGCGGCCCAGTCGGTCACGGTGACGAGGGTGAGCTTGGCGCCGTCGGCGACGAGCACCTCGACGTTGTCGGCGAGCGTGACCGTGCCGGTCTGTTCGAGCACGACGACGGCCTCGGCGAACCGGCCCACCTCGACCACGGTGTGCCCGGCCGCCAATTCCGCCGTGATACCCACAAGACGTACAACTGCGGGGGTTTCCAGAACGGCATCGGGAGCCACCGAGATCAGCAGTGCTTCGGTGGCGACGCCGGCCGCCAGCGCGCTGATGCGGTCGAACGGGGTCAGGGCCGAGCCGACCCGCGGGTCGCTGCGGTCCACAGTGGACACCGTCGCGCCGGTCGGCAGCTCACCGACCTCGACCTTCGGAGCCGTCGCGCCTGAGAAAACAGCGGTGTCGAGGCCGCGCAGGCGCTTGAGCGGCGTGAAGCGCCACTCCTCCTCGCGGCCGTTGAGCACCGGGAAGTCGTTGACGTCGAATGAGCGGACCTGCTGGGCACGAGTCTTCGGGGGAACCAGGGCGGGAGCGCTCATCCGACCGCGCCCTCCATCTGCAGCTCGATGAGCCGGTTGAGCTCCAACGCGTACTCCATGGGCAGTTCCTTGGCGATCGGCTCGATGAAGCCGCGCACGATCATCGCCATGGCCTCGTCCTCGGTGAGGCCACGCGACATGAGGTAGAAGAGCTGGTCGTCGCTGATCTTCGACACCGTGGCCTCGTGCCCCATGGAGACGTCGTCCTCGCGGATGTCGACGTAGGGGTACGTGTCCGAGCGGGAGATCGTGTCGACGAGCAGGGCGTCGCACTTGACCGTCGACTTCGAGTGGTGCGAGCCCTCCAGGACCTGCACCAGGCCGCGGTACGAGGTGCGGCCGCCCGCGCGGGCGATCGACTTCGACACGATTGTCGAGGAGGTGTGCGGCGCCGCGTGCACCATCTTCGCGCCGGCATCCTGGTGCTGGCCCTCGCCGGCCATCGCGACGCTGAGGACCTCGCCCTTGGCGTGCTCGCCGATCATGTACACGGCCGGGTACTTCATCGTCACCTTGGAGCCGAGGTTGCCGTCGATCCACTCCATGGTGGCGCCCTCGTGGCAGACCGCCCGCTTGGTGACGAGGTTGTAGACGTTCGTCGACCAGTTCTGGATCGTGGTGTACCGGCAGCGCGCGTTCTTCTTCACGACGATCTCGACGACCGCGGAGTGCAGCGAGTCCGACGAGTAGATCGGCGCGGTACAGCCCTCGACGTAGTGCACGTAGGCGCCCTCGTCGACGATGATCAGGGTCCGCTCGAACTGGCCCATGTTCTCGGTGTTGATCCGGAAGTACGCCTGCAGCGGGATCTCCACGTGCACGCCCTTCGGCACGTAGATGAAGCTGCCGCCGGACCAGACCGACGTGTTGAGCGCGGCGAACTTGTTGTCCCCGACCGGGATGACGGTGCCGAAGTACTCCTTGAAGAGCTCCTCGTGCTCCTTGAGCGCCGTGTCGGTGTCGAGGAAGACGACGCCCTGCTCCTCGAGGTCCTCACGGATCTTGTGGTAGACGACCTCGGACTCGTACTGCGCCGCGACGCCCGCGATCAGCCGCTGCTTCTCGGCCTCCGGGATGCCCAGCCGGTCGTACGTGCTCTTGATGTCGTCGGGCAGCTCGTCCCAGCTCGCCGCCTGCTTCTCGGTCGAGCGCACGAAGTACTTGATGTTGTCGAAGTCGATGTGCGACAGGTCCGCGCCCCACGCGGGCATCGGCTTGCGGTCGAACAGGCGCAAGCCCTTCAGGCGCAGGTCGAGCATCCACTGCGGCTCGGATTTCTTCGCCGAGATGTCGCGCACAACCTCCTCGTTCAAGCCGCGGCGGGCCGAGGCCCCGGCGGTGTCGGAGTCGGCCCAGCCGTACTCGTACCGGCCGAGGCCGGCAAGCTGATCGGCAGTCGTCATCTCACGATCCTTTGCCTATCGGGACGGGCACCGGGCTGGACCCGGGCCGGTATGTGGGTGGTGCAGACGCCGTCGCCGTTGGCGATGGTGGCGAGCCGTTGGACGTGCGTGCCGACGAGGCGTGAGATCACCTGGGTCTCGGCCTCGCACAGCTGGGAGAATTCCGCGGCGACGTGGGCCACCGGGCAGTGGTGCTGACACAGCTGCCCGCCGGTGGCGATCGTCGTCGCGCCGGCAGCGTAACCCTCCGCGGTCAGGGCGCTCGCGAGGGCCTCGGCCCGCGCGAGCGGATCGTTGCCGGCCTCGGCCATGGCCGTCCGGCACCGCTCCTCGAGCCCCGCGACCTGCGCGGCGGCGAAAGCGGCGACCTCGACCGGCCCGCCGTGCTCGGCGATCCACCGCAGCGCGGCCGTGGCCAGCCCGTCGTACGTGTGCGGCAGCGTCTCGCGAGCGGCCGCGGTGAGCGTGAACACGCGCGCGGGCCGGCCCCGCCCACGCGGGCCGCGTTCGGGCCGCTCACGGCACTCGACCAGCCCTTCGGCGTGCATGGCGTCGAGGTGACGGCGCACGCCGGCGGGGCTCAGCCCGAGGGCCTGCCCTAGCTCGGTCGCGGTCGCGGTCCCCTCCTGCAGCAGAAGCTCGGTGAGGCGATCACGGGTCCGCACATCAAGTGCTTCGCCGTTTTTCACAACACCAACGTTACGTAAATCGGGGGACCACGGCAAACCACCGCTCGGGTGATCCACCGCACGGAAGGTAACCCTAAGCTGAGTTTCGCGGTCGTTTCACTCCTTCCCCAGCGACAGAGATCCGGACTCGTCGTGCGCGGCGCCCTCACCAACCGCACCAGTTCCGGCGCGATATGTAGCCTCGCGTAGTATCGCCGCGTGAGCTGGGTGAAGGAGTGGCTGGACCGGCCGACGACGCTGCGGCGGGCGGCTCTCGCCTCGCTCGTGGCGAACATCGGCATCGTGTGCACGGGCGGGCTCGTGCGCCTCACGGGGTCCGGGCTGGGCTGCCCCACGTGGCCCCAGTGCACCGACGACTCGTACGTGACCACGCGCGAGATGGGGTACCACGGCGTCATCGAGTTCGGTAACCGCACGCTCACGGGCGTGCTCAGCGTGTTCGCCCTCGTGGCGATCGCGGCCGCCTGGCGGCAGCGGGCGCGCTCGCGGAAGGCTCTGCGCGGGGCCGCCTGGGTGCTCGCCGGCATCGCCGCGCAGGGCGTGCTCGGGGGCATCACCGTGCGGATGACGCTCAACCCGTGGACCGTCGCGGTGCACTTCCTGGCCTCGATCGCGCTCATCGCGCTGGTCTTCGTGCTGTGGGACCGCACCCGGGGAGACCTCCCGCGCTGGACGGCGCCGCGGGCCATGCGGACCGCCGGGGTCTTCGTGACGGTGGTTTCCGCGGTGGTACTCGTCCTGGGCACGATCGTCACGGGCAGCGGGCCGCACTCGGGGGACACCAAGGCCACGCGCACCGGCTTCGACCCGGAGGCCGTGTCGCAGCTGCACACCGACGCCGTGATGGTGCTCGTGGGGCTCTCGGTGGCGATGTGGTTCGGGCTGCGCGCGCTCGGGGCGCCGCTGCGGGTCACCCGGGCCGCGGCGATCCTCGTGGCCGTGGAGCTGGCCCAGGGCGTGGTCGGCTTCGTGCAGTACTTCACCGGCCTCCCCTGGCAGGTCGTCATCCTGCACATGCTGGGCGCCTGCCTGGTCTGGACGGCGACGCTCAACCTCCTGGCCCGGGTCACGGCCCGGCCCGGGGCGGCGGAAGAGGTTCAGGACCGCGACCACTCGCTGGCCAGCACGGCGTAGCGAGCGTCGTCGGTCCACTCGCCCTTCCACCACTGGCTCTGGACCTCCAGCCCCTCGCGGCGGAAGCCGAGCCGCTCCAGCAGCCGCGCCGAGCGCTCGTTGCGCGCGTCGACCGAGGCGTGCACCCGGTGCAGCCCCTCCTCGGCGAGCAGGTGCCCGACGACGCGCCCGACGGCCTCGGCGGCGTACCCGCGGCCCTGGTACGCCGGGGCCAGCGTGAACCCGATCTCGGCCTGGCGGCCCTCGTCGTGCCGGTTCACGCCGACGTCGCCGATCAGCGCGCCGCCGTCGGTGAGCTCCAGCGCGTACTGGAACCAGCCCTCGGCCCGCGGGTCGCGCCCCTCCAGCCCCGCCACGACCCTGAGCGCCGCCTCCATCGGGAAGGGGGCGTCCCAGCCCTGGTACCGCGCCACCTCGGGGTCCGACCGATAGGCGGACAGCACGGGGGCGTCAGCGACGCGGAACGGCCGCAGCGAGAGGCGCTCGGTCAGCAACATCAGCCGACTGTACGGCCAGAGCCCCGGCCAGCAGCGCCAGCGCCCCGGCGACCATCAGCCGCACGAAGAACACGTGCAGGTGCCCGGCGTAGTACTGCCGATCGCCCAGCGCCCACGTGAGCGCGAAGCCCGTGGCCAGCACGGCGAGCGTCACGCCCCAGAAGCGCGCCGGGCGCACCGGTGTTTCGGGGGGCGCCCCGTGCCACTCGCGGAGCTTGCGGCGCATCCCGACGTACACCACGAACACCGGCAGCAGGAAGCACGCCGCGGTGTCGCTGGCCTCGCGGATCGGCCACCACGCGGCGACCGGCCCGGGGTGCGTCACCAGGTCCCACAGCAGGTGGCTGACCGCGCCCAGCAGCGCCGAGGACGCCGCGATCCACCACCGGTGCCGCACCCGGCCCAGCACGCCGTAGTCGCGCAGGCCGAACCACGGCGGGAGGTGAGCGGCCACGGCCGGCGCGCCCCAGCGGCACAGCTGGGCGACCACGAGCGCGCACGGCAGGCTCCACCACAGCAGCGCCGGGATCGTGTGGCTGGGGATGCGGATGCCGGGGCCGTCGAGGGCGTACGCGAAGTCCGGCGCGCACGCCCCGGTCGCGAGGGCGACCCCGTCGAACCAGCGGGGCCGCCAGAGCTTCAGCGGCAGTACGGCGAGCGGATGCGTCGGCAGCGTCGAAGGCACGGCCCGATGCTGCCCCGGGAAGGCGGCTCCAGCGGCCGCCTCCACGGGATCATCACCGGACCCTCACCTGCCCGCCCGGGTCACACAGAACTCGTTCCCCTCCGGGTCGCCCAGCACCGCCCAGCCGTCGTCCGGGCCCTTGCGGTGGTCGGCGAGCAGGGTGGCGCCCAGGCCGAGCAGCCGCTCCACCTCCTCGTCGCGGGAACGGTCGCCGGGCTGGAGGCACACGTGCACCCGGTTCTTGACCGTCTTGGTCTCCGGGACGCCCTGGAAGTACAGCCGCGGGCCGCCCGGCGGTTCGATGACGACGTCCGCGTCGCCCGGCCCGCACTCGGGGTGCACCGGGTGCCCGACGACGCCGCTCCAGAACTGCGCGAGCGCGAAAGGATCACCGGCGTCGAACGACACATTGCGGATGAACGCGACCATCAGCCCTACCCATCATTGCCAAGTTGTAAATTCATCTGCACTTTCTATGGTGCCGGACGGCCGATGTGCAAGTCTCTTTCAATGGGGCAAACGGAACCGCTCATCATGCAGATCTACTGCCGCCTGGAGGTTGCGGTCACCGACCTGGAGGCCGTTGCGAAGCTGGCCGGTCAGCAGCTGCGAGAGGCTGACATCGACTGGTCACGGCGGGAGGAGGACCTCGAAGAGGCGGTCCACCAGCTCGAGTCCGATCTCACACAAGCATTGGCGTGTGTGATTGAACACGATCGCATGATCGAACATCTGCCGGGCGTCGAACCGCGGGGCGGCCTGGCGTTCACGACATTCGGCAAGCCCGATGACCGATTTCGGCCCGGGTTCACCGACTTCCTCTGACCGGCCACGGCGCCGGCCACCGGGGCCGGCGCCGTCCGCGGTCAGAACGGATATTCGGGGATCGAACCGCGCATGGTGATCCAGCGCAGATCCGTGTACGCGTCGATGTTTCCGGAGCCGCCGGCGCGCGCCCCCGTGCCGGAGTCCCGGACCCCGCCGAACGGGGCCACCGCCTCGTCGTTCACGGTCTGGTCGTTGATGTGCACCATCCCGGTCGGGATCCGCTCGGCCAGCGCCAGCCCCCGCATCGCGTCGCCGGTGAGAATGCCCAGCGACAGCCCCAGCTCCGAGCCCGCGGCCAGGGCGACCGCCTCGTCCTCGGTCGAGAACCGCACCACCGGCGCGACCGGGCCGAAGATCTCGTTCGCGTACGCCGGCGCGTCCGGGCCCACGCCGTCGAGCACGGTCGGGCGGTAGAACAGCCGGTCGAAGCGCCCACCGGCGACCAGCCGGGCCCCGCCGTCGACGCTCGCGGTGACCAGCGCGTGCACCTTGTCACGCTGCCCCGCGTCGATGAGCGGGCCGAGCGCGACCGGCTCGGTGTGCGGGTCACCGACGGGCAGGGCCTCGGCGTGGGCGGCGAGGCGCTCGACGTACTCGTCGGCGATCGACTCGTGCACCAGGTGCCGCCCGGTGGTCATGCAGATCTGGCCGGAGTGCAGGTAGGCACCCCAGGCCCCGGCGGAGACGGCGCGGTCCAGGTCGGCGTCGGGCAGCACGATGAGCGCCGAGTTGCCGCCCAGCTCCAGGTGGACCCGCTTGAGGTGCCGCCCGGCCAACTCGGCGACCTTGCGCCCGGCCGCCGTCGAGCCGGTGAAGGCCACGACCCGCACCAGCGGCTCCGCGACCAGCGCCGCGCCGACCGCGGCGTCGCCCGGCAGCACGTGCAGCAGGCCCTCGGGCAGCCCGGCCTCGCGCAGGAGGGCCGCGATCGCGAACCCGCCGCCGACCGCGGTGCGCGGGTCGGGCTTGAGCACGACGGCGTTGCCGACGGCGAGCGCGGGCGCCACCGCGCGGATGGCCAGGATCAGCGGGAAGTTGAACGGCGCGATCACCCCGACCACCCCGACCGGCGAGCGGCGGGCCAGGCTCAGCCGGGGCAGGGCGCTGGGCAGGATGTCGCCGAGCGGGCGGGAGGCCAGGGCGGCGGCCTCGTAGCACTCCTGGGCCGCGACGTGCGTCTCCACGCCGGCCTTGGGCGGGATCGAGCCGGCCTCACGGACCAGCCACTCCTGCACCTCCGCGGCCCGCGACTCGAACAGCGCGCCCGCGCGGCGCAGGACCCCGGCCCGCTCCTCGAACGGGGTCGCGGCCCAGGCCCGCTGCGCCTCGGCCGCGACCGCGGCGGCCGCGCCCACGTCGCCGGGCGCGGCCAGCCCGACGGTGCCGAGCACGGCGCCGGTCGCGGGCTCGATCACGTCCCTAGTCCCGGTCCCGAGCGGCTTCTCGACCAGAAAACTCATCTCGCACCTCCGCGTTCGTATAGCGCACAATTGTTCGGCGATGCCCGGGCGCCCGCAAGGTTCGGCAACGTGGCCGGTCGCGACCGGGCGGCTCGGTAGCATTACGTGCCCCTCTACTCACAGCAGGGAACGCATGGAACCGACTTCGAACCTGTTCGGCGAGGTGCTGGCCCGTGGCGAGGTTGCCGCGGCGGTCGCCGACGACGCGTGGCTGACCGCGATGCTGCAGGTCGAGGCCGCGCTGGCCGAGGTGCAGGCGTTCACCGGGCTGCTGGACCAGTCCGCCGCCGACGCGATCGGCGCCGCCTGCGCCCGCCCCGAGGCCTTCGACGTCGTGGCGATCGGGCGGGCGGCGGCCGAGAGCGGCAATCCGGTGGTACCGCTGGTGCAGGCCCTGCGCCGCGCCGTGCCCGAGCACGCCGAGGCGGTGCACCGGGGCGCCACGAGCCAGGACGTCATCGACACGGCGGGCATGCTGGTCGCCGCCCGGGCGCTGCGCCCGCTCCTGGCCGACCTGCGCGCCGCCGCCGACCTCACCGCCCGGCTGGCCCGCGAGCACCGCGACACGCCCATGATCGGCCGTACCCTCCTGCGCCAGGCCGTCCCGACCACCTTCGGCCTCAAGGCGGCCGGCTGGCTGACCGGCCTCGACGCCGCCCGCCGCCGCCTCGACCAGGTGCGGGCGGAGCGGCTGGCGGTGCAGTTCGGCGGGGCCGCGGGCACCCTCGCCCCCTTCGGCGACGCCGGCCCCGAGCTGCTGGAGGGCCTGGCCTCGGTGCTCGGCCTCACCGAGCCCGCGCTGCCCTGGCACACCGAGCGCACCCGCATCGCCGAGCTGGCCGGAGCCCTGGGCGGCGCGGCCGGGGCGGTGGCCAAGGTGGCCCGCGACATCACCCTGCTGTCCCAGAACGAGGTCGACGAGGTCTCCGACTCCTCCCCCGGCGGCTCCTCGACCATGGCGCACAAGCGGAACCCGATCGCCGCCGTGTGCGCGTTCGGCTGCGCCGCGTCCGCGCCCGGCCTCGTCGCCAACCTGCTCGCCGCGATGCCCCACGAGCACGAGCGCGCGGCGGGCGCCTGGCACGCGGAGTGGCGGCCGCTGCGCGAACTGCTGGTCACGACCGGCTCGGCCGCGTCGTGGCTGCGGGCGGCGCTGGAGCGGCTGCTGGTGCACCCCGACGTGATGCGGGACAACCTGCAGCGCAGCGGCCTCACGGGCGACCTGGGCGGCACCGGGCCCCTGGTCGACCGGGCCCTGGACGCCTTCGGAACGAAGCAGTGACCGGCCCCGGCCGTGAACCCGCCCCGCACGAGCCCGGACGACCGGACGGGCCGCCCGCCCCGCACGAGCCCGGACGACCGGACGGGCCGCCCGCCCCGCACGAGCCCGGACGACCGGACCGGTCACCCGGGTCGCGCCGCGAACGGGGCGCGGCCGTGCGCCGCGAGGTGCTCGGGCCGATGGCCGACCGGCCGCCGTCCGCGTTCGGCGAGCCGTTCCGGGAGTGGGTGCTCGGGGCGGCCTGGGGCGGCGTGTGGGACCGGCCCGGGCTGGACCGGCGCACCCGCAGCTGCATCACGCTCGCCGCGCTCACCGCGCTGCACTGCGACGACGAGCTGGCGATGCACATCGAGGCGGCGCTGCGCAACGGCGTGACCCGCGACGAGATCGCCGAGATCCTGCTGCACACCGCCGTGTACGCGGGCGCGCCGGCCGGCAACGCGGCCTTCGCGACGGCCACCCGGGTGCTGGCCGCCCTGGACGAGGCGGCCGGAGATGAAGCCGCCGGGAACGAGGCGACCGGCGGCGAAGCGGCCGGGGATGAGGCGGCCGGTTCGTGAGCGATCCGCGGGGCGCCGACTTCGTGCAGTCGCTCGAGCGCGGGCTCGCCGTCATCCGGGCCTTCGACGCCACCCGCCCCGAGCTCACCCTCAGCGAGGTCGCCGCGCTCACCGACATGACCCGCGCCGCCGCGCGCCGGTTCCTGCTCACCCTCGCCGAGCTCGGCTACGTACGCAGCGACGGCCGGCAGTTCTCGCTCACGCCGCGGGTGCTCGAGCTCGGGTACGCGTACCTCTCCGGCCTCTCCCTGCCCGCCATCGCCGAGCCGCACCTGGAGGCGCTCGTCGCCCAGGTGAACGAGTCCTCGTCGGTGTCGGTGCTCGACGGCGGCGACATCGTCTACGTCGCGCGGGTGCCCACCTCGCGGATCATGACCGTGATGATCTCGGTGGGGACGCGCTTCCCGGCGTACGCCACGTCGATGGGCCGCGTCCTGCTCGCCGGGCTGGGGCCGGCGGAGCTGGAGCGGTACGTGGCGGGCGTCGAGCCGGCGGCGCTCACCCCGCGCACGGTGACCGGCCCGGAAGCGCTGCGGGCCGAGATCGGACGCGCCCGGGAGCAGGGCTGGGCTCTGGTCGACCAGGAGCTCGAGGAGGGCCTGCGCTCGGTCGCGGCGCCGATCCGCGACCGCGCCGGGCGGGTCATCGCGGCCGTGAACCTGTCGACCGCGGCGAGCCGGCGCACCGCCGCCGAAGTCCGCCGCGACCTCGTCCCCCCGCTGCTGGAGACCGCGGCCCGGATCGAGTCCGACCTGCCGCACGACGCGGCCAAACGGCTCACCTGACGCGCCGATCCGGCTCAGCGCAGCAGCTTGACCAGCAGGGGCGCCAGGGCCGCCGGGTCCACGCCGTGGGTCTGGCCCTCCAGGACCTCGAACCGCGCGCCCGGGATCGCCGCCGCCGTCGCCCGCGCCGCCTCCTGCAGGAACGCGGGGCTCGCCCCGCCCGCCACCAGGGTCGTGGGCACGGCGACCGCCGCCGCCACCTCGGGCGGCAGGTGCCCGGGCGCGAGCACGGCGTCGTCGTAGGCGAGGGTCGGCGCGATGCCCTCCAGCACCGCGAACCCGGGCGAGGCCCGGAACCCGGCGATCGCCTCCGGCGGCATCCCGACCCGGCGCTGGAACAGCTCGACGGCGTCGCCGTGGCGGCCCGCGGCGAGCAGCTCGTGCAGCCGAGACGTGTAGGCGGGGTCGGGCCCGACGTACGGCGGCTCGTAGACGGCCAGCGCCTCGATCCCGGAGCCGAGCGCGGCGGCGGCGAGGCCGATCGCCCCGCCCGAGGACATGGTGTACACGCCGGCCGAGCCGCCCGCGGCCGCGATGACCGCCTGGAGGTCCTCGGTCTCGCGCGGCGCGGCGTAGGGCGGGACGGAGCCGCTCTCGCCGCGGCCGCGCCGGTCGTAGCAGTACACCGTGAAATGCTCCTGGAGCAGGGCCGCGAGGGGGCGCATCGGGCCGAAGGCGCGGAAGCAGCAGGCGCCGTCGACCAGCACCAGGGCCGGGCCGGAGCCGGTGGCCTCGTAGCCGATCGGCGTGCCGTCGGCGGACGTGACGGTGGGCATGGAACCTCCTACAGGGTCGCCAGGTAGGCGTCGAAGCGGTCGAGGCTGGTGTTGAAGCCGGCCCGCGCCTGCGCGCTCAGATAGGCCTCGGGGACGTTTGTCTGGTGGGTGGTCACCTCGGTGCGCCCGTCGCCGAGGTCGGCGAAGGTGATCTCGGTGCGCATCCCGCCCTCGACGTCGGGCTCGATCCAGACGAGCCGGTGCGGGCGGTCGATCTCGGCGTAGCGGGCCCGCATGGTGTACGCCGAGCCGTCCCCGCCCACCATGGTCGTCTCGAACCGGCCGCCGGGCCGCAGCTCGACGACGATCCCGTCCAGCGGCGTGGTGGTGCCGGTCGGGCCCCAGAAGTGCGTGAGGTGCTCGGGCCGGGTCATGCAGTCGAACAGCCGCTCCGGCGAGGCGCGGTGGACCCGGCTGAACGTCAGGTCGCTCACAGCTGCTCCAGGTAGGACGCGAGGCGGTCGTGGCGGTCCGCCCACAGGGCCCGGTGCCGCTCGATCCAGCCGGCCGCCTCGGCCAGGCGCTCGCCCTCCAGCGCGCAGGGGCGGGCCTGGGCGCTGCGGGTGCGCGAGATGAGCCGGGCCTTCTCCAGCACCTTGAGGTGCTTCGAAACGGCCTGCTGGGTCATCGCGAAGGGTTCGGCCAGCTGGTGGACCGTCGCCTCGCCCTCGGCCAGCCGCTCCAGGATGGCCCGGCGCGTCGGGTCGGCCAGCGCCGCGAAGACGAGGCTCAGCTCGTCGGTGACAACCATGCCCCGACGGTACCGACAACCGAGTGTTTTAACAACCAGAAGGTTGTCATTGCAGCTTGTGGGTCACCCGCTCGGACTCGGCCAGGGCGGCGAGCACCTCCGGGCCGGCGTTGGCCGCGACCACCACCGACGCGCCCGCGGACAGCGGGGCGAGCAGCCATTTCAGCGGGTGCTCGTGCACGGCCGCGTCGACGAGCAGCCGGTCCCCCGCCCGCAGCCCGATCTGCCCGGCGATCTCGATGGCGATCGCGCCCCACGCGCCGTAGCTGGTGCCGTCCGGCGTGGCGGCGTCGCCGGCCCGGGTGCGCGCCGGCGGGGGCAGGTGCGGCGAGAACTCGTCGAGGGCGGCCTCGAGGTCGCGGTACCCCTCCGGCGCCTCCTCGGCGAACACGGAGAACCGCTGCTTGGCGTCGGGCACGTGCTCAAGCCACGAGCCGATCCGGTCGCCGGCCACGAACAGCACGTCGTAGGGCGTGTCCGCGCCCGGCTCGAGCACCGGCAGGCCGCCGGTCGCCTTGCCCTGCAGCGACAGTTGCAGCCCGGCGGACCAGGCGCCCATGAGCACCGCGGCGGTGAGCCAGTGCGGCGGGAGCATGACCGCGGCCCGCCCGCCCTCGGCGATCCCGCAGCCCTCGCGCAGCAGGCCGGCGACCTGGGCCGCGCAGCCGCCCAGCTCGGTCGCGCTCAGCGCCGTGTGCTCGCCGGTGGCGGCGTCGTGGTACGTCAGCAGGTTCGGCTCGGTCAGCTCTGGTGCGCGGTGGGTGCCCATGCCCTACAGCATGACTGTCGCGTTGCCGCGGGCCACCTCCGGCTCCGAGGGGGCGGCGACTCGTACTTCTTGAGCACGACCTGGGAGCTCAGCCTGGTGACGGTCGCGCTGACGCGATGGCACCCGGCCCCGCCGGCCACGGCCTGCCAGGCCGGGCACGAGGGCCAGGCCCGCGCCGATGCGTCACGTCACCGCTGTCACATCGGCACGGGCGCGGCCTACCTGAGCGCGACCCGGCGCCGCACGGCCGCGGCGAACCGCTCGGCCGAGCCCTCGGCATGGCCGAAGAACAGCGACGGCTCCGCCAGCTCGACCTCGATGACCACCGGGCCGTCCGGAGTGGGCAGGAGATCCACGCGGGTGTACAGCAGGTCGCCGGGCGGCACCGGCAGCGCGTCGAGCACGCGGTCGCCGAGCGCGCGCTCCGCCGCCGACGGGGTGCGCGCCGAGATGTCCTCGTTCTGGTACAGCAGGCCGCCCTCGACGTACGGGCCGGTGAGGATGGCACCCTTGCGGATCGCGTGGCTGAACGCGCCGTCGACGTACAGCAGCGCCGTCTCCCCCGCGGTGTCCACGGCGTCGAGGTACGGCTGGATCATCACCAGCCGCCCGGCCGCCTGCAGCGCGCGGACCTGCGCGACGGCCAGCCCGGCCTGGGTGGCCAGGTCGTACCGCCCGGTGTCGATGCTGCCGGCGCTGACCGCGGGCTTGATCACGATCTCGCCGGAGCCCTCGGGCACGAACGCGTCGCCGGGCTCGACCCAGGTGGTGGGGACGATCGGGATGCCGGCCGCGGCGAGCTCGCGCAGGTACCGCTTGTCGGTGTTCCACTCGATGACCTTCGCCGGGTTGGCCAGCCGCGGCACCGAGCGGGCCCAGGTCACGAACTCGGCGCGGCGCTTGGCGTAGTCCCACGTGTTGCGCACCACGGCCAGGTCGTAGGCGGCCCAGTCGACGCCGGGGGCGTCCCACGCCACCGGCTCGGCGGTGACGCCCTGCGCGGCGAGGGCCGGGATCAGGGCCCGGTCGTCGTCGTCGAGCTCCGGCAGGTCGGCGCAGGTAACGAGAGCGACCCGGGCGGCGGCCCGGGTCGCGTTGACAAAGGAACGATCTTGGTTCACGCAGCGAAGATACCCGCGACGGGCGGGTTCGGGTCCTAACGGGACAGCGTGCGGCGTCCCATGGAGCGCCAGAGGTCGTTGCTCGGCCGCATGTGCTCGAGTAGCTCGCGCTCCCACGCGTTCTCGATCGTGACGCCGGCCTGGGTGCAGGCGGAGCGTGCGATGTCCGTGCCCTCGGCGAACTGGTCGCCCCAGACGCCGTCCTCCCCGACGAGCACGATGCGAGCACCGCGCCGGCCGACGTACTCGATGACCGCTTTCGCGCCCCCGTGATCGTCCGCGAAGGACTTGAGGCCCGCGATCAGGCCGCCCGGGGCCGGGCGGTTCAGGGTCATCGTCGTATCGGAACCATCTGCCATGAGGGCCACAGTAGAGGGACGAATTGCGACGCGCCGGTGAACTCGGGGCCCGTTGTGATCGTTCTTACTGACGCGTTTAAGGGCAACACCGATCGATTGGCCCGACTATGTCCGTAAATTTCCGGATTTTTTTCGAGGCGCCGTGCGACCGAAAGCGAGAGATGGGTCACGCCGGGCGACCCCTGAACGGATGTGCCAAAAAATCGGGCGTTTCTGCCTTAACTTTCGCTTAGGCCCCCATATCACCGGGGGTTGCGGCCATTCCCGATTGCCGTCGGCGAGGCCTGAAAATTGCGGGGTTACTGGATGAACACGTCGACCGCGACGGCGGCGAACAGCAGCGTCAGGTAGGTCACCGACCAGTGGAAGAGCCGCATCGGCTTCAGCGGCTCCTCGCGCCGGGCGCGGCCGTGCAGGCGGTGGGCCTCGACCAGCAGCAGCGCGCCGGTGACGACCGCCACCACGCCGTACAGCGGCGTCATCCCCATCGGCCAGAGCGCGATGGAGGCGCCGACCGTGAGCCAGCTGTAGATGACCGTCTCCAGCCCGACGCGGCGCAGGCTGCGCACGACGGGGAGCATCGGGATGCCGGCCCGGGCGTAGTCGGCCTTGAACTTGATCGCCAGGGCGTAGAAGTGCGGCGGCTGCCACAGGAACACGACGGCGAAGAGCACCCAGGCCGTCCACGAGAGCCCGCCGGTGACCGCGGCCCAGCCGATGAGCACCGGCGCCGCGCCGCACGCGCCGCCCCAGACGGTGTTCTGCGGCGTGGTCCGCTTGAGCCACATCGTGTAGACGAGGTCGTAGTAGGCGATCGCGCCGGCCGTCAGCAGCGTGGCGAGCAGGTTGGTGAAGGTGGCCATCAGCACCGTCGAGACGACGGCGAGCGTGAGACCGAAGATCAGGGCGCTGCGCGGCGAGACCGTGTGCGTGGCCAGCGGCCGCCGCGACGTGCGCTTCATCAGCTGGTCGATGTCGCGGTCGATGTAGCAGTTCAGCGCGTTGGCGGCGCCGGCCGCGAGCGAGCCGCCGACGAGCACGACGAGGACCAGCCACAGCGAGGGCAGGCCCTTGTCCGCGAGGAACATCACCGGGACGGTCGTGACGAGCAGCAGCTCGACGATGCGCGGCTTGGTCAGCGAGACATAGGCCTTGAGCACCGCGCCGAAGCCGGGGTTCTGGGCCTTCTGCACCCGGGCCAGCGCGGCCGCCGAGGTCGGTCGGACCGGGGCGGACGTGAGCTGGTCAGCGACACCGTGGTCGACGATTTGCGTCACGTCTGGTTTGCCACCTTCCCGGGGCGAAGCCATGCGGCGGAGCGAGGGACACCGCCGAGATCAGCGGGCTCCCGCATCGTAGAACAGGATCAGGGCAGGTCGGACGGCGCCCCCGGGAGACCGTCCGGCACGGCCCCGGACCGGCGCGGGTTTTCGCTCAGAGCTGAACCGATCCAGGTTTGCCCGCATAGCGGCTCTCCGGGACCCTGAGGCCGGATGCGCCAATCGACTACGGTTGCCGCAGGCAGTGTCGCCGATGTCCGAAACATGGTCGACTGCGCGTGGGGCCACCCGAACGTGGGTAGGGTCGACCTGATAACCCTTCGAAGCCTGAATAACCCCCGTCGAGGACTGTACGCACCTCGCCGTTTCGACAGGAGCAGCACCGCCGTGAGCGATGAAGAGGTCAAGGGTCCCGAGCTTTCCTGGTCCGACGTCGACCGGCGCGCCGTCGACACGGTCCGGGTGCTGGCGATGGACGCCGTCGAGAAGGCCGGCAACGGGCACCCCGGCACCGCGATGAGCCTGGCACCGGCCGCCTACCTTCTCTTCCAGAAGGTGATGAAGCACGATCCGACCGATCCGAACTGGCTCGGACGCGACCGCTTCGTGCTCTCCTGCGGCCACTCCAGCCTGACGCTGTACATCCAGCTGTACCTGGCCGGCTACGGGCTGAGCATCGACGATCTGAAGTCGCTGCGGCAGTGGGGCTCGCTGACCCCGGGCCACCCCGAGCACGGCCACACCGCCGGCGTCGAGACGACCACCGGCCCGCTGGGCCAGGGCATCGGCAACGCGGTCGGCTTCGCCATGGCGGCCCGCCGCGAGCGCGGCCTGTTCGACCCGGAGCCGGCGGCCGGCCAGAGCCTGTTCGACCACGACGTCTACGTGATGTGCTCCGACGGCGACATCGAGGAAGGCATCAGCCACGAGGTCAGCGCGCTCGCCGCGCACCAGAAGCTGGGCAACCTCACGGTCATCTACGACGACAACGAGATCTCGATCGAGGACGACACCAAGGTCGCCAAGAGCGAGGACGTGGCCAGGCGCTACGAGGCCTACGGCTTCCACGTGCAGGTCGTCGACTGGCGCAAGGGCCACGACGCCGGCGACGGGGTCTACCACGAAGACATCCACGCGCTGTGGGACGCGATCCAGGCCGCCAAGGCCGTGACCGACAAGCCGTCGTTCATCGCGCTGCGCACCATCATCGGCTGGCCGGCCCCGAAGAAGCAGAACACCGGCAAGATCCACGGCTCGGCCCTCGGCGCCGACGAGGTCAAGGCCACCAAGGAGGTCCTCGGCTTCGACCCGGCGCTGACGTTCGAGGTCACCGAGGAGGTCCTCGCGCACACCCGCGGCGCCATCGAGCGGGGCAAGACGCTGCACGCCGAGTGGGACAAGGGCCTCGTCCAGTGGCGCGAGGACTCGGGCGAGCGGGCCGCGCTGCTCGACCGCCTGCTCGCCGGCGCGCTGCCGGACGGCTGGGAGAAGGCGCTGCCGGAGTTCCCGGCCAGCGAGAAGGGCGTGGCCACCCGCAAGGCCTCCGGCGACACCCTCGGCGCGCTCGCCGCGGTGCTCCCGGAGCTGTGGGGCGGCTCGGCCGACCTCGCGGAGAGCAACAACACGACGATGGAGGGCGAGCCCTCGTTCCTGCCGTCGGAGTTCGCCACGAAGGCGTTCCCGGGCGACGAGTTCGGCCGCACCCTGCACTTCGGCATCCGCGAGCACGGCATGGGCGCGATCCTCAACGGCATCAAGCTGCACGGCCCGACCCGCCCCTACGGCGGCACGTTCCTCGTCTTCTCCGACTACATGCGCCCCGCGGTGCGCCTGGCCGCGCTCATGCACCAGCCGGTGATCTACGTGTGGACGCACGACTCGATCGGCCTCGGCGAGGACGGCCCGACGCACCAGCCGATCGAGCACCTCTCGGCGCTGCGCGCGATCCCCAACCTCGCGGTGGTCCGCCCCGGCGACGCCAACGAGACCGCGCAGGCGTGGAAGGCGGCGCTGGAGCGCAAGGACCAGCCCGTGGCGCTCGCGCTCACCCGGCAGAACCTGCCGACCCTGGACCGCACCGTCTACGCGCCGGCCGACAACGTGGCCAAGGGCGGCTACATCCTCAAGGACGCCTCCGACGGCCAGCCCCAGGTGATCCTCGTCGCCACCGGCTCGGAGCTGCAGCTCGCGGTCGAGGCCCAGAAGCGCCTGGAGGCCGAGGGCACCGCGACCCGGGTCGTGTCGATGCCGTGCCAGGAGTGGTTCGAGGAGCAGGACACGGCCTACCAGCAGCAGGTGATCCCGCGGGGCGTGAAGGCCCGCGTGACGGTCGAGGCCGGCATTGCGATGTCCTGGCAGAAGATCCTCGGCGACGCCGGCGTCCCCGTCAGCATCGAGCACTACGGCGCGAGCGCCCCCTACACGGTGCTGTTCGAGCAGTTCGGCTTCACCGTCGACAAGGTCGTCGCGGCCGCGCACGCCTCTCTCGCCAAGGTCGGCGAGATCACCGGCAGCACCACCGGCAACTGAAGTTCTAAGGAGACCGCGATGAGTTCCGATCGGCTGGCCGAGCTCGCCGCCGCTGGCGTGGCGATCTGGCTTGACGACCTTTCCCGGCAGCGGCTGAGCAGCGGCGGGCTGGACAAGCTCCGCCGCGAGCAGCACGTCGTCGGGGTGACCACCAACCCCACCATCTTCGCCAAGGCCCTCAGCGCCGCCGAGGACTACGCCGGCCAGGTCAAGGACCTGGCCCTGCGCGACGCGGCCGTCAACGAGGCGATGCGCACCATGATGACGTACGACGTGCGCTGGGCCTGCGACGTGATGAAGCCCGCCGCCGACGCCAGCAAGGGCGTCGACGGCCGCGTGTCGATCGAGGTCGACCCCGGCCTCGCCGCCGACACCGCCCGCACCGTGGCCGAGGCCAAGGCGCTCTGGTGGCTGGTCGACCGCGACAACCTGTTCATCAAGATCCCGGCGACCAAGGAGGGCCTGCCGGCGATCACCGCGACGCTCGCGGAGGGCATCAGCGTCAACGTGACGCTGATCTTCTCCCTGGAGCGGTACGAGGCCGTGATGAACGCGTTCTTCGAGGGCCTCGAGAAGGCCAAGGAGAACGGCCACGACCTGTCCAAGATCGGTTCGGTGGCGTCGTTCTTCGTGTCGCGGGTCGACACCGAGTACGACAAGCGCCTCGACAAGATCGGCACCGACGAGGCCAAGGCGCTCAAGGGCAAGGCCGCCATCGCCAACGCGAAGCTCGCCTACAAGCTCTACGAGCAGCTGTTCTCCTCGGAGCGCTGGCAGTCCCTGGCCAACGCCGGCGCGCAGCCGCAGCGGCCGCTGTGGGCCTCGACGTCGACGAAGAACCCGGAGTACCGCGACGTCGTCTACGTCGAGGAGCTCGTCGCCCCCGGCACGGTCAACACGATGCCGGAGGCCGTGATCCACGCCTTCGCGGACCACGGCGAGGTGCGCCTCGACGCGATCACCGGCGGCTACGACGAGGCCCAGCAGGTCATGGACCGGCTGGCCGCGGTGGGCATCGACTACAACGACGTCGTCGAGGTGCTCGAGCGCGAGGGCGTCGAGAAGTTCACCGTCAGCGGCAAGGAAATGATCGAGACCGTGCAGAAGGCGCTGGACACCGCGTCCTGACGTTCGCGCGTTCTTGCCGCGCCCGCCATCCGCGGGCGCCAAGATGAGGGCATGCAAAGGGGTGGCGGGTGTCTGATCTGCTCGACGACGTCGTGGCGGCGGCCGGACTAACGGTCTTCGGCGCTGCCGCGACTGCGCGTCCGGCCGGCGCACCCGCCCCCTTTCCCTTACTTCCCGGCCCCGAGCTGACCGGCCAGATCGCCGCGGTCCGCGCGCGGGGGCTGGATCGGGTCGTGCTCTGCGGGCCCGGCGCCGGGGCCGAGGCGATCGCCGCCACCCTCGGCCTCGACCTGACCGTGCTCGACACCGCCGATCCGCACCGGGTGCACGCGGCCCTGGCCGACCGGCTGGAGCGGACGGTGGTCGTGCTGGCGGTGCCGGCGCCGACCGTCGTCACCGACGCCCATCGGCGGGCGTTCCTGCAAGCGTTCGAGGACGCCGGCCTGCACGATGTGGGCCGGCGTTTCGTCGTCGTGACCGCGCCCGGCTCCGGTCTGCAGACCGTGGCGCGCGAGATGGGGGCGCCGCTCTTCCTCGCCGCGCCGACCACCTCCGCGCTGAGCGCCTACACCCTCGTCCCCGCCGGCCTGGCCGGGGCGGACACCGCGGCGCTGCTCGCCGAGGCCGCCGCGTTCCAGACCCCTCCGCCGCCGCGGGCCCCCGCCGGGTTCGCCGCCCCCGTGCCGCGCGCCCCCGCCGAGCCGCCGGCGGTGCCGGTGCTCCCCGGCGTCGCCCTCGGAGAGACCATCGCCGCGGCCGTGCGCGCGGGGCGGGACAAGCTCGCCGTCGCCCCCGACGGCACCGGCATCGACGGCCTCGGCCCGTGGATCGAGCGCCTCTTCGGCGCCGCCCTGGTCACCGTCGCCCTGGAGAACCCGTCGTCCTGGGGGCACGAGGGCCCCGACGTCCTCGGCGTGACCGTCGGCGGCGCCCTGGGCCGCGCGATCATGCCCGGCGGCGGCATCACCCCCGACCTGTCCGTCAACGGCCCGCTCGGCGCGCAGCTGCTCGCCTGGGAGCAGGCCGCGCTCGTGGCCGGGGCCGCGCCGAGCCCCGCTCCCGGCGACGACGCGCTGCTGCACCGGCTCGACAGCGGCGTCCCCGCCGAGACGCCCGCCCTCGTCGAGGGGGCGATCGAGGTGTACGGCCGGACATCGGCCCCCACGCTCATCGCGGCGATCGACGAGCTTGCCCGGGCCGTCGCGCCCGGCGGCCGGGTGGCGATCGAGGCGCACCTCGACCCCGACGGCGACGCCGCGGCGGCCGGAGTGCGCGACGCCCTCGGCGGCCGGGTGGCCCGGGCGGTGACCTTCGGCTGGGGACCGCGCGCCGCCCCCGGCGCCGGTGCCACGCTGCTCATCACCGGCGCGGTGGACCACGACGTGCGGGTGCCCGGCCGGCCGTACACGTTCGGCGAGCTCCAGGCCGCGTCCGCCGCCGCCCCGGCTGCCGGGCCGTGGCTGCGTTTGCATCTGACCGACCGGGCAACCGGTGTAGGACAACTGTTGGCCGCCCTCGGAGGGTGAGAACTGATGACCAATCCGCTGCGGGACCCGCAGGACCGGCGACTGCCTCGGATTCCCGAGCCGTGTGCGCTGGTCATCTTCGGCGTCACCGGTGACCTGGCCCGCAAGAAGCTCATCCCGGCCGTCTACGACCTGGCCAACCGGGGTCTGCTGCCGCCCAGCTTCGCGGTGCTGGGCTTCGCCCGGCGCGACTGGGGCGACGGCGACTTCGAGGACCTCGCCCGCAAGGCGGCCCAGAACGGCGCCCGCACCACCTGGCGGGAGGAGGTGTGGTCCCGGCTGGCCGGCAACATCAAGTTCGTGCCCGGCTCGTTCGAGGACGACCAGGCCTTCGACCACCTGGCGCAGACGCTGAACGACCTGCACGACGAGTCCGGCATCCCCGGCAACGCGGCGTTCTACCTGTCGATCCCGCCCTCGGCCTTCCCGGTCGTGCTCAAGCAGCTCGAGCGCACCGGCATGTCGGACAACGCGAAGTCCGGCGGCTGGCGCCGGGTCGTGGTGGAGAAGCCGTTCGGCTACGACCTCGTCTCGGCCAAGCAGCTCAACGACCTCGTCGACGACGCCTTCACCGCCCAGGACGTGTTCCGCATCGACCACTACCTGGGCAAGGAGACCGTCCAGAACATCATGGCGCTGCGGTTCGCCAACAACCTCTTCGAGCCGGTGTGGAACTCCAACTACGTCGACTCGGTGCAGATCACCATGGCCGAGGACGTCGGCATCGGCACCCGGGCCGGCTTCTACGACAAGGTCGGCACCGCCCGCGACGTGCTGCAGAACCACCTGCTGCAGCTGCTGGCGCTGATGGCGATGGAGGAGCCGACCGCGTTCGACGCCGACGCCATCCGCACCGAGAAGCTCAAGGTGCTCAACGCCATCAAGGTGCCGACCGACGTGTTCACGAACACGGTCCGGGGGCAGTACCTGACCGGCTGGGTCGCCGGGGAGCGCGTCCCGGGGTACCTCGAGGAGAAGGACGTGCCATCGGACTCCAAGACGGAGACCTACGTGGCCACCCGGCTGGGCATCCAGAACCGCCGGTGGGCCGGGGTGCCGTTCTACATCCGGGCCGGCAAGCGCCTCCCGCGGCGGGTCACCGAGCTGGCCGTGCTGTTCAAGAAGGCCCCGCACCTGCCGTTCGCCGACGCGGACGTGGAGATGCTCGGCCACAACCAGCTCGTCATCCGGGTCCAGCCGGACGAGGGCGTGATGCTGAAGTTCGGCTCGAAGGTGCCCGGCACGACCATGGAGGTCCGCGACATCGCGATGGACTTCCAGTACGGCGAGGCGTTCACCGACGCGAGCCCCGAGGCCTACGAGCGGCTCATCCTCGACGTGCTCATCGGCGACAAGACGCTGTTCCCCGACTCGGCCGAGGTCGAGGCGAGCTGGAACGTGATCGACCCGCTCGAGGCGGCCTGGGCGGGTTCCACGCCCGAGCCGTACCGCGCGGGCGAGTGGGGACCCCGGGCCGCCGACGAGATGCTGGCCCGCGAGGGCCGCGCCTGGCGCCGGGCCTGACCGGGGCCGAAAGGGAGACATGGACATGATCGGTTTGTGGGACACCACCGGCATCGAGGTGGTCAAGGCCCTGGCCAACGAGCGGCGCAGCGCCGGCGGGCTGACCAGCGGCCTGGCGCTGACCCTGATCGCCGTGGTCGACGAGCGGCAGGTCCGCGAGGCCGAGGCGGCGGCCACCATCGCCGCCTCCGCGCACCCGTGCCGCCTGCTCATCATCGTGCGCGCGGACGTCACCCAGCAGCGGTCACGGCTCGACGCCGAGATCGTCGTCGGCGGGCGGCTCGGCCCGTGCGAGGCGGTCGTGATGCGCATGCAGGGCCGGCTGGCGCTGCACGCCGAGTCGGTCGTCATGCCGCTGCTCGCCCCGGACGTGCCGGTGGTGACGTGGTGGCAGTGCTCGCCGCCGGAGCGGATCGCGTACGACCCGCTGGGCGTGGTCGCCGACCGCCGCATCACCGACAGCGCCCAGGCCGACGACCCGGTCGCCGCGCTGCGGGTGCGCTCCGACGACTACGTGCCCGGCGACACCGACCTGGCCTGGTCGCGGATCACCCCGTGGCGCACCCTGCTGGCCGGGGCGTTCGACGCCAGCCGCATAGGCGTGCGCTCGGCCGAGATCGTGGGGCCCGAGCACGACCCGACCGCGCTGCTGCTCGGCGGCTGGCTGGAGGCCCGCCTCGGCGTGCACCCGACCCGCCGCACCGGCTCCGGCAAGATCATGGAGGCGGTCAACATGGAGCTCGAGAACGGCGACTCCATGAACCTGATCCGCGACCTCAACGCGGGCGTCGCCACGCTGGAGCGCACCGGCCAGCCGGACCGCATCCTCCCGCTGAGCCGCCGCCCGCTCGGCGACGAGCTCGCCGAGGAGCTGCGCCGGCTCGACCCCGACCAGCCCTACGCGGCCGCGCTGGCCGCCGGCACGGGCAAGCGCCGCCTCGACGAGCGCGGCGCGCCCCGCGTGCACATCTGGAAGGACCCGGCCCTGGCCGAGAAGCCGGAGGCGGCCGCCACGGCACCGCTGCAGGAGGCCGTGCCTTCATGACCCAGAGCAAGGTTGTCGTCCACACCGAGCCCCGGCTGCTGGCCGAGGCGGCCGCGGCCCGGCTCATCGTCCGGCTCACCGACGCCCAGGCGGCGCGGGGCGAGGCCACGGTCGCGCTGACCGGCGGGCGGATCGCCGCGCAGATCTACCAGGCGATCCGCGACAGCCCGGCCCGCGACGCGGTCGACTGGGCGCGGGTCAACCTGTGGTGGGGCGACGAGCGGTTCCTGCCGGCCGGCGACCCGGAGCGCAACGAGACCCAGGCCCGCGCGGCCCTGCTCGACACGCTGAAGGTCGACCCGGCCCGGGTGCACCCGATGCCGGCCTCCGACGGCCCGGACGGCGACGACGCCGAGGCGGCCGCCGCCCGCTACGCCGACGAGCTGGTCCAGGCGGCCCGCCCCGGCCACGCCGAGCTGCCGCACTTCGACGTGGTGCTGCTCGGCGTCGGCGAGGACGGCCACGTCGCCTCGGTGTTCCCGGAGCACCCGGTGACGCTGGAGTCGCGGCCGGTCTCGGCGGTGCGGGGCAGCCCGAAGCCGCCGCCGGTGCGCACCACGCTGACCCTGCCGGCGATCAACACGGCCGACGAGGTGTGGCTGATCGCCGCGGGCGATGGCAAGGCGAAGGCGGTGGGCCTGGCCCTCGCGGACGCCGGGCCGCGCCAGATTCCGGCGGCCGGGGTACACGGGCGGGAGCTCACCCTGTGGCTGCTCGACTCGGCCGCGGCCCATGAACTGCCACCGAAGTTCCGCAGTCTGGTGTGAAAGCGAGGGCGCCGGTTTTCACCGGCGCCCTTCGCTCATCATCGACCTGTGCGTTGGCGGAGGCGGGCCAGCGCCTCCTGGAGAATGGCCTCGCCGTCGGCGTCGCTGCGCCGCTCCTTCACGTAGGCCAGGTGGGTCTTGTACGGCTCGGGCCGCGGACGCTCCGGGGGTGCCTGCTCGTTCTGGCCGGCCGGGAGGCCGCATCGGGGGCAGTCCCAGGTGTCCGGGGGCTCGATCTCGGCGGCGAACGCCGGCTCGGTCAGGTGCCCGTTGGAGCACCAGTAGGCGACACTGCGCCGGGCGGCCTGTTCACCGCGCTCGGCCCAGCGCACCGGGCCGGAGCCGACTCGTGTTCCGCGGATGGCATTGCCAGTTGCCACGGCTGCTTGCTCCTGTTCGTCGGGAGGGTACGACGTCTTACGGAGTGCAGGAGTGTGGGCGTAAACACCTGCGCGCGGCCCGCAAGTTGGACGGGACCGCGCGCTGAGTCTAACGCCTGCCGGCCGAGGGCTCAGGCACCGCCGTTCTGCACGATTTTCAGCCACAGGCCGAGGCCCACGATGCAGGCGAACCAGATGATGCCGACCAGCAGGGTGTACCGGTCCAGGTTCTTCTCGGCGACCGAGGAGCCGGCCAGGCTGGAGGACACGCCGCCGCCGAACATGCTGGACATGCCGCCGCCCTTGCCGCGGTGCAGCAGCACGAGCATGGTCAGCAGCACGCTGGTGATGACCAGCAGCACGATCAGGGTGTAGGCGAACGCCGTCATGGCGCGGTCGTCCTCTCAACAGGGCGGTCAGGGCACGGTCCGGGCAGAGCGGGTGTCAGCTTACTAGGCGAGTCCGATCGCGCACAGGTCGGGCTGGCCGAACTGCGGATGGATGAAGCCGCCGCGGATGTTGGTGCCCGCCATGCGCAGCGCCTTCATGTAGACGATCGGGATCGTCACCGCCTGCTCGGCGATCTTCTGGTCCAGTTCACCCCAGAGTTTGTACTGCCGGTCGGGTACCGACTCGGCGAGCGCCGCGGAGATCTGGTCGTTGACGCCGGCATCGTTGAGCAGGCCGTAGTTCTGGTTGTTGGTGGCGTTGGCCTTGGTCGGGATCAACCGGCCGTCGAAGAGCGGCGGGATGACCGCCGAGCCGTTCGCCCAGTCCGGGATCCAGCCGGCCCACAGCAGGTCGTTGGTGTTCGCGGGGTTGCCGATGACGTCGAAGTACGTCTCGGGGTCGATCCCGTTGATCTTGATCTGGATGCCGATCTGCTGGTACGTCTCCACGACCGTCGTCGCCAGCCGCCTTATGTCCTTCTGGTCGGGGATGGACAGCGTCAGCGTGTTCGCGCACGGCTTGCCGCTCTTCTGCTGCTGCTCGATCAGCTTCAGGGCCACGTCCGGCTTGCCCTCGACGTTGTTGGCGCTGTCGTACACGTCGAAGTCCTTGTGGGCCTTCAGCTGCGGCGCGATCATCGTCGTCGCGTAGTCGCCGTAGACCGATCCGCCGGCCGCGGCGCGGAACTTGCGCTTGTCGAACGCGTACACCAGCGCCTGACGGCAGGCGAGGCTCGGGATGCGGCGGCTGTTGATCGCGAGGTACCGGATCCCGCCGTAGCTGCCCTGGACCGCCCGCGCCGACAGGTCGGGGTCGTTGATGACCTGCTGCACGAAGTTCGGCGCGACGTTCTTGTCCAGGTCGATGGTGTCGGCGTTGTCGCCGTCGCTGGTGATCAGGTTCGAGGTGACCGTCGGCAGGTCGCCGTTGGCCGCGACGACGATCTTGTCCGGGTAGGCCTTGCGCACGCCGTCGGTCTTGCGGTCCCAGTACGGGTTGCGCACGTAGACGAGCTGCTGGTCGGTGACCTCCTGCAGCTTGTACGGCCCGGAGGAGACCGGGTGCTTGTCGTAGTCGGCCTTGGTGTCCTGCTTGGCCGGGACCGGGGCGAAGACCGACATGGCGACGGTGTACCCGAAGTCGCCGATCGGCTGGTTGAGCGTGAAGCGGATGTTGCGGTTGTCGACGCACTGCACGGACGTGAGGCCCTTGCCGCCGTTGTTGCCGCCGACGAACGGGCCCGCGTAGTCGTCCGCGTCGGCGAGGTAGGTCTTGGCGTACGGCTGGGCGACGGAGAACAGCCCGGAGAAGCTGCGCTCGACGCCGTACTTGACGTCGGGGCAGGTGATCGGGGTGCCGTCCTCCCAGCGGACGTCCTCCTTGAGCTGGAAGTCCCAGACCCGGTTGCCCTCGCTCGGGCGGCCGGCGTCGGTGGCGAGGTCGCCCACGATCTCGCTGGAGGCCGCGCCCGGCTCCGACCGGAAGGTCGTGAGCGTCCGGGTGATCAGGCGGCTGACGTTGGCCTCGGTGGCCGTGGCGACCCGCTGCGGGTCGAGGTGGGCCGGCTTGGCGCTCACCACCACGTGCACGGTGCCGCCGGTCCGCGGCGGCTTGGGCCCGTTCTTGGCGTCGGCGTCGCTGCACCCGGCGGTAGCCAGCAGCGCTAATCCGGCGATTGTCGCAATGGTGGTACGACGACGGCGCATGCTGGTCCTTCGCGGCGCGCCGCGCGGATCCGGGCTCACCCGTTCGTGGCGGGATGCGCCCTGGCCCGGTGGCTTGACGCCAGGTCAAGGGGTGGTGGACGGAGCCACTTTAGGCGTCATTGAGCCGGCAGCAAAACGTCGCGCGGCCCTGGTGGACCGCGCGACGCTGGGTGCTGTTTTTGTTACTTTCCGAGGCGGACAATCCTCGCAAAACCCTCGGCGTCGATGCTCGCGCCGCCGACGAGAGCGCCGTCGATGTCGGGCTGCTCGATGATCGCCGCGATGTTGTCGTGCTTGACCGAGCCGCCGTAGAGGATGCGCACCCGGTCGGCCGTGCCGCCCGTGTACTTCTCGGCCAGGCGGGTGCGGATCGCCCCGATGACCTCCTGCGCGTCCTGCGGCGTCGCCACCTTGCCGGTGCCGATCGCCCAGACCGGCTCGTACGCGACGACGATCTTCTCGACCTCGTCGGTCTTGATCTTCTCGAGGCCGGCGTCGAGCTGCGCGAGGGTGTACCCCACGTGCTCGCCCGACTCGCGGATCTCCAGGCCCTCGCCCACGCACAGGATCGGCGCGATGCCGTTGGCCAGCGCCGCCTTCACCTTGGCGTTGACCAGGGCGTCGTCCTCGCGGTGGTACTGCCGCCGCTCGGAGTGCCCGACGACCACGTACTGGCAGCCGAGCTTGGCCAGCATGGCCCCGGAGATCTCGCCCGTGTAGGCGCCCGAGGTGTGCGCGGAGATGTCCTGCGCGCCGTAGCCGATCTGCAGCTTGTCGCCGTCGACCAGCGTCTGGACGCTGCGGATGTCCACGAACGGCGGAAGGACGACCGCCTCGACGTCGTTGAGCTGCTTCTCGTTGAGCGTGAAGGCCAGCTTCTGGACCAGCGCGATGGCCTCGAGGTGGTTCAGGTTCATCTTCCAGTTGCCCGCCATGAGCGGGCGGCGTCCGGTGACCTCAGCCATGACTCAGGCCCCCAGTGCCGTGATGCCGGGCAGGGCCTTGCCCTCGAGGAACTCGAGGGAGGCGCCGCCGCCGGTGGAGATGTGGCTGAAGCCGTCCTCCGGGATGCCCAGCGCGCGCACGGCCGCGGCCGAGTCGCCGCCGCCGACGACGGTGAAGCCGTCGACCTTGGTGATCGCCTCGGCGACGCCCCGGGTACCGGCGGCGAAGGGGGCCAGCTCGAACACGCCCATCGGGCCGTTCCAGAAGACCGTCTTCGCACCGTCGAGGGCCGCCGCGAAGGCCGCCACCGACTCCGGGCCGATGTCCAGGCCGAGCTCCTCGGCCGGGATCGCGTCCGCGCCCACGGTCTGCGTCGCCGCGTCGGCCGCGAACTTGTCCGCGGTCACGACGTCGGACGGCAGCACGATCTTGTCGCCGCCGCGCTCGAGCAGGTCGCGGCAGGTGTCGACCATCTCGTCCTGCAGCAGGCTCTTGCCGACCTCGTGGCCCTGGGCCTTGAGGAAGGTGAAGCACATGCCGCCGCCGATGAGCAGCTTGTCGACCTTGGGCAGCAGCGCCTCGATGACGGCGAGCTTGTCCGAGACCTTGGAGCCGCCGAGCACGACGACGTACGGCCGCTCGGCCTCGCCGGTCAGCTTCGAGAGGACCTCGAGCTCCTTGGCGACCAGGTACCCGCTGTAGTGCGGCAGCAGCGCGGGCACGTCGTACACGCTGGCGTGCTTGCGGTGCACGGCGCCGAACGCGTCGTCGACGTAGACGTCGCCGTGCGCGGCCAGCTCCTGCGCGAACGCCTTGCGCTCGGACTCGTCCTTGCTGGTCTCCCCCGGGTTGAAGCGGAGGTTCTCCAGCAGTACGACGTCGCCGTCCGTCTGGAAGGCAACCTCGACGCCCAGCAGCTCGCCCAGGCGGGCGGCGACGGGCGCCAGGGTGTACTTCGGGTCGGGCGCACCCTTCGGGCGGCCCAGGTGCGACATGACGGTGACCTTCGCCGCGCCGGCCTCACGCAGGGCGTTGAGGGTCGGCAGGACGGCGCGGATGCGGCCGTCGTCGGTGATCCGGTCGCCGTCCAGCGGGACGTTCAGGTCGGCGCGCACCAGCACGCGCCGACCGGCGACGCCCTCGCTCAGGAGGTCGTCGAGCGTCTTCACAGGCCGGTGCCGACCAGGGTGACGGCGTCGACGAGGCGGTTGCTGTAGCCCCACTCGTTGTCGTACCAGCCGACGACCTTGACCTGGTTGCCGATGACCTTGGTCAGGCCCGCGTCGAAGATGCACGACGCCGGGTCGGTCACGATGTCGCTGGAGACGATCGGGTCCTCGGTGTAGGTCAGGATGCCGGCCAGCGCGCCCTCGGAGGCGGCCTTCAGCGCGGCGTTGACCTCCTCGACGCTGGTGTCGCGGCCGACGGTGACCGTGAGGTCGGTCGCCGAGCCGGTCGGGATCGGCACCCGCAGCGCGTACCCGTCGAGCTTGCCCTTGAGCTCGGGGATGACCAGGCTGATCGCCTTGGCGGCGCCGGTCGAGGTCGGCACGATGTTCAGGGCCGCGGCGCGGGCGCGACGCAGGTCCTTGTGCGGGCCGTCCTGCAGGTTCTGGTCCTGCGTGTACGCGTGGATCGTGGTCATGAGGCCACGCTCGATGCCGAACGTGTCGTTGATGACCTTCGCCATCGGCGCGAGGCAGTTCGTGGTGCACGACGCGTTGGAGATGATCGTGTGCTTCGCCGGGTCGTACTGGTTCTCGTTGACGCCGAACACGATCGTCAGGTCCTCGTTCTTGGCCGGGGCCGAGATGATGACCTTCTTGGCGCCGCCCGCGACGTGGACCTTGGCCTTCTCCGCGTCGGTGAAGATGCCGGTCGACTCGATGACGACGTCCGCGCCCAGGTCGCCCCAGGGCAGCTTCGACGGGTCACGCTCGGCGAGAGCCTTGAAGGTCTTGCCCGCGACGGTGATCTCGTCCGAGGTCGCCTTGATCTCCTCGCCCAGCCGGCCGAGGATGCTGTCGTACTTCAGCAGGTGCGCCAGCGTCGCGTTGTCGGTCAGGTCGTTCACACCGACAATCTCGATGTCGGCGCCCTTCGCCAGGGCCGCACGGAAGAAGTTGCGGCCGATACGGCCGAAGCCGTTGATGCCAACCCGGATGGTCACTTCGACACATCTCCTCGTCTCTTCGCGCTCCGGCCGCGTTGGATTGCCGATGCCGTGCGCCAGATGAGTGTTATTGGCTCGCCCACCCTGGTCCCGCCGGTCCGGACCCACCCGTTGGTGCGTAGCCCGGCCGCGTGCTGCGGCGGCGATCGAACAGCGAGGAGCGACCCGAGTCGGCCTCATCGCCGAACACGGGAAACCCTATCGTCTCGAACCGGTCACGACCCCGCGGGGGTGTCGGAGCCCACGTTCGAGAGTACGGCGGCGCGGCCGGGGGCGGCACGATACCGGGGCACCGGTCCGTCGCAGGCACGCTCCGCGCGGCTTTGAGTGCGCACACACCACTCACGCCCGATAAGTCGGGCGCTCCGCGCCGCGACTTATCGGATTTATACCCCGACAGGGCCTATATCGGATTCCGCGGTCAGCCGACCAGCATCTCCGGGGTCACCGCGGACTCGGTGTCGGGAATGCCCAGGTCACGGGCCCGCTTGTCGGCCAGGGCCAGCAGGCGCCTTATGCGGCCGGCGATGGCGTCCTTGGTCAGCGGCGGATCGGCGAGGGCGCCGAGCTCCTCCAGCGAGGCCTGCCGGTGCTCCAGCCGCAGGGTACCGGCGCTGAAAAGATGCTCCGGCGCGTTCTCCGCGAGGATCTCCATCGCCCGGGCGACCCGCGCCGCGGCGGCGACCGCGGCCCGCGCCGAGCGGCGCAGGTTGGCGTCGTCGAAGTTGGCCAGCCGGTTGGCGGTGGCCCGGACCTCGCGCCGCACCCGGCGCTCCTCCCAGGTCAGCACGCTCTGGTGCGCCCCGATGCGGGTGAGCAGCGCGGCGATCGCGTCGCCGTCCTTGACCACGACCCGGTCGACCCCGCGCACCTCGCGCGCCTTGGCGGTGATCCCGATCCGCCGGGCCGCCCCGACGAGCGCGAGCGCCGCCTCGGGCCCCGGGCACGTGATCTCCAGCGCACAGCTGCGCCCGGGCTCGGTCAGCGAGCCGTGTGCGAGGAACGCACCCCGCCACGCGGCGACCGCGCAGCACATGTTCGCCGACACGACGTGCGGCGGGAGCCCGCGCACGGGACGTCCCCGCACGTCGAGCAGCCCGGTCTGCCGGGCGAGGGCCTCGCCGTCCTTGACCACGCGCACGATGAAGTGGCTGGCCTTGCGCAGGCCGCCGGACGCGAGGACGTGGATCTCGCTGCCGTACCCGTACACCTCCGACACCTCGCGCCGCAGCCGGCGCGCGGCCGCGTTGGTGTCGAGCTCGGCCTCGACGACCACCCGGCCGGAGACGATGTGGAGCCCGCCCGCGAAGCGCAACAGCGCGGCCATCTCGGCTCGCCGGCAGCAGGGCTTGGCCACGTCCACCCGGCTGAGCTCGTCCTTGACCGCAGCGGTCATCGCCATTCTGTCGTCACCTCGCGGATTTCGTGTTCGCAGTCATGTCGTCGTCCGTACCGGCTCGCGCCCGTCCACCGTTGCCGGCGTGGGCCCGCGAGCCGTTGTCGCCCCTCGTACCGCCACCCGAACGGCTTACACCGCCCGGCGCACCGGCACCCCCCGCACCCGTGCTCGCGCGCGCCTCCGCGCCGCTCGTGCTCGTACCGTCGCCGCGGTCGTTTTTGTTCGCACCGCTGCCGCGGCTCGAACCGCTCGCTTCGGTCCTGCCCGTTCCGGCCCTGGTCGAACGACTCGCGTCGCTCGGTCGGCCCGCACCTGTCGCGGTGGCGGGGTCGACGCGCAGCAATGGCTCAAGGGCCGCCGCCAGCGCCTGCGGGTCGTGCCGGGGTGCGCCGTCGACGACGGCGACCGGGGCCAGCACCAGCCGCGCACCAAGCGATTCTGCCGCACGATGGACCGGTTCGGGGTCGCCTACGGCTTTCCCGTCGGCAAGAACTACATCGACGTGCAATCCAGGTAGATAACGAGGCAGGGCGGCCAGGTGTTCCGGCAGGGTCAGCCCCGCGGTCTCGCTGTCGGCGGCCAGGTTGAGCGTGACCAGCCGCCGGGCCGGGCTCTCGCGAATGGCGTCGGCCAGCCCGGGCACCAGCAGGTGCGGAATCACGCTGGTGAACCACGAGCCGGGCCCGAACAGCAGCCAGTCGGCCTCGCGTACCGCCCGTACCGCCTCCGCACATGCCTCGGGCGCCGCCGGCGTCAGCCGCACGCGGTCGATGGTCTTGGCGGTGACCGCGACCTCGTGCTGCCCGCGTACGGTGACGACCTCGCCACCCTCCGAAAGATCCGCCTCGATGTGCAGCGGATCGCGCGACATGGGCAGCACCCGGCCGCGGCAGCGCAGCATCGCGGCCGCCCGGTCGAGCGCGGCCACCGGGTCGCCGGCCTGCTCCATGAGCGCGACCAGGACCAGGTTGCCGACGGGGTGCCCGGCGATGTCGTCGTCGCCGGTGAACCGGTGCTGGAACAGGTCCGCGGTCGCCGTCTCGTCGGCGAGCGCCGCGAGCGCCTGGCGCAGGTCCCCGGGCGGCAGGATGTCCCGCGTCTGCCGGAGCCGCCCGCTGGACCCGCCGTCGTCGGCGACGGTCACGACGGCGGTGATTTCGAGCGGACGCCCGCGCTGTACCACGCGCAGGGCCCGCAGGGTCGCGGACAGCCCGTGGCCGCCGCCGAACGCCACGACTCGAACGGGCGCGCCCGCGCGCTCGGTGTCGGGGGCCGGCTCGGCGGCAACGGCATCCGGCACGCGCACTTCCACCCGGCCACGGCCGAAGTCGCTCGCCGCGACGGCCCGGGTCCGTGTGCGCCCGTCCGACGGCGCCGCGCCGGCCGACGAACTGGCACTCGGCAGGGCCGCGCCGGCCGACGGACTGGCACTCGGCAGGGCCGCGCCGGCCGACGGACTGGCACTCGGCAGCGCCGCGCCGGCCGCGTCAACTGCGGACGGGCTGCGCTTCGAGGGCGTCGGGTCGGCCGGGGGCGCGGGGTTGCTCGCGGCCGGGGTTCGTGCGGCTCCGAGCTCGTCCGTGGGTCGGCTCGTCATTCGCGTCCCAGGTCGCGGTGCTGCGGCGAGGCCGAGAGCCGCATCTCGCGCAGCCGCCGGGCGAGCTCCTCGGCGATCGCCACGCTGCGGTGCTTGCCGCCCGTGCAGCCGACGGCGATCGTGAGGTACCGCTTGCCCTCGCGCTCGAAGCCCGGCGCGGTCGCGTTGATCAGGCGCGCGTACGTCTCCACGAACGTGATCGCCCCGCGCTGCCCCAGCACGTACCGGCTGACTTCCGTCTCCCGCCCGGTGTGCTCGCGCAGCTCGGCGACCCAGTACGGGTTGGGCAGGAACCGCGCGTCGAGCACGAAGTCGGCGTCGGGCGGCAGGCCGTACTTGAAGCCGAAGGAGAGCACGGTGACCCGGATCTGGGTCGTGTCCTCCTCGCCGAACATCTCCTCCACGCGCCCGCGCAGCTGATTCACGTTGAGGTGGCTCGTGTCGATCAGGACGTCGGCCTGCTCGCGCGCCTCCTGCAGCAGCTTCCGCTCGGCCGCGATGCCGTCGGAGAGCCGCCCGGCGCCCTGCAGCGGGTGCGAGCGCCGCACGCTCTCGAAGCGCCGGATCAGCACCTCGTCGTCGGCGTCGACGAACACCATCCGCGGGTTGAAGCCCCGCTCCCGCAGCGACTTCATCGCCCCGGGCAGGTCGGTGGAGAAGGCGTGACTGCGTACGTCCAGCACCATCGCCGTGCGCCGCACCGCCCCCTGTGCCGCGTGCGCTAGCTCGGCCATGTCGAGCAGCAGCGCCTGCGGCAGGTTGTCCACGACGTAGTACCCGACGTTCTCCAGCGCCCGCGCCACGGTGCTGCGCCCGCCGCCGGACACCCCGGTCACGATCACCAGGTCGGTCGTGTTGCGCCCGGGCAGGACCCCCTCGTCCGGGTCCACCTCCCCGACGCCGAAGCCCTCCACCACAGCACGCTCCGCACCGGCGAACACACCCTCCGCGAAGTCGACGGCGGTGGTGGCGGGCGGTTCATCGCCACTGTCCGGCGCGGTGGCGTCTCTCGGCACGTCGCCTTGTCTCGACACGTCGAAGAGTTTATGTCGTACGGCGCGCCGCATCGGACGGTCGGTCAGTTTGCACTAGTTCGCGGTATCTCTCAGCGGCACCTCGATTTCCGCTCCGCCCCAGCTTGCCCCGGTTCCTGACCCGCGTTCGGGCGTGTCGCCAGACCCCTCCTCCACCTCGGGCGTGTCCCCCGTTCGTGTCGGCCGGACGCCCGTCGGGGCCACCGCGGCGCCCTCGACCGACACATCGAGGTCCTCGCCCACGTGCGAGACGTCGACACGGGGCCGCTCGGGTCCGCCGGAGCCCGAAGCACCCGGATGCGCCGGCCCACCCGAGTCCGAAACATCCGAATAACCCGACCCGTTCGATTCCGAACCGTCCGAATGAGCCGACCCGCCAAGCCGCCCGCCCGAGTCCGAAACGCCCGGATGCGCCGACCCGCCAGGCCGCCCCTCGGCATCCGAAACGGCCGAATGAGCCGCTCCGTCCGGCCCATCGGCGCCCGAGACCTCCGGATCCGCCGAGCCGCCCGACGTCGCCAGGCCGTCCGAAGCATCCAGATCGTCCGGCCCCTCCGAAGCCCCCAGATCCTCCGAAGCCTGCAGATCCTCCGAAGCCTGCAGATCCTCCGAAGCCTGCAGGTCCTCCGAAGCATCCGGAGCCGACAACACGGCATCCGCGGGCGGACGCGCCGACGCCAGCGGATCGCCGTTCAGCGCCGTCTGGATCGCCTCCGCCGTACGCCGGCCGATGCCCGGGACCTCCGCGATCTCCTCCAGGCTCGCGGCCTTCAGCCGTTTGAGCGACCCGAAGTGCCGCAGCAGCGCCTTGCGGCGGATCTCCCCGAGGCCGGGCACCGAGTCGAGCGCCGAGGCCGTCATGCGCTTCGAGCGTTTCTGCCGGTGGTACGTGATGGCGAACCGGTGCGCCTCGTCGCGGACGCGCTGCAGGAGGTACAACCCCTCGGAAGCCCGCGGCAGGATCACCGGGAACTCGTCGTCCGGCAGCCACACCTCCTCGAGGCGCTTGGCGAGCCCGCAGATCGTGATGTCGTCGATGCCCAGGTCGAGCAGCACCTGCGCGGCCGCGTTGACCTGCGGCTGGCCGCCGTCGACGACCACGAGCTGCGGCGGGTAGGCGAACTTGCGCGGGCGCCCGGTCGTCGGGTCGATGCCGGGGCGGGAGGGGTCGGTCTCGGCGGCCTCGTCGATCTCGATCTTGGCGTCGAGGTAGCGCGCGAACCGCCGCCGCAGCACCTCCGAGATCGCCGACACGTCGTCGGTCGCGCCGTTTATCGCGAAGCGCCGGTACTCGCTCTTGCGCGACAACCCGTCCTCGAAGACCACCATGCTGGCGACCACGTCGGTGCCCTGGATCTGCGAGATGTCGTAGCACTCGATGCGCAGCGGCGCGGTGGCCATCGTGAGCGCCTCGGCGATCTCCTCGAGCGCCTTGCTGCGCGTGCTCAGGTCGCCGGCGCGGCGCAGCTTGTGCTGCATGAGCGCCTGCTCGGCGTTGCGCGCGACGGTCTCGGCGAGCGCCTTCTTGTCGCCGCGCTGCGGCACCCGGATCGACACCCGGCTCCCGCGCAGCCGGGTGAGCCAGTCGGCGAGCGCGTCGACGTCGGCCGGCAGCTCCGGCACCAGCAGCTCGCGCGGCAGGTCGGCGGCCTCGGCCCCGGCCTCGCTGCCGTAGATCTGCGTGCAGAAGTGGTGCACCAGGTCGCCCGGGGTCAGGTCCTCGGTCTTCTCCACGATCCACCCGCGCTGGCCGCGCACCCGCCCGCCGCGCACATGGAAGACCTGCACTGCCGCCTCGAGCGGGTCGTCGGCGAACGCGACGACATCGGCATCGGTACCGTCGCCAAGCACCACCGCCTGCTTCTCCATGGCCCGCCGCAGCGCCCCGAGATCGTCGCGCAGCCGCGCCGCGCGCTCGAAGTCCAGCTCGTCCGAGGCCTGGTACATCTCCCGCTCGAGCTGCTTGACCATCACGTCGGTCTTGCCGGCCATGAAGTCGCAGAAGGCCTCGACGATCTGGCGGTGCTCGTCCTCGCTGACCCGGTCGACGCACGGTGCCGAGCACTTCCCGATGTACCCCAGCAGGCACGGCCGCCCGATCTGCCCCGCGCGCTTGAAGACACCGGACGAGCACGTGCGGGCCGGGAAGACGCGCAGCAGCAGGTCGAGCACCTCGCGGATGGCCCACGCGTGCGCATACGGCCCGAAATACCGCACGCCCTTGCGCTTCGCGCCGCGCATGACCTGCAGCCGGGGATAGCCCTCGTCGAGCGTGACGGCGAGGTAGGGGTAGCTCTTGTCGTCGCGGTACCGGACGTTGAACCGCGGGTCGTAGGCCTTGATCCAGTTGTACTCCAGCTGGAGCGCCTCGACCTCGGTGCCGACGGTGACCCAGTCGACCCGCGCCGCCGTCGTGACCATCTGCTGGGTGCGCGAGTGCAGCGTCCAGAGGTCGGCGAAGTAGCTGCTGAGCCGTTGCCGGAGGCTCTTGGCCTTGCCCACGTAGATGACCCGGCCGGAGGGGTCGTAGAAACGGTAGACACCCGGGGTGTCCGGAATGGTCCCCGGTGCTGGTCTATACGTGGACGGGTCAGGCACGCTTCGAGACTATCCGGGGGGTACGACAAAATCGGGGGCCGGTCGCGGTGACCAGCCCCCGACTCCGGTCACGTCGTCAGGTAGATGTCGTCGCCGTCGACGCGCAGCTTCTTCTCCTTCAGCGGCGCGTTCGCGGGCGGGTTCGTGACGCTCCCGTCGGCGGCCGAGAAGGTACTGCCATGGCATTTGCAGTTGATGTTGTTGTTCGCCACGTCAGTCACCACGCACTGCTGGTGGGTGCAGATCGCCGTGAAGGCCTTGTACGTCCCGGCCTCCGGCTGGGTGATGACCGTACCGCCGTCGTCCGAAGTGATTTTGCCGCCACCCACCGGGATGTCGGCCTTCTTCGCGATCGGCCCCCCGGGGGTGGAGGCGGAGCCGGCGGTGCTGTCCGATCCACCCTTGTCGTCGTCTCCACAGGCGGCGAGGACGGACACGGCCGTCACGCCGACCGCCCCGGCGAGCACCGCACGGCGGGTCGTCTCACTCATCAAGCTCCTCCAATGGTCGTTGGCCCGCAGGCCGCGGCCAGAGATACACAGGTCATGGAGGGTACGGTTCAATGCTCAACAAAAACTGTGAATTCGGCACCCAAACCGCAATCGAGGCACCCACGGAGCGTGATTTCAGCTCCGAACGACGTACCCGCTCTTCACAGCAACCTTGATGGTCTTGAGCCCGCCCGGCGCCGGCCCTTCGACCTTGGACCCGTCGGCGACCTTGAACTTCGAGTTGTGGCGCGGGCACATGATGATCGGGTTGCCGTCGAACGGCGGGTCGACGATCGCGCCCTGATGGGGACAGACCGCGTCGTACGCCTTGAAGGACCCCTTCGCCGGCTGCAGCACCAGCACCGTGTCCTTGACGATCACGCCGCCGCCGACGGGCACCTCACCGACAGCGACAAGCGCATTTGACGGTACCTGGGGATCGCCGCCCCCGCCCGAGCCGTTGTCGTCGAACGGGTTGCCGCCGGTCGTGGCCGGTGCGGAGGGCGCGCTCGAGCCGCCCGGGTTGCCGCCGGCACTCGGCGCGGGATCGTCCCCGCCGCAGCCGGCCAGCACGGCGATGCCCATCGCGCCCGCACCGAGCAGCAGCGTGCGCCGCGCGGCGCAGAGGTTGAAGACGTCCTCGTCTGGCACGTGGTTCCTCCTGAGGTCAGCCTCGCCAGCGGCAACCGTAGCAGCGCCGCGTGACCGCTTTTGAAACCCCTGAATACGACATAGGACCTGTCGGGGTATAAATCCGGTATGTCGCGGCGCGGAGCGCCCGACATACCGTGAACAGAGCCCCGGCGTGCACCCCGAACGCGAAGGCCCCGAGCGATCAACCGCGCCCAGGGCCTACCGCACGTCAGCGCTTCGCGGCCGCCTTCTTCGCGGCCGTCTTGCGCGGCGCCGCCGCCTTCTTCGCCGGCGCTGCCGCCTTCGCCGGAGCCGCGGCCTTCGCCGCCGTGGTCTTCGCCGGGGTCGTGGCCTTCGCGGCGGCGGTCTTGCGCGGCGTCGGGGCCGGCTTCGTGCCGTTGGCCTGGGCCGCCCGGTTCCGCGCCGCCGGGTCGCCCGTCGGCTCGCCCGACAGGCCCAGGGTGTGGCGCAGGAACTGGCCGGTGTAGCTCTCCGGCAGCTCGGCGACCTCCTCCGGCGTGCCCGCCGCGACCACCGTGCCGCCCTTGTGGCCGCCCTCGGGGCCCATGTCGATGAGCCAGTCGGCGGCCTTGATGACGTCGAGGTTGTGCTCGATGACGATCACCGTGTTGCCCTTGTCGACCAGGCCCTGGAGCACGATCAGCAGCTTGCGGATGTCCTCGAAGTGCAGGCCGGTGGTCGGCTCGTCGAGCACGTACACCGTGCGCCCGGTCGAGCGCTTCTGCAGCTCCGAGGCCAGCTTCACGCGCTGGGCCTCGCCGCCGGAGAGGGTCGGGGCCGGCTGGCCCAGGCGCACGTAGCCGAGGCCCACGTCGACCAGGGTCTTGAGGTGGCGGTGGATCGCCGGGATGGCCTCGAAGAAGCCCGCGGCCTCGTCGATCGGCATGTCGAGGACCTCGGCGATGGTCCGGCTCTTGTAGTGCACCTCGAGGGTCTCGCGGTTGTACCGCGCGCCCTTGCACACCTCGCAGGGGACGTACACGTCCGGGAGGAAGTTCATCTCGATCTTGATCGTGCCGTCGCCCGCGCACGCCTCGCAGCGGCCGCCCTTGACGTTGAAGGAGAAGCGGCCCGGGCCGTAGCCGCGCACCTTCGCCTCCGTCGTCTCGGCGAAGAGCTTGCGGATGTTGTCGAAGACGCCGGTGTACGTCGCCGGGTTGGACCGCGGCGTGCGCCCGATCGGCGACTGGTCGACCCCGACCACCTTGTCGACGAGGTCGAGCCCGGAGATGCGGGTGTGCCGCCCCGGCACCATGCGCGCGCCGTTGACCGTGTTGGCCAGCACCGCGTGCAGGATGTCGTTGACGAGCGTGGACTTGCCGGAGCCGGAGACGCCGGTGACCGCGGTGAGCTGCCCGAGCGGGAACGACACCGTCAGGTTGTGCAGGTTGTGCTCGCGCGCGCCGACCACGACGAGCTCGCGCCCGGGCGTGCGGGGCCGGCGGATCTCCGGCGTCGGGATGCTGCGGCGGCCGGAGAGGTACGCCCCCGTCACCGACTCCTCGGTCTTGATCAGCTGCTCGTAGGGCCCGCTGTGCACGACCTTCCCGCCGTGCTCGCCGGCGCCGGGCCCGATGTCGACGATCCAGTCGGCGGTGCGGATCGTGTCCTCGTCGTGCTCGACCACGATCAGCGTGTTGCCGAGCTTCTTCAGGCGCGTGAGGGTCTCGATGAGCCGGTGGTTGTCCCGCTGGTGCAGGCCGATGCTGGGCTCGTCGAGCACGTACAGCACGCCGACCAGGCCGGAGCCGATCTGCGTGGCCAGCCGGATGCGCTGGGCCTCGCCGCCCGACAGCGTGCCGGAGGCCCGGTCGAGCGACAGGTAGTCCAGGCCGACGTCGACCAGGAAGCGCAGGCGGGCGTTGATCTCCTTGAGCACCCGCTCGGCGATCAGCTTCTGCCGGTCGGTGAGCTCCATCGAGCCGAGCAGCTCGGCGCAGTCGCCGACGGACAGGTTGCACACGTCGGCGATGCTGCGCCCGGCGATCGTCACGGCGAGGATCTCAGGCTTGAGCCGGGTGCCGCCGCAGGTGCCGCAGGGCACGTCGCGCATGTACCCCTCGTACTTGTCCCGCGACCAGTCGCTCTCGGTGTCGGCGTGGCGCCGCTCGATCCACTGCACCACGCCCTCGAAGCCGGTGTAATAGGAGCGCTCGCGGCCGTACTTGTTGCGGTACCGCACGTGCACCTGGTCGTCGGAGCCGTACAGGATCGCCTTCTGGCCCCGCGACGACAGCCCCTGCCACGGGGTGTCGAGGTTGAACCCCTCCTCCTCGCCGAGCGCCTCGAGCAGCCGCAGGAAGTAGTCCAGCGTGTGCCCGGTGGCCCAGGGCGCGACGGCGCCGTCGCGCAGCGTGCGCTCCGGGTCCGGGATGATCAGCTCGGGGTCGACCTCTTTCTTGGTGCCGATGCCGGTGCAGTCGGGGCAGGCCCCGTAGGGCGCGTTGAACGAGAACGACCGGGGCTCGAGATCCTCGACCGACAGCGGGTGCTCGTTGGGGCAGGCGAGGTGCTCGGAGAACAGCCGCTCGCGGTGCTCGTCGCCCTCGGGCAGGTCGACGAACTCGAGGATGACGATGCCGGCCGCGAGCTTCAGCGCGGTCTCCACCGAGTCGGTGAGCCGCTGCTTGGCGCTCTTCTTGACCGCGAGACGGTCGACGACCACCTCGATGGTGTGCTTCTCCTGCTTCTTGAGCTTCGGCGGCTCGGTCAGCGGGTGTACCACGCCGTCGATGCGCGCCCGCGCGTAGCCCTTGGACTGCAGCTCGGCGAACAGGTCGACGTACTCCCCCTTGCGCCCCCGCACGACCGGCGCGAGCACCTGGAACCGGGTGCCCTCGTCCATGGCCAGCACGCGGTCGACGATCTGCTGCGGCGTCTGCTTGGTGATCAGCTCGCCGCAGACCGGGCAGTGCGGCTCGCCGACGCGCGCATAGAGCAGGCGCAGGTAGTCGTACACCTCGGTGATGGTGCCGACCGTCGAGCGCGGGTTGCGCGAGGTCGACTTCTGGTCGATGGAGACCGCCGGGGACAGGCCCTCGATGAAGTCCACGTCGGGCTTGTCCATCTGGCCGAGGAACTGCCGAGCGTAGGACGACAGCGACTCGACATAACGCCGCTGCCCCTCGGCGAAGATCGTGTCGAACGCCAGGCTCGACTTGCCCGAGCCGGAGAGCCCGGTGAACACGATCATCGCGTCGCGCGGCAGGTCGAGGCTGACGTCGCGGAGGTTGTGCTCCCGTGCGCCACGGATGATCAAGCGGTCGGACATGCTTCCCCTTGGCAGTATTCGTCCGGTTGGAACACCGTCCCGGTGCCAGCCGACAACTCTAGCCAGGGGGTATGACATTTTTTGGCCGCCGCCCGCCCGAGGGGTCCTCGAACGGGGGAAGCGCACCAGCTAGCCCCGGGCCGGACGGCGGCGCTCGCGGCTTTCACGACGCACCCGGCGTACCGCTGCCAGCTTCTGCTCTTTTTGCAGTTTCTGCCAACTCGCATAGCGCCGCGGGCTCAGCTCGCCCTCCTCGACGGCCGCGCGCACGGCGCATTCGGGCTCGTCGCCGTGGCGGCAGTCGTCGAACCGGCAGGCCTGGGCGAGCAGCGTCACATCCGCGAAGGCCCGATCGAGACCGGTGACGGTGTCGAACATGCCGACCAGGCGGACGCCGGGCGTGTCCAGCACCGCCCCGCCGTCCGGCATGGGGATCAACGCGCGGTATGTGGTGGTGTGCCGCCCGCGCCCGTCCGCGCGCAAGGCCCGCGTCTGCATCACCGGCGCCCCGGCGAGCGCGTTGACCAGGCTCGACTTGCCCGCCCCGGACGCGCCGAGCAGCCCGAGCGTGCGTCCGCGCGCGACAAGGGGGTGCAGCCCGTCCAGGCCGAGCCCGGTGCGCGCGCTGACCGCGTGCACCGTGACGCCCGAGGCCCGGCCCGGCATCTGCGCCGCGATCGCCTCGGGGTCCGCGGCCAGATCGGCCTTTGTCAGTACCAGATGAGGTTTCGCCCCTGACTCCCACGCGAGCGCCAGCAGGCGCTCGATGCGGCCGGGGTCGGGCGACGGGTCGATGGGCTCGACGACCGCCACGGCGTCGATGTTCGCCGCGAGGACCTGCCCGAACGACTCCTCGCCGGCCGTCGCGCGGACGATGGCGGTGCGTCTCGGCAGTACCGCCTCCGCCGTCAACCGCCCGTCCGGCCAGTCGCGCACGACCAGCCAGTCCCCCGCGCACGGCAGCGCGCCCGGGTCCTGGGCGGCCCGGGCGAGCAGCCCACCGGCCACGCTGGCGCGCACGGGTCCGCCGGCCGCGAGCGCGGTGCAGACGCCCCGATCCACACGGCTCACCCGCGCGGGACGCTGCCCGAGCACGGCAAAGCGCCCGAAAGCCTCGGCGAAACCGTCGTCCCATCCGAGGGCCGACAGGTCAACACTCACAGTAATCCTCTCAGAACCGAACTGGCGTTCGGAAACCCACGGTAGGTAGCGCGTCCACAACGCGAAACCGAATATCGGGGCTATGGTCGGGGACGTGCTCCCCTCGCATGTCTTGGCCGGCGCCGTCGGACTCCGCCTCGAGCGGGCCGACGTACAGTGGCACGTGTCCCCTGGGCAGGACGACTCGCTGATGCGGTTCTGGCTCACCTTCGGCGGGATGTGCTACGGCTTTCATGTGGGGGCCGAGGACGAGATCCTGGACGTGATCGTCGAGGAGCGCGGGACCGACGCGGACATGGGCATCTACGGCCGCCTCGAGGTGCGCACCGCGCGCGGTGACGACCCCGCGGCTTTCGCGGTCGGCCAGCGGCTGGTCGTGGTGCACGATCTTTTCGCGGGGTACCTCGGAAAGCCCATCGGCGCCCGCCTGTCCTTCGAGACCGTCGACCTCAGCGTGGCCGACTGGGAGGACGAACTGCACTGGGCCGTCGGCGACCTCCCGCCCGCGGTGGGGGTACGACAGCGATAATGTGTTCGGTGTGACCGCCGATCCACTGGTCCTCTCGCCCGAGCTCGGGCGAGCCACCGAGCGCCTGCTCACCACCGTCGAATCCCTTGACGACGCCGGCCTCGCCGAGCCCTCGCTCTGCTCCGGCTGGACGCGCGGCCACGTGGTCACGCACCTGGCCCGCAACGCCGACGCGTACGTGAACCTGCTCACCTGGGCCCGCACCGGCATTCGCACCCCCGCCTACGCCGGCGCCGACGCCCGTGAGGCCGACATCGAAGCCGGCGCGGGCCGCCCGGCCGCCGTCCAGCGCGCCGACCTCGCCGCCGCCGCAACCCGCCTGGCCACCGCGATCGACGCGCTGCCGCCCGAGGCGTGGTCCGCGGTCGTCGCACTGCCCTCCGGCGCCGAGATCCCGGCCGCCCGCCTGGTCTGGACGCGCCTCTGCGAGGTCGAGCTGCACCACGTCGACCTCGCTGCCGCGTACCAACCGGCCGACTGGCCCGAGGCCTTCCCCCTGCGCCTGCTGCACGACCCGGCCACCCCGCGCGCGGCCACCCTCGCCACGCCCGACGGCACCGTCCTGCTCACGGTCCCCGACGCCCCGACCGTCACCGGACCGGTCCACGCACTCGCCGCCTGGCTGACCGGCCGCGGCGACGGAGCCGGCCTGACCGGCGAACTGCCCGACCTGGAGGCCTGGAAATGAGCACCGGACTCGAGATCTCGTCCCTGTCCGTCGGCCCGATGGACAACAACGCATACCTCCTGCGCTGCCGCGCCAACGGCGACGCCGTCCTCGTCGACGCGGCCAACGACGCCGGGCGCCTGCTGCGCTTCATCGAGCCGGGCGGCATCCGCGCGGTCGTGACCACCCACCGCCACGCGGACCACTGGATGGCCCTCCAGGAGGTCGTCGACGCGACGGGCGCACAGTCCCTGGCCCACCCGGCCGACGCCCCGGAGATCCCGGTGGTGACGGCCCACCTGAACGAGGGCGACACCCTGCACGTGGGCGACTGCAGCCTCTCGGTCATCCACCTGGTGGGCCACACCCCGGGTTCGATCGCCCTGTACTACCCCGAGGAGGGCGGCCACCTCTTCACGGGCGACGCCCTGTTCCCCGGGGGTCCTGGACGGACCACAAACCCAGCGGACTTCAAGTCTCTGATGGACGACCTGGAAGAGAAGATCTTCGGGGTCTACTCGGATGAGACGGTGATCTACCCGGGGCACGGCAAGGACTCGACACTGGGCACGGAGCGGCCGTCGATCCCGGAGTGGCGCGCCAGAGGCTGGTAGCCGTTGCCGGCTCAGGACCCCCGACCTTGTTCCCCATGTCGGAGGAGTTCCTGAGCAATGACCGTCCCATCCATCCCACGCATCTCACCTTGGGTCGTGGCGCGCATGCCACTGACGCGCGTCGTCCGCGACCCGTACATCGTCGAACTGGTGCGGACGCTTCTGGAGGTCCTGGAAGACCGGACCCTTTCGAATGACGCCGAGGCGTACGCCGCATTCCGCCGCGTCGTCGGAATCCTCGCCGTCCTCGCGGACGAAGGACGGCGCCGATGAGCACCCCGCCGTTGACGTTCGCTGAGGCCGCGGACCGCAATCCGTTCCAACTCTTGCTGGACCTGTTCAACCACACCCAGCGCCGGCAGCCTGCCGGCGAGCCGGCCGAAGCAGCACTCGAAGAACTTGCCCTTGCCGCGGCTGTGGTGTCGTGGTGGAGCCGGTGGCAGCCACTCACCATGCACCGCGCCTTCGAGTCCGGCGCGCCGCTGAGCGACGTCGCGGGTGCGACCGGACTCACCGAGGACGAGGCCTATGTCCGGTGGTCACACTGGGCCGATGTCCAGTGCACTCTGAACCTCGGCGGACGTCCGGCCGTTGACCCGGCCATTGCTGCGGACATCCGGACACGCCTCCGGCCGTCACCTCAGGACGCTTGATGAACGCTATACGGCTGGCGCGTGCCGCCAGCACGGCGGCCGTCGCATCGATTGCGGCCTGGTCATCGTGGAGTCACATGGTCCACGTCGCTCTGCGGTTCGGCGAGCGGCCAGAGGTGGCCTACGTGCTACCCATCTCCGTGGACGGGATGCTCATCGTCGCCTCAACCGTGATGGTCGACGACAAGCGCCACGGCGGACGTGTCCGATGGTCGGCACGGATCGCGTTCGTGGCCGGGGTAGCTGCGAGCGTCGCCGCGAACATAGCCGCTGCCGAACCGACCGCTGGGGCGCGGATCGTCGCAGCATGGCCGGCAGTTGCACTGCTGTTGGTGGTTGAGATGCTCGCACGCGCCCGCCGATCACACGCCGCACAGCCACCGACCGTCGACGCCTCGCCCACCGTACAAGCGCCGCAGGGCGAGACCGCAAGGTCTTCCTCGCCGAATGTCCGCCGCCGTTCAGCAGCCGATACCGCTCACGCCATCTCAAAGATTCGGATGGAACGTCCGGACGCGACGCGGCAGGACATTGCTCAGGCACTTGGCCTGTCCGAACGGCATGTCCGCCGGCTGTTGGCAAGCCCCCTTCAGGGCTAACGAACCTGACGCGTGCGTCACTCAGCGAGGAGTGACGTGCGCGCACAGGTCGCCGCAAGTAGGAGCCGAGGACATCAGCGCAGACCACGCGCCAGAATGCCCGGATGCTCCCGCATCGACGAGATGCTCATTGCCCGTGTACCGCTCCAGTCCAGGGTTCTCGCAGCGTCGCGAAGCGATCCCCCGCCGCTGGTACTCCTCGGCGGTGGAAGCTTGTCGACCCGAGCGACTCTGCACCGTCGACAAACGAGCCACTCGACGGCGAACACGAACTCGTCATCAAGGCTCGACTCGCGGCAGAAATTGCAACTTCGGTGCCATCAGGAACTGGCCACCTGGTTCGCAGGCCAGTCATGGCAGGTGCGAACCCTCGTCGTCGATGTCTCTGTTCGTTGTGCACGATGCCACTCAGCACTTCTAGTCAAGATTAACCACCGAAGACCGCACAGCTTAACAACTACAGGCAAGCTACGTCAGCCCCTGGCACTAAACCGGATATGCAGTCCTGAGCCACAGGACTATACTCTGCATCCGAAGCAGACAAACCCTCCAACAACGCGGTCCAATCTTCCGAATTACCGCAGAAGCAGGACTAAACGGCACGGAGAAACGCAATAGCCATTACCACTCGCCCCCAGCGGAGCACGTTTTGTCAAACGATCAAAATTCCCGGCCGAAACAAGAAGTATGGTTCCTGGCGAGACAATCTGCCGGGGACAGCAAAATTGGAATGCCTCACGAGTTCACCGATATTCGACAGCTCGATCCCGCCGAATACGAATCCATCATTGCCGCGAATCATGCTATGTACGCATTCGGCTCTAACTGGAGCTGGAATCAGCTAGATGCTGCAGCTCGCGAATTCTATCACCACATCGAAGGCGCAACCGATGCCGTCGCAAAAGCGCGAGCAATAAACGGAGAAGATATCGCGCAAGCAAATCGCATATTTCGACGCATTCTTACTACCGCCGCAGACTGGCTTCGAGATCGACCAGGCACCCCCGTAACGCAATCAATTGCCTACGCCGTGCGTCTCGCACAGATCACGTCCGATGAAATCCTTGCCCTCATTCCGACGGATACCCTGCCACCAGTCTTGATACCAATACTGGCATCCTCGCTCACGCCGAACGGAGGGCCTCCAGTACGCGCTGACCAATTCATCGCGGCACTCTTGAATGACATGCAGGTCATTGCCGCTATGGATTTGGTAGCTGGTGAAGCGGAGATCGCCTCTGCCGCCGAAAAGCTAGCAATGCTGGCCGCCGAGGTTGTATACGGTGTGCCGATCGTTCGTGCGGGCAGTTCTGAGCTAAAGATTCTAAATCTACCGCTGAGTGACGTGCAGCAGACAATGCACGCTATAAGGGCCGCTCATCACATCCTGGGCAGACGCGACATGGCCCGGGCTGCAGTGAGCAATAGCCGCGCCGACCCTGCCACGAACCATCCTGGTGCCGACGCAAAAGATGCGACCGCTAAAGCTCCTGATGATCACGCCAAACCTGCGATCGATCTAACATTGCTCATCGCCGAGGCGAGCAGTCTTTCGACCGACATCGAGCGAATGTGGTCCGACGCCTTAAAAGTCGTTAACGACTGGGCGAAACCAGCGTCCGAAAAGTGGGCATCAGTGATTGCGGCGATGATAAGCGCGGTTAATGAAAGGTCGCACACTATCAACTCCAACAACCTCAACGATCGCCTTCCTGCGGACCCATTGCCCGCGTCCGATGCTGCCAAGATACATCCGGATGCGACCGGCCAACAGCAAATGACACAATCTCTGTTGGCCGAGATTTGCATTGTGAAGGATCTTCTGCGCGCAATGAGAGGACTCCGCGAGCCGACTGCCCAAGCAGTCGACATCGAAAGCGGCAGAATCTTAACGTGGTGGGAGATGGGGGGATTCTCGTTAACGCGAGACGTCGGCGTAGCGGCGATTCGGATGGAAAACGAACTCGACGCGCTTGCGAACGGCACCAAGGTTGACGCCGACCAACAGGTGCTCCAATACCTGTCACTTTCACAGAATTGTGCGGATCGTGGCTATTACGAGGGCGCTCTGATCTATCTTGGCTTGGTAGCAAATCTGTCCAAGACAGTCGAGACCGCTCGCCGACTTCTCAATGCAGATGAATTTACAAGGATCAGCGATCTTGCACTTCGCTTAAGCTCCGGAGAACCGCCGAAACTCGGGACTATAATACCGCTCGTTCGGTACTGGTTAGATCAGATCACCCGCACTCTATACAGGGAACAGGCGGCAATCAGGGCGGCTATCAAGGAGGCTGGCGATGGCGCGTAAGGAAGGACTTGCACCCCTACCCGAAGATCCCTTCCACCTTGCCGCTTCAGGTGTTCTAGGAAAATTCAAAATTCGCCTCGGCGAGGCCAACCTTTCAAATGCATACACCGGGGGTGTACTTAATGTCGGGATGAATCGAAACACTAGAGCAAATATTGATTTATCACTGGCGCATCCCGCCATTAGAACTGCAGATTTTAGCAGTCAACTCACGGTCGACGAGGCACATACAGGAGCAAGAAGATTTACCGGGAAGGTAACAAGCGTTGCTGCCGCAGGTGAGGGTATTAGAATTGAGGCAGAACCCCTCCCTCAACTCAACGATCGAACTATTGGCGCTTGGGTATACAGAATTCCAGCGAAAGAGGCAATCTACACGCTGGCGAGAGGCGGCGGGCTAACAGCGGACAAGATCGACATTGAAGGCTTGGATTCCCTTCCATATGAGACATTCGAAATTGCCTCTCCAGTGGAAGGGATTGAGGTAAGCAACCCGATCCGGGTGGGAAATATAGCAATAGTTCCTCGGAGTGCAATCGGCCCTCTCCTTGAGGGCTACGATGTGAGTTCGCCCCCGGCTTCGACATTTGCGGACTTTTCTGCTTACGCCGTAGCATACGAGAGTGCGAATCTGCTAATCGATGCGGAGCGGACAGCAATGGCCGTCATTGATACATCGTTAGCATGGCTCCTAGTCAGAACCCGCTACTCGTACGCCCAATTGCCCAATGGCGAGGTCAACCATTGGACAAGGCGATCGCTTCATTTTCGACCTAGGAGAATTCCTATGGCGGCAATGCGAGGACTTAGATCGAAGCGCTCATGGATTCGGGACCTCATAGATCCAGCGACGACCCGAACGATGCACATTGGGCATGACGCTGCCGAACTAAAGCCTTCGTTGAATCGATCACTTCGAGCAGGCCTCGACCAGGCTCTAATTGCTACAGCTAGAGCGATCCTGTCAGAATCTCCGGTCCTCCAGATCACAGCGCTTTGGGAGGCAATAGAGTTCTATGTCGGAGGAACCCGCGTACCGAACACCTTCTCACAGTCCGAATTGTCAGAAATTCGAAAGAAACTTCGCGGCATGTTTACTGGCGAGAAAAAACGTCGTGTCGAAGACATGATCGGCTACTTGAACGATGCACCCACGATGGCAAAGTTCAGGTTTCGCCTCGCTCAAGACGGAATACCTATTTCCCCTGAAGAAGTCGAGACACTAGTCTCACTGCGTAGAATCCGAAACGATGTGGTCCACGGCCGCGCGGCAGGGCTTCCAGTACTGGAACATCTCAATCAGGGAATTGCCATCGTTGCACGAATTATCACTTACGCAATGGGTGGACGCTTCTAGCGTTCCCGTGATAGCAACAGCGAAGCCGCCACCTGGCACGGAGGAGAGTTAGGTGAGGCCCTACAGGGCACCCGTCGGTACTGGGAACTGTTCCAACCAAGTTGAGTCTACCGGTTCGCACAAAATCTGCCGCTGCCGTACGCGAGCGATGTGCATCTGCCAACTCAACACGCACAACTTTTCTACTACGTCGTGGTCTAGTTCATCGCTTCTGCAAGGAGAATGCCAGGATCGGTCTACCAGAGCCACGTACTCGCCTGCGAACACTTGAAGGCACGTCTCGTGCGGCTGATCAACGTAACTGTCCCGGATTTCGGGATCAAGGCTTCGCCAGCAGTCCACGATGTCGACGGTGACGTAGGCAAGGCCGTCGTTCTCTACCAGAAGACCAACGAGCTGCGCGACAGCAAGTGCCACCTCGGCTCGTTGGTGTGCGATCTCCAGTTCGACAGCCCGCTCGGCGAGTTGCGCGTGAGCATCGTCTAGCTGCCTCCGGGTCGAAGCTTCTTCGAGCTCTGCCGGGGTTTCCCAGACAATGGATGTCATGTCAGGCTCCCGCGTATCGTCGTCGGTTGGCGGCGCCGAGGCGGGCGGGCTTTGGTTCGCGAGGGCAGCGACTTGTGCCGTTGTCCGCTGGCCGCCAGCACCCGCCTCGGGCCATGAGTCCAATCAACCGCGATCCGGGCATTGGTCCCATTGCGTCGAGTGCGCAGAACTGTTGCATCCTCGTTGCGTCGTGGGCCGTGAGCTGCGTGAATGGGTTGGTCATCACGACTTTGTGCGGCGACGGGGAGGCCAACCAATGCCCGACAGGCGTCACCGGCTGGCGCAGCGCCGCAAGACTGTTGGGCTGAGTCAGGAGCGACTCGCTGAAATCATGCAGGTGGATCGGTCGACCGTGGTCCGCTGGGAGCGGGCGGACACCGAGCCACAGCCCTGGCATCGGCCGCGGTTGGCTGCGGCCCTGAAAGTTACGGTCGAGGAGTTGGCCGAACTCATCGCCGACGTCGGCGAGGCACCGTCGCGACCCGACGATCGCCTTGACTACGTCCTCAAGCATCCCGGCCGAGTCGACCTCGTGACGGTCGCCTACCTACGGGATCGGCTCCAACGGTTCGATGAGCAGTACGAGTCCGTGCCGTCGTCGCTGCTGTTGGCCTCGGTTGGCCAACTGCACGGGCAGGTAGCGTTCCTTCGTCGGTTCGCAACCACTGGAGTGCTGCAGCGGGCGTTGATCGCGGCAACCGTAGAGTCGGCAACGCTGATGGGGCAGCTGGTCTGGGACGCCTCGCAGCGACGCGACCACGCCGCCGCAGGCGCCTACTTCGACCAGGCGATCGACGCCGCGCATCAGGTCCGCGACGTGGTTGCAGCGGCAAACGCGGAACTGCGCAAGAGCTACCTCGCGCTGTACGGGACCGCCGATCCCGCTGCTGGCCTCACGTTGGCGCACCGGGCGGCGATGACGAGCCGGAACGACAGTCAGGTGATCGCCGGCCTTGCCCAACTGCACGTTGGTGAGGCGCGTGCCATGTTGGGTGACCGCCGCGGCTGCGAGACTGCGCTTGGTACCGCGGAGCAGCACTTCGCGCGGATTGCTCCAGACGAGTCGGCAGCGATGTTGTTCTGCCCCAGCCAGTACGGACGCCTTGCGGGCTCCTGTTGGCTCTCCCTCGGCAAGCCGCAGCGAGCCGAAGCGGCGTTGGAGTCCACGCGGCAGTTCCTTACCCAACAGCGCAAGTCGACCGCGATCGTGTTGGGCAACCTGGCGCTCGCCAGCATCCGCCAACGCGATGTCGATGCCGCTGTTGTACGGCTGAACGAGGCGATCGACGTAGTCGAACGGACTCGTAGCGGAGGTGGGTTGACGGTGGTGTTCGCCGCCGCGCGCGAGTTGCGGCCCTGGCGTGAGCAACCGGTCGTCGACGACGTAATGGATAGGCTGTTGACGCTGATGACGACCGCGTAGGAGCCGCCATGCCGGACACTTCAGTCGACGACCTCAAGACCGCCGCCCGGCACAGAGTGTGGGACGCGCTGCAGTCCGAAGGCGCCGCCCCGCCTGACGTACACGGCCACATCCCGAGCTTCTTCGGCGCTGAGCAAGCCGCAGAGCGCCTCGCCGCGCTGGACGTGTGGCGAGCGGCTGCCGTCATCAAGGCCAACCCCGACACGGCGCAGCTGCCGGTACGGATTGCCGCGGTCAACGCCGGCAAACTGCTGTTCATGGCGGTGCCGAAGCTCGCGACGCCCGAGCCCTTCTATCGGCTCGACCCAGCCGCTATCGATGCGCCGATCGAGGTCCTCGCAACTAGTGGCGGCGCCGCGGAGCTGGCCGAGAAGGTCGGCGTGGATCGCATGCAGCCGGTCGACCTCATCGTCTGCGGCAGCGTCGCGGTCAACCGCGCCGGCGTGCGAGTCGGCAAAGGAGCCGGCTACTCCGACATCGAGGTGGCGTTGCTCGCCGAGGCGGGCCTCATCGGGCCAGCGACCACCATCGTCACCACCGTTCACGACCTCCAGGTCGTCGATGACGACCTGCCGGAGACGGAACACGACTTCAGCGTCGACGTGATCGTGACTCCCAACGAGGTCATCACGTGCGGACCGCCACGACGCCCGGCGGGCATCATTCTCGATCACCTCGGCCCGAATCAGGTCGCCAACATACCGGTTCTCGGCGCCTTCAAGGCCGGGAGTCGGTAACGCTCTGGAGCTGTTGGGTAGCAGAAAGAGAAGTTCGTCTATCAGATATTGCATGTCCAGCGGCTACCGGCTAACAATTGCGCCACGCCAGGCGACAGCGCTCCAACAACGCACGAGGTCAACGTCGACCCGTTGGAGTGCACTTCGCCCAACCACCAAATACGTGGAGGACTGTGCAGTCTATTCATCGTCGTGAACGACCGAATGCTCTTCATCTGCGGTACGGCCGGTTGGGTGTCCTGTCCTTGATCCCGCTGGATAGCAACCTGGATGTCCTGCTTGAGCGGGACACCGAACAGGACCCCCTCGGCGACCCAACAGCCCAGGTCAGCCTTCAGATCTTGACACCTGCCCTTGGCCCGACAGACCCTACTCCTAGGGGTCTCCCGACGGGGTACAGCCCTACACGGCGGTATCTCTGACCGAGCCACTGCTGCGGGTTCAATCCGCGCTCACTGCTCGTGACATCGTGCTGCTCGGCTGGCTCGCGGATCACGGTTTGCTCACCAGCGCACAAATCGCAGCGGCCCTCTATCCGTCCGTCAACTTCGCTCAACGGCGCCTGCGGAAGCTGCTCGCGCTCCGCGTGGTCGATCGATTCCGCCCACAACGAGCGGACGGCGGCTCGTATCCGTACCACTACGTCCTTGCACAGCTGGGTACCGAAGTCATCGCCGCCCAGCGAGGCGAAGACCTTCCGCGCAAGGACCAGGCCCGGCGACGGCGCTGGCACCTGACCAACCGAGCCAACCTGCCGCATCTGCTCGGCACCAACCAGTTCTTCATCGACCTCGCGTCCTACGCCCGCACGCACAACGAAGCCAGCCTCGACCGGTGGTGGCCGGCCGCGCGTTGCCAGGGCAGCGGCGCCTTCGCGGAACCAGAGGACTCCGTCCAGGTCCGGGCGTACACAGCGCGTGTCCGCCCCGATGGGCACGGCATCTGGACCGAAGGCGACCGGACGGTGCCGTTCTTCCTGGAGTACGACACCGGCACCGAACCTTTGTGGAAGCTGATCGACAAGGTCGACGGTTACCTCGATCTCGCACGAGTGACCGGCCGCCTGTGGCCGGTGCTCTTCTCACTTCACAGCCCGGCGCGGGCGGTCAATCTGCAGCGCCGACTGACTGAACGTCCAACGGCGGTGCCCATCGCCACGACAGCCAGGACGAGCGACCTCTGGTCGCCGGCCGAGGCCGTCTGGTGGCTGCACCGGCATGAAGGCGCCCTGCTCGCCCTGACAGAACTGAGCAACGCCGTCCACGACTCCAACGAGTCGGCCGCGTAGCTCAAGCAGCCAGGAACCCGACTCTGTCGAACCGAACCCAAGGAAGGAGGGATGCCCATGACCCAGCGCAGTCGAACCCGACCGCTTATCAACGTGGAGGGACATGCCTCGACGCCGCGATGTGGCATCCAACGCCACTACCGCGCGCAGCTCGACATCAACGCAGACGTCGGCGTCCGCCGACGGTGGACGGCTCGCCCGTCGCTGGACCGAAAAGGACCTTGACCAGTACGTACAGGAGCTGATCAAACAAGCTCCGCCGCTCACCGTCGCTCAGCGCGCAAAGATTGCCTCGTTCCTCCGTGCTCGCGAAGAACGCACCGAGGCAGCCTGATCGACGGGGTCGGTGGCACGAGGGAACAGTGCCACCGGCCTGATCGGCGGGGCTACCGCGGATTCAGTACAAGGGCTGAGCCGTCGTCCGCGATGCTGACGACCGAGGCAGATCGCCGTTCACCATGCCGGTAACGCAGTTCTCGACGGAAGACCCCGCGTTGGGCAGCGATGACGTCGGTCGAGTCACCGGCGGCGAGTGCCTCGTCGACTTCGGCTTCGACGCCGAGCACGACCTGAAGCTGCCCGCCGGGCAGCGAAATCGCATTGCTGACTCCGATGACGCTGACGCCGTCGACATCGACCCTCTCGCGTCGCGGCCGATCAGCATCGGTCCGGCTGACCCGTGCTCGCATGACACTTGGAGCCCACCGCTGAAACGCTTGGTCGTTCCCCGACAACTCAGCCAACGTCGCCCATGAGCCACGAAGTGCGGTGGCGGTCATCTGAAGCAGATCTACTGGCCGGCCACGCCCAAGGTCGACCTCAGGCAGCTCTTCGAGCGGCACCTCATTGAAGTCGACCTCCAGCTCATCGTCAGCAGTGCCCGACGGCTGTGACAATATTTCGCTCACGGATGCGTCAGCTGCTCGTCGTGTCATTTCCGGCCGGTGCTGGAGAGCGTGGTAGGTGATCGAGCCGTTTGCCGCGACAGTACTGACGGCCAGTCCGCTGGGTGCTCGACCTCCGACCATGATGCTGTCGAGCTGAGCACCTGCACGCGCCAGCTGCCTGTAGGCGTTGGGCCGATTCTTGGTGCCTTTGCACTCCAGCAGGCCCACGCTGAAACGACCTGGCCGGCTGATCGACTCCGCGATTGCGAGGTAGTCCGGTCGATTTGCTTTTGTCTTCTCCACCAGGAGCCGTAACTCGGCAGCAGAGATTGCACCGCTCGCCAACGCCACATCGACATCGACCGTGCGGACGGTTGACCGACCGCGTCGCCAGGTATTGATCCATTCTTCGGAAAGGAGGACCGCGAAGCCGATGCCGAGTTCCTCAGAGGTGACGCGCCGCTGGTTGGCAACGATCCGCCTCCCCGCAGCTGACAAGGCCAGGCGTCCGCCGCTACCCTCGGCGAACAAGCCGAGATATCGGAGCAGACCCCAATGCGCATGGACGTCGTACACCTCCGCCTGATACAGCGGCCTGGTTGCCGTGGCGAGGCGCAGTAGGACATCTGCTGGTCTGATCGCCCGGTCGCCATGCAGTGCCGGGACAGTGGACAAGCGCGGCGCATCGGATGGGGCATGCTTTGCGACGTTAGCTACAAGATCATCGTCGCTATATCCGCGGACTCGAAGTGGCGTGCTGACGACGTCCAGCGCCTGCTGCAGGTTCACGGCAGTATTGTTCCGCACGTGGTGCAGATGGCGTGCATCAGCGTCGATGCCACCCGGTGATCAGTGGCGGGCGGATCCTTCGCGCCAGACAATCTCGACCGTGCGCGGATCGAATCCGGGACCTCGGCGAAGCACTGGAAGGATGCGAACGGACTCCAACAGCGTCGCCAGCACGGCCCGCCTCTGGCTCAGCGAAAAACTCGCCCATGTGGCGGCTGCCGTCTCGCCAGCCAAGTCGAGTACCAACTTCGCGTGCGGCGTGAGCTGGGCTGAACGGGCCAGGGCCTCGGCCTCGTCGAGCTGGCCGCGCAGGCGTGCTGTGATGCGGTGCAGTTGCTCTGCCGTGATGCGCTCATCCACGTAGTCGTCGGCAGCGCTCGCCAGTTTCGCCCGGAGCACGTCTGCGCGGGCGAGTGCCTCGACCATCGCCTTGTCGTCGTGGGCCAGGAGGTCGGCGGCGTCAGGTTGGGATAGGCGAGCGATGACCACCCGGCCGACGAAGTCGTCAACGCGGTCGCGGCCGCGGCCGACGCAGCCTTTGGTGTCGCAGAAGTACAGCAGCTTCTTCGATCCGTACCTCATGTTGCCCTTGCGGGCGACTCTGAGGTGACCTCCGCAGACGCCGCACTCCCCGATCCCCCACGACAGCAGATGCACCCGAGATCCTGGCCTGGCAACGCTTTTCACGCCGCGATCTGGCGCGGTCACGAGCGCGACCACGCGGTCGTGGTCGTCCTGAGACACGATCGGCGGCCACGCGGCCGGCAGGAGTGCCTCGTCGGGTCGGCCGCGGTGGTAGACGCGAAGCGCCACGTTGGCAGGGCGAATTGCGAGCTTCTTGACGCTGGTCTTGTTCCACAGCGCACCGGTGTCGCTCTGGCCCTTCGCGCGATGGCTACGGCGTCGGCCGGCGCCCGGCGCAGGAACGCCTTGCTCATTGAGGCGCTCGGTGATGCCACGGAGCGTCTCGCCGTCCAGCAAACGCGCGACAATTGCGCGGACCACGTCCGCCGACTCCTCGTCGACCTCATCAGCGAAGCCGGTCGCCCTGCCCTGGTCGTCAAACTCGTGCACCCGGCGCCAGCCGTACAGGACGGCGCCGTTGGCACGGCCCTCCTGCGCGCGTTGCAGAGCGGCTCGGGCGACCCGCTCCCCTTTGATCTCGCTCTCGGCTGTGTCGAACTCGCCGAGGATGCCGGCCATCATGCGTCCAGCGGCGGTCGACAGGTCCAGCTCGGGGCCCTTCACCGACAGAACCGAGACGCCGGCCGCCTTCAGCTGGTCGATGCCGTCGGCGCGCTCGCGGCGGTTGCGCCAAAGGCGCGACGTGTGGAAGACGATGATCCGGTCGATCTGCCTGCTTGCGGCAGCGGCCATCACGGTCTCGTAGCCGGGTCGGTGGGCACCGTTCAAGGCCGAGACGTCGTTGTCGTGCAGCTCCATTACGACCTGGCCGCCGCGAGCGGCCGAGAGCGCTCGACCGTCTTCCAACTGCCTGTTCACGCCCCTCTCGGTGCCGAGGTCATCCTCCGAGATCCGGGCGTACACCGCGTCGCGCATCGACATGCATTGCATGTTACCCGCTAATGTGCTTCACTCTTCCCGGGCGGCGTGGGCAACACCCACGGCAACAAGGCCGACTTCGAATCCCTGTACCACGACGTGACCACGAAGCTCTTCGACCGCCTGCCCGACGGCGTCACCTTCTACCCGGGCCACGGCAAGAGCTCGACCATCGGCACCGAGCGCCCATCCCTGGACGAGTGGCGCGCCCGAGGCTGGTAGCCGGTCATCTCCACAACGCGTCGAGGGGTACGACCGACGCACCCTCCTCATGCGTGAACGCAAGATCCCCCGTGTACAGGAGGACGGCGGCGACCAGCCGATCGCCGAGCCGGCTCCGCAAGGCCCGAATCCCGCGTAGATCCTCGCCGTGGATACGAGAGCCGGCCTTGATCTCGAAAGCAACGACGTCGCCGTCGTCGCCCTCGAGAACAAGGTCGACCTCGTCGCCGGTCGCGGTTCGGAAATGACCTGCCGCGACCGGAGCGTCCCACCAACTGAGCTGCTTGAGGATCTCGCCCACGGCGAACGTCTCGATCAAGTGACCGTAGTCGGTCAGAACGGCTGGGTCCGACCGCGAGATTTTCTCCGGGCTCAGCCCGAGCAGCCACGCCATCACGCCGGCGTCAACCATGTGCACCTTGGGCTGACGCGCAACCCGGGAGCCCAAGGTCGTACCCCAGGCGGGCAGGCGCTGAATCAAGAACACCGCTTCCAGTAGTCGCAGGTAGTTCTCTGCGCTGCTCTTCTCCATCCCGACCGCCTGCGCGGTCGCCGCGATGTTCAGCACCTGTCCCGATCGCGCGGCGAGCTGGTTCAGCAGGCGGGGAAGCATCTCGCGCTGCCGGACGCGACTGAGCTCGATGACGTCACGCTCGATGACAAGATCGAGATAATTGCTGTACCAGCGCGACCGCGACCTCCCCGGAGGACGCCGCAACGCGACGGGCAGGCCACCGGAGGTCACCCGCCGGGCGTACTCGTCCCGGCTTGTCATCGAGCGCTCCGCCGAGTTCGCGAACGCGAGGCCGGCGAGCACCCGGTGGACGAACGGCTCCGCGTCGTTGCCGTCGATCTCCATCTGAGCGAGCGGCAGAACATCGATGATGTCGACGCGCCCCGTCAACGACTGGCCGGCCTGGGGCAGCGTCGAATACCGGGTCGATCCGGCGAGTACGAAGCGCCCTGGGCTCAGATCACGATTGAGCTCGGCCTTGATCGCATCGAGAAGCTCCGGAACGTGCTGAAACTCGTCGATAAAGATCGGGCCGGGCCCTTCCACGAATCGCCCGGGGTCATTCCGGACCGCGGCCCGAGTGGCCGGATCGTCGCAGTCGATTACGGTCCTGTCGAGCCGCTGGGCACACCCGGTGAGCAGGGTGCTCTTGCCGACCGTCCGCGGCCCGTTCAGCACGACCGTCGGCTCCTCGTTCAACCGATCGCCAAGCACGGCCGCCAAGCGCCGCTCGGCCAGGCCCGTAAGCGCACCATCCACCCGTCAACCATGCCCTAAATCCGCAGATCAGCCAAATATTTTCCGCATCTGCAGAGCCTTGACTTCCGCGTTTGCGAGGCGCGCCCGAGGCTGGTGACCGCCGGCAACATGGTTCACAGTGCGTGACACAAGGGCTGGCGTCGTGTGAGCACCCGTCGCTAGCGTCCTCAGCTGTGCCATCCCCCTTCCACACGATCCTCATCGCGATGCCCGGGACCCGCTCCACCGCGCTGTCAGCAAAAGCCGAGGGCAAAGCCAAGGGCGAAGCCCGCGCCGTGTTGGCCGTACTCAATGCCCGCGGCGTGGAGGTTCCGGAGAACGTTCGTGCCGACATCACCAACTGCACGGACCTCGACCAGCTCGGCACGTGGATTCACCTTGCCGCGACCGCCGACAAGATCGCAGACCTGGGCTTCGACGCCGCCTGACGCCGCGTCGCAGCGGCCAGGTGTCCACAGAGGTAGAGGCCATTTCACCATTGATCATGGCGTCACGGGGCCTCTCGGTCGGTCACAAGATCCGCGTCGGACCGTGAAGCCCCGAGCGCTCGCGGGCCGGCCGCTCGATAGATTGCGGGCCATGACCGTCTACCTCCTGGACTTCATGCCCGAGGACTGGCGCGAGGCGGTAACCCCGCACGTCGACCCCGGCGTCGTCGCCGCGCTGTCCGAGTTCGTCGTCGAGCAGTACCGGTCCGCCACGGTGTACCCGCGGAAGCAGGACATCTACGCCGCGTACCGGTTGTGCCCGCTCGCCGCCACCCGGGTGCTCATCCTGGGCCAGGACCCGTACATCCGGCCCGGGCAGGCCCACGGGCTGAGCTTCAGTGTGCCGCCCGGTGTCCCGGTCCCGCCGTCCCTGCGCAACGTGTACCAGGAGATGCGCGACGACCTCGCCGTCGAGCCGCCGCCGTCCGGGGACCTGACCGCGTGGTGCCGGCAGGGGGTGATGCTGCTGAACTCCGTGCTGACCGTCCGCGCCGGCACCCCGAACTCGCACAAGGGGCACGGCTGGGAGAACATCACCGACGCCACGATCCGGGCCCTGAACGAGAAGCCGGACCGGGTCGTGTTCGTGCTGTGGGGCGCGGCGGCGAAGGCGAAGGCGCCACTGGTGACGAACGACCGTCATGTCGTACTGCGGGCCGGGCACCCGAGCCCGATGAACCAGAGCGGTTTTCTCGGCAGCCGCCCGTTCAGCCGGGTCAACGCGGCGCTCGTGGCGGCCGGAACGCCGCCGGTGCGCTGGTCCCCGGCGATGCCGCGACAATGAACCGAGCAATGCCGCGACAATGAACCGAGCGCTGCCGCGACAATGAACCGAGCAATGCCGCGGCAATGACCCGAGCCAGCACACGGTGATCGTGCCGCGCAGCGCTCGCGAGTGTGGTGCAACCCGTAGATTTGCGGTGTGAGCGACCCCGAACCGGGGCTGGACTCCGAACAGCTGGGCGCCTACTTCGCCCTGATGGAGGTCAGCAGCCTTCTGCACTACGCCGTCGAGGAGCATCTGCGCGCCGACGGTGACCTCAGCTACGTGCAGTTCCAGATTCTCGCCCGGCTCGTCGACGCGCCCGGGGGCCGGCTTCGCATGACCGATCTGGCCGACGGTGTGGTGTACAGCCGCAGCGGGCTCACCTATCAGGCCGGGCTGCTGGACAAGCGCGGCCTCATCACCCGCTCGCCCTCCCCCGACGACGAGCGCAGCGTCATCGTGGCCGTCACCGGCGCCGGGCGCGACCTCGTCGCGCGGGTGCTGCCCGGGCACGTGGACAGCATCCGGCGACTGTTGTTCGACGCGATGACCGACGGCGACCTGGCCGCGCTCGGCGACGTGCTCGGCCGCGTCCGCGCGCACATGCGGGCTTCCCCGCCGCGCTCGGCCAAGCCCCGGACAGGGCGTGGCCAAGGCGGAAGTACCGGCTAGCGTGACCCGCGTCACGTCGGCGTCCATCGACGGCAGGAAGATTGACCCGCCCGTACGTGTTGCATAACGTTCTGATCATTCGTTCAGGTCCGCGGGGCGGCAATGCTCATCACGCTGGTCATCGACACGTTCAACGTCGGCAACAACGGCACCACCATCTCGGCGATGCGCTTCGCCGACACGCTCGTCTCGCGAGGGCACACCGTGCGGGTCGTCGCGTGCGGGGAGCCCGGCGGCGACACGCCGTTCGAGATGTTCTGGGTGCCCGAGCTCGTCGTGCCCGTCGCGAGCCGGTTCGCGCACCGCCAGCACACGGTGTTCGCCCGGCCCGTCCGCGACACGCTCGTCGCGGCCATCGCCGGGGCCGACGTCGTGCACATCTACCAGCCCTGGCCGCTCGGGCGCGCCGCCGAGCGCATCGCGCGGCGGCTCGGGGTGCCGGCGATCGCGGCCTTCCACATCCAGCCCGAGAACATCACGTACAACATCGGGTTGGGCTGGTTCCCGCCCGCCGCCCATTTCGTCTACATCCTGCTGCGCCTGCTGTTCTACCGGCGCTTCACCGACATCCACTGCCCGTCGACGTTCATCGCGGCGCAGCTGCGCCAGCACGGGTACCGCAGCCGCCTTCACGTCATTTCCAACGGCGTCGGGAGCGCCTTCCGGCCCGGTCCCGCCCCGGTGCGCGCGCCCGGCGAGCCGTTCCGCGTGCTCATGGTCGGCCGCCTCTCCCCGGAGAAGCGCCAGGACGTGCTGATCCGCGCCGTGCGGCGATCCCGCCACGCCGGGCGCATCGAGCTGCACTTCGCCGGGCACGGGCCCCGCGAGCCGCGACTGCGCCGGCTGGCGGCGAGGCTGCGGGTGCCGGCCCGGTTCGGCCACTACGCGCAGCCCGAGCTGGTCGAGCTGATTCATTCCTGCCAGTTGTACGTTCACGCCTCCGACGCCGAGATCGAGGGCCTCTCGTGCATGGAGGCGTTCTCCTGCGGGCTCGTCCCGGTCATCTCGGACAGCCGCCGCAGCGCCACCGGCCAGTTCGCGCTCGAGCCGGCCAACCTGTTCCGGGCCGGCGACCCGTCCTCGCTCGCCGAGCGGATCGACGCCTGGATCGAGAACCCGGAGGCCCTGGCGACGGCGTCGGCGACGTACGCGCGCTACGCCGAGATGTACACGGTCGAGCGCAGCGTCAAGGCGATCGAGCGCGTCTACGCCCGGGCGGGCCACGGGTGGGAGGCGCCGACGGGGTACAGCGGCCGGGTTTACCGCCTGCTCTCGAACGCCTTCTACTACGCGGTCGCCATCCCGCTGCTGTTCGTGCTGACCCGCCTGATCCTGGGCGTACGCACCGAGGGCGACGCCCGCCTGCCCCGCACCGGCGGCGCGCTGACCGTGTGCAACCACGTGCACCTGCTCGACAGCGCGCTCGTCGGGCTCGCCCTGTTCCCGCGCCGCCCGGTCTTCACGGCGGCCGCGATGAACCTGGACAACCCGTGGTACGGCGGTCTCGTACGCCTCCTGGGCGGCGTTGCCGTCCCCCCGACCGCGGCCGGCCTGCCCCGTTTCCTCGACGAGATGGAGCTCTTCCTCGCCCAGGGGCGGATCGTGCACTTCTTCCCGGAGGGGGAGCTGCGGCCGTACGACACCGGCTTGCGCGATTTCAAGCAGGGCGCCTTCCACCTGGCGGCCCGGGCGCGGGTGCCGGTGATCCCGCTGTCGATCCGCTTCACCGCCCCGTCGGGCGTGGGCCGCCTGTTCCGCCGCAAGCCGACGATGGTCATCGTGCTGGGCGCCCCGATCGTGCCGGCGACGACGGACCCGCGCCGCGACCGCCGCATACGCATGGAGCTGGCCCGGGAGCGCATGCACGACCTGATCACGCGCGCGGCCTAGCCGGCGAGCTCCGGCGGCACCGGCCAGCCCAGGACTTCGAGCAGGTGGGCGAGCTTGTGGTCGAGCTCGCGCCCGACCGCCGCGATGCCCGGATCCCCGAACGACGCGAACTGCCGGCTCGGCTGGTCGATCGAGAACCGCACCGGCCCGCCGGCCACCTGCGTGATGACGGTGCGCAGCGGGGCGTAGAGCATGACGGCCGGGTCGTGGCGGTACATCCGCTCGGCGATGACGTGGTTGCCCATGAGGTACATCTGGCAGCGTGCGGTGTTCCCGGCGATCCCCATGAGCGGGTCGGCCTGGAACCGCCAGTAGATGAGGAAGCCGTGCACGGCGAGGCGGTCCGTCAGCTCGGTCACCGCCGGCCAGTCGGCGAGCCGTTCGAACTGTTCGGCCGGGAACGCGGGCACCGCCGCCTCGTACCGCGCGACGGCGTCGTCGAACGGTCCACCGACGTCGACGGCGAGACGCGATCCAGTCATGGCCTGGCGCTACCCGCACGGCGTGGCCGAAACCCTCAGGCGCCGGCCAGCCGTTCGGGCGCTCGTGGAAGATCGCGGATGCGAGCTGGTCGGCCGCGATCTCATCCTCAGTCGGTGCCGAACTCCATCGCGGCGTTGTCCAGCAGCTCGCCGTCGTGGTCGGCCTGGCCGCGCGACGCGATCGCGGCCGCGCCGCCCGCCGGCATGGCGCCGAGGAGGTCGGCGGACGGGGTCTGGTTGGCGCCGATGAGCATCGGGTGCGGGCTGCCGATGATGTTGAGCGAGACGTACTGCTCCAGGCGCGCCCGGGAGTCGGCGATGTCGAGGTTGCGCATGGTCAGCTGGCCGATGCGGTCGCCCGGGCCGAATGCCGCGTCCTCGGTGCGTTCCATGGACAACTTGTCCGGGTGGTACGACAGCGCCGGGCCGGTGGTCTCCAGGATCGAGTAGTCCTCGCCGCGGCGCAGGCGCAGCGTGACCTCGCCGGTCACGGCCGAGCCGACCCAGCGCTGCAGCGCCTCGCGGAGCATGAGCGCCTGGGGGTCGAGCCAGCGGCCCTCGTACAGCAGGCGCCCGAGCTTGCGGCCCTCGTTGTGGTACGCCGCGACCGTGTCCTCGTTGTGGATGGCGTTGACGAGCCGCTCGTAGGCGGCGTGCAGCAGCGCCATGCCCGGCGCCTCGTAGATGCCGCGGCTCTTGGCCTCGATGATGCGGTTCTCGATCTGGTCGGACATGCCGAGACCGTGCCGCCCGCCTATCGCGTTGGCCTCGAGGACCAGGTCGACGGCGGTCGCGAACTCCTTGCCGTTGATCGAGACCGGGCGCCCCTGCGCGAAGCCGACGGTCACGTCCTCGGACGGGATCTCGGCCTGCGGGTCCCAGAAGCGCACGCCCATGATCGGGTCGACGATTTCGATGCCCGCGTCGAGGTGCTCCAGCGACTTGGCCTCGTGGGTGGCGCCCCAGATGTTGGCGTCGGTCGAGTACGCCTTCTCCGTGCTGTCGCGGTACGGCAGCTCATTGGCCAGCAGCCACTCCGACATCTCCTTGCGCCCGCCGAGCTCGCCGACGAAATCGGCGTCCAGCCATGGCTTGTAGATGCGCAGGGCCGGGTTGGCCAGCAGGCCGTACCGATAAAAACGCTCGATGTCGTTGCCCTTGAAGGTGGAACCGTCGCCCCAGATCTGCACGTCGTCCTCGAGCATCGCGCGCACGAGGAGCGTGCCGGCCACGGCCCGGCCCAGCGGGGTCGTGTTGAAGTAGGCCCGCCCGCCGGAGCGGATGTGGAAGGCGCCGCAGGCGAGCGCCGCGAGGCCCTCCTCGACGAGGCTGGCCCGGCAGTCGACGAGACGCGCGATCTCCGCGCCGTAGGCGGTGGCGCGGCCCGGCACCGAGGCGATGTCGGGCTCGTCGTACTGGCCGAGATCGGCCGTGTAGGTGCAGGGGATGGCGCCCTTGGCGCGCATCCACGCGACAGCTACCGAGGTGTCGAGACCGCCGGAGAACGCGATGCCGACCCGCTCGCCGACAGGCAGGGAGTTGAGGACCTTGGACACGACTCAAGCATATACGACGGAGTGCATAACCATGCAACCCCCCGTGAGGTACGACCTACTCAGCCGCCGCCTCCCGCAGCGACTCGAGAAACCGCTCCGGTCCCGCGGCCGATCGGCGCCGCCCACCGCCGCCGAGCGTCGCCCGGTAGCGGAGGCGTTCCGGGTCCGGCACACGCCGGGACCGCAGATTCAACACTTGTCAACAAGTTCTACCAAAGACCACCGCGAATACGCATACTGAGACATCGATGCTGCCGGGGTCCGCCGCCAATCGGGCCCCTCCCCCTCCACGACCCCTGAACGAAAGAGGTCTTCCCGTGGTCGATCGATCACGACCGGGCCGGCGCCGGAGAGTGCTTCTCTCCGCCGCCGCCAGCCTGGCCCTCACCGCCGCCGCCGTCGTCGGGCTCAGCGGAACGGCCCAGGCGGCCGGTCCGCTGCCCTGTGACATCTACGCCTCCAACGGCACGGCGTGCGTGGCCGCCCACAGCACGACCCGCGCACTGTTCGCGACGTACAACGGGCCGCTCTACACCGTGCAGCGCGCCGACAACGGGGCCACGCACAACGTCGGGCTGCTCGCCGCCGGCGGGTACGCCAACGCCGGCGACCAGGACGCGTTCTGCAACGGCACCACGTGCCGCATCACGCGGATCTACGACCAGACGAGCAACCACAGCGACCTGACAATCGCGCCGGACGGCGGGGCCGGGTCCGGCGACCGCGGCGCCGACGCGGGCGAGATCGCGGTGACCGCGGGCGGGCACAAGGTGTACGGCCTGTGGGTGTCGCCGGGCGTCGGCTACCGCTTCAACGGCCGCGCCCCCGGCGTGGCGGTCAACGGCCAGCCCGAGGGCGTCTACATGGTCGCCAGCGGCACGCACGTCGGCTCCGACTGCTGCTTCGACTACGGCAACGCCGAGTCGACGCCGTACGACACCGGCAACGGCCACATGGACGCCGTCAGCATCGCCACCACGTGCTTCTTCGCGCCGTGCCAGGGCTCCGGCCCGTGGATCGAGGCGGACATGGAGAACGGCATGTTCCAGGGCGGCAACGGCTCCAACCCGAACCCGGGCAACAACTCCGCGTACGTGACCGCCGTGCTGAAGAACAACGGCCAGACGACGTACGCGCTCAAGGGCGGCAACTCGCAGTCCGGCGGGCTCACCACCTGGTGGAACGGCGCGCTGCCGACCGACAAGCAGGGCTACCGCCCGATGCACCAGGAGGGCGGCATCATCCTGGGCATCGGCGGCGACAACTCCAACCGCAACCGCGGGACCTGGTTCGAGGGCGCGATGGTGTACGGCTACCCCTCCGACGCCGCCGAGAACGCGGTCCAGGCCAACGTGGTCAGCGTCGGCTACGGCGGCCAGACCAACGTCCCGAACGGCCCGCAGGGCACCATCACGGGCCCGGGCGGCAAGTGCGTGGATGTGGCCGCGGACGACACCGGCGCCAACGGCACCGGGGTCCAGCTGTGGGACTGCCAGAACTACGCCGAGGACCAGCACTGGACGCACTTCGCCGACAACTCCCTGCGCACCCTGAACCGGTGCCTGGACATCAACGGCAACGGCACGGCCAACGGCACCCAGGTCGAGCTGTGGGACTGCAACGGCGTCGGCGGCCAGAAGTGGGTCCAGCAGGCGGACGGCTCGCTGCGCAACCCGCAGTCCGGCCGCTGCCTCGACTCCCCGAACGGCAACACCGGCAACGGCACGCGCCTGCAGATCTGGGACTGCAACGGCTCCGCGGCGCAGAAGTTCGCCGTCAACGGCGGCGGCACCAACGTCGGCCCGGGCAGCAAGTGCGTCGACGTGGCCGCGGACGACACGGGCGGCAACGGCTCGGCCGTCCAGCTCTGGGACTGCCAGTCGTACGCCGCGGACCAGCACTGGTTCCACCAGTCCAACGGCGCCCTGCGTACCCTGGGCCGCTGCCTCGACATCAACGGCAACGGCACCGCCAACGGCACGCTGGTCGAACTCTGGGACTGCAACGGGGTCGGCGGCCAGGTCTTCCAGCAGCAGGCCGACGGCTCCCTGCGCAACCCGCAGTCGGGCCGCTGCCTGGACTCCCCGAACGGGGCGACCGCCAACGGCACCCGCCTGCAGATCTGGGACTGCAACGGCTCCGCCGCGCAGAAGTTCGCGCTGAGCTAGGACCGCTCGCGAGGGCGTGGGGTGCTCACCCCCGCGCCCTCGCCACAACCTCCTCCGGGGTCAGCGGCGCCGACGGGTGATGCGACAGGCACATCGGCGCCGCGATCTTCACGAACGAGAACCCCTCCCCCGCCGCGAAGAACGCCCCGCTGGACAGCCGCCCGATGTCCGGCAGCCGCCCACCCTTGGCCTGCGCCAGCTCCTTCGCCGCATCGATCTGCGCCGGCGCGTTGAGCAGCCCGAAGAACTGCGTCGTCGCGTTGCCGGAGATCTGGTTGTGCAGCCCCTTCGGCGCCTGGGTCGCGAAGACCAGCCCGAGCCCGTACTTGCGGGCCTGCGACGCCAGCGCAATCGTGCTCGCGGTGCAGGGCGTGCTCCCGGTCGACGGGGCGAGGGTCTGCGCCTCGTCCATCACGAACAGCCCGCCCAGCGGCCGATCCCCGGCCGGATGCCGCTTGATCCAGGCGAACAGCGCCATCTGCAGCTGGTTGACGAAGCTCTGCCGCTGCTCGTCGGAGCCCAGCCCGGCCAGGTTGATGACCGACACCCGGGCCCGGCGCCCGGCCCGCGGCGTCAGCAGCTCCCCCGGGTCGACCGGCGCCCCGTGCCCGCCGAACAGCGGGTCCGTGACCATGGCGGCCTTGAGCGTCTCGGCGCTCTCGGCGGCGAGCTTGCCGGCCTTGGCGATGCTGCTCACGCCGTCCGGGAGGTCGCTGAGGTACTCGGTGAAGCCCCGCAGCCCCGAGTTCCCCGCGCGCGTGTAGGCGATCAGCGCCTCGGTCAGTACCGCGCGGCCCTGCTTGGCCAGGCGCGCCCCGGTGTGCACCCCGGCCCGCGGGGCCAGCGCCTCGACGGCGGACGTGATGGCCTGGTCGAACTCGTCGGGCGAGTCCCGCACCGGCCCGAAGTCCGGCAGCGGCTGAAACGCGAGCGGCCGCCCGCTGGTCACCCGCGGCGTCCAGACGACGACGTCGGTGTTCGCCAGGTAGTCCGCGGCCCGCCGGTCGTCGCCCGGGCCCCATCCGGCCGGCGCCTCGGGCCACGCGTCGCCGAGCCGGGCCAGGTCGTTGTTCGGGTCCAGCACGATCGACGAGACCCCGGCCCGCGCACACTCCTCCACGAGCCGCCGGATGAGCACGGTCTTGCCGGACCCGGACCCGGCGAACACCACGGTGTGCCGCCGCAGCGACTCCAGCCCGATGCTGAACGCCGCCGCGGACTCGGCCACCTTCCCCAGCGTGATCCGCCCCTCGGCAACGGGCGCGGCCGGGTCGGCCACCGGTTCGCGGACTGGCTCACCCTCCGACGGGGCCGGCTCCAGCACCGCCGAGAAGAGCACGGTCCGGCCGGCCGGCCGGCGGGCGCGCAGCCACTCCTGAAAATGCGGCGGCGGCGCCACGGTGAGGTGCTTCAGCGCGGCGAAGACCTTGAGGTCCTGCTCCGAGATCCGCGCCACGACCCCGCCGGCCTTCAGGAACTCCTCGGTGACCTCCTTGGTCCGCTTCCCGGACGGCCACGGCGCGTTCCGCAGCACCACCAGCCGCCGCTGCGGCACGGCCCGGTCGAGCCCGGCCATGGTCGAGGCCGCCTTGACCCGGCTGATGACGGCGACCGCACTCGGGCTGTTGATCGCGCGGAACGCCCAGTGCGCCTCGTTCTCCGTCGACTCGTTCAGCACCTCGATGAGCCGGCCGTGCAGCGCCGGCTTCCGGCTGGGCAACGGATCGTGCTTGTAGGTGACCCCGGTCGGCGCCTGCTCGTCGATCCAGGCGGTGAGCCCGGCGGCCAGCAGTGCCGGCATCTGCGCGTCCTCGGTCGCGTACTGCAGCGCCGCAGACACGTCGAGCGCCCCCACCAGTTCCTTGAACCGCGCGTCGATCTTCGCCAGGTTGTCCTGGGCCGGCGGCGGCCTCACGTCCACCACCGGCCCCGGCTCCGGCTCGTCGTCGCGGAACTGGCCCAGCTCTACGATCCGCTCCTCGTCGAGGCACCAGCGCACGTGCGCCTCGACCTTGCGGAGCAGGGCGCGCGGCGTGTACCGGTTCGCGATCCCCTTGAATGCCTCGGGCCGGACCGGCCAGGTGTCGTATTCGGCGCCGAAACTCTTGGCGCGCAGTCGCCGGGCCACGATCGCCTCGGCGATCTCGTCCTTGGGGATCCGGTCGGGCAGCAGCTCCCTCCGGAACCGCTCCCGCACGGGGCCCGGCGCATTCCGTTCGATGAGCGAGAAGGTGTCGGGCAGGCAGGAGACGACCACCAGCGTGCGGCGGGTGATCTCGCGGAGGCCGAGCAGCCCGTCGGCGACCTGGCCCAGGAGGCCGGCCTCGTCGTCCTCCATGCTCTCCGTGGGGCCGAACACCGTGGTGGTGGTCTGGGCGAAGAGCGTGTCGATCTGGTCGATCGCGATCACCGTCGGGTCCATCGGCAGCGCCATCAGCCGGGAGATGTCCTGCACGATCTGCTGCGGGCTGCGGACCGCCGGGGAGAGGCCCCACTTCCTTCGCCCCTCGGGGTCACCGAGCTCGGAGATGAGGTGCGCGTAGCCGACGTCCTGCGCCTCGTAGTCCTTCGACCCGTTGAGCACGAGGGCGCGGGCCGTGTCCTGGCACTGTTTGCCGACATCGTTGTGCTCGTTGCGCAGGGCCAGGATGAAGGCGTCGAGGTGGTCCCGGGTCAGCACCGCGTCGCCGGCGATGGCGTTACGCACGTCGGTCGGCAGGTGCAGGTCGACGGTGATCGTGCGCAGGAACCGCACCAGCTGACTGGGCCAGCCCTTCGCCGGCTGATCGAGGCACTCGACCATGCACAGCGCGGTGCTGGCCCAGAACGTCCGCCCGCTGATCATGTTGACCAGGACGAAGTAGCCGCCGCTGGCCTGGATCGTCCCCCGGATGGCGCCCAGCAGGTGCGTCTTGCCGGCGCCGGCCCGGCCCTGCATCGCGACGCTCAACGGCTTGGAGACATCGTCCCGCCGCGCCCGGTTGACCCCGCTGACAATCTCCTTGGCCGCCCTCTCGTGCAGCTCGGGAACGTTGTACCGCGACTCCCGCCAGACGTCGTCCGGAGTTGGCGCCGGGTTGAAGTCGAACGCCTTCAGGACCGCACGTTGCATCTCGGTGATCATGACGACTCGATCGCCATCATGTGGCTGTCCTCGCCGCCGATCCGCACCGCGGCCTCCCGGTCCCGGGGCTGCAGCGCCTTCAGGTTGGCCACCGGAATGACCCGGACGCCGGGCTGGGACAGCATGCCTCGCAGGGCCGCGTCGACGGCGGCCCGGTCGACCCCCGGCAACCGGTCCCGCACATCGGCGAGCCCGACCCAGTCACCGGGCGGGTTGGCCAGCGCGACATAGGCGGCCCGGATCGCACCCTCGACGTCCTGCGGCACCGCGGTGACCGTCTGCGTCTGCTTGAAGAACTCCCCGTGGCTGATCTGCAGCCGGTCCAGCGCCCGGCCGACGTTCGCCATCAGGCTGAACAGGGTCCGGATCGCCGAGCGGCCCTCCTTCGGCACCTCGCCCTCGTGCAGCGTCCGGACGAGTTTCCAGCCCTTGTCGGTGAGCTGATGCACGAACGGTCTGGTGCTCTTGTCGGTCTCGACCAGGCCGCGCTTCACCAGCGCCTCGTTGTCCTTGCCGGTGAGCGAGAAGCCGGCCGCCCGGGCGAACTCGTTGTTGCTCAGCTCGCGCGCCTCGGCCATGAGCACGACCAAGGCCAGGATCTGGGTCGGCGACAGCAGTTCGGGCGCCGGCCGTTTCAGGTAGTCGTCCCCGGCCGGAGTCAGGGTGTGGACCAGGACTCGCCCGGCCTTCTCGGTGGTGACCAGGCCCTGCGCCACCAGTTCGGCGTTGTCCGCGCCGGTGAGGCCGCTGACGCCGAGTTCCTTGAGCCGTTTGTTGTTCGAGGGGCCGTGGTCCCGCAGGGCGGTCAGGACTTTGATCAGGGACTGCTTCATTGCGAGGAGCCTCTCCGCAGCTGCTCGAGCAGCTGTCTGATGTTGTGAACGACGAGCCGGACGTCGGTCAGGACGTCCTCGTTGGTGAAGCGCAGGACGACGTGGCCGTGGAGGTGGAGGTGCACGTCGCGGCGGTGGTCGTCGGCGAACTTGACCGCGCCGCGGTGCTCCTCGCCGTCGACCTCGACCACCAGGCGTTCGGCCGGCCAGAACAGGTCCAGCCGGTAGCGGCGGCCCAGGATGTCGGGGTCGTAGTCGTGGTTCCAGTGGCGGCCGCGGGCCCATTCGCAGGCCGCCAGGGCGCGCTCCAGGGCCTGCTCGGCCCGGCTGTCGGCCCGCGGGTAGCCCGAGCGCGGCGGGTACGTCACCCGCGGGCCCGGGGCCGGGCCGGCCGCCGAGGGGCCCAGGGTGGCGATCGGGAACGGCAGGGCGATCCGGACCGAACGCACCCGGTCGACGCTGCGCAGTGGCGACCCCGCCAGCCAGACGGTCACGCCGGCGTGGCGGACCAGCCATTCGGCGGCGTGCACGAGCGCCCGCTCCGCGGCCGGGTGCTCACCGGCCGGCAGCTCGATGATGACGACGAGATGGTCGCGGCCGTACGCCGCGGCGATGACCCGGGCCAGGCCGGCCGCCCGGACCTCGGCCGGCAGGGCGGGGGTGCGCTCCACGGCGCCGCGCAGTGCGCGGGTGGCGAGGTCGGCGAGGAACGGGCCGAAGTTGTGCGAGCCGGCGGCCGCGCGCTCGGCCAGGGCCCGGACCGCGGCGACCCCGAGCGCGCTCGGTCCGTCGAGGGCGTCGGCGCCCGGCAGCCACAGCGGGTACAGGGCGATCGCCGCCCGGTCGAGCTCCCGGAGGATGACGTGCACCTGATCGCCGGGTGTCCCGGGCGGGGCCGGGCGGAACGACACGACGGCCGGCGCGGCGGACGGCAGCGGGTCGAGCGCCACGCTGAGCAACTCCGGCGCCGCCCCGTCGAGATGGCTCACCTGGCGGCGCGGCGGCCCGTCCCACCAGTGCGCCAACGTTGCCGCAGGGGACATGCAGGCACCGTACTGTCGGTCCCCATCCGGAAGCACTCCGTTGATCAGACGCGGCGAACGGCACAACGGGCGAGCCATTCCGGGTGGCCGGCTCTGCGAAGATGCAGGGTATGCGGATGCTCATCGTCGGCGGGACGCAGTTCGTCGGGCGGCACATCGTCGAGGCGGCACTGGCGAACGGGCACGACGTCACGCTGCTGCACCGGGGGAAGACCGGCGGAGATCTCTACCCGGAGGCGCGGCACATCATCGCCGACCGCAACGGTGACCTGAGCGGGTTGGAGCACGAGCGCTGGGACGCCACCATCGACGTGAGCGCCTATCAGCCGGAGCAGGTCGGGCGCCTCGCCGACGTGCTCAGCACCGGGCACTACACGTTCATCTCGACAGTGTCGGTGTATGCCGACCCGCCGCCCGGCTACACCGAGGACGCCCGCCTCCGGGAGGACGACTCCTACGGCGGCCGCAAGGTGGCGTGCGAGCGGGTCACCCGGACCCGCTTCAAGGATCCCCTGATCCTGCGCCTGCCGTACGTCGTCGGACCCTACGACCACCTCGTGCGGTTCACCTGGTGGGTCAAGCGGATCGCGGCGGGTGGGGAGATCCTGGCGCCCGGCCACCCGGACGAGCCCATCCAGCTCATCGACGCCCGCGATCTTGCCAGGTGGACGCTCACGATGACCGAGATGCCCAGCCCGGGCATCTTCCACCCCTCCGGCCCGGCGGAGCGGCTCTCGTTCGGCGAGCTGCTGACGGCGATGCAGCAGGGTACCGACGCCACCCTCACCTGGGTCGATCCCGAGTTCCTGATCGAGCGCGGTGTCGGCCACGAGGACCTGCCACTCTGGCCGGCCCTCGACGAAGAGGCCGCCGTCAATCAGGCCGACCCGGCGAAGGCCATCAATGCCGGCCTCACCATGCGGCCGCTGCGGGAGACGATCGAAGACCTTCGCAACGAACCTCCGCAGCCCGGCCGCCTCAGCAAGGAGCGCGAGGCCGAGCTGCTCCGCGAGTGGCGTCAGAGGTAGGCCGGCAGCCCCGCCCTCAGGCAGGCCAGCATCGCCGCGCTCTCCGCCGGGGACATGGTCGCGGCGGCGCGCCCGATCGCGGCCAGCACCTCCTCCAGCGGCACGGTCGTGTCCGCGCCCGGCGCGTGGTAGCGCGCCTGGGCGATCAGGTCGGCCACGTAGGGCACCACGTCGTCGCTCGAGGTCTCCCAGAGCCACGCCAGCACCGACCCGAACGCCTCGCCCGCGTGCAGGCTCGCGCCGCGGGCCCGCTGGGCCAGCAGCGTGGCCGCGGACTCGCAGACCAGCGCGCCGATGAGCTTTTCGAAGATGTGGTCAGGCACCTCGCGCGTTCGCACCATCGCACTCCCGCCGATCGATGTAACGACCGGTGATCCTACCGCTTCGAAGGGTTAACGGGAATAGATGACGACCCCGGCCGGGGGCAGAGTCAGCTGGACCGCCTTGCCGTTGCGGGCCGAGACCGAGACCTGGCCGCCGGCGAAGGCCGGCTCGCTGGAGTACCGGCAGGTCAGCCGGTCGCCCTCGGCGTGCAGGTCGTTGTCGACGGTCACCCAGGCCGTGCGCACGCGGTCGGGGTCGGTGTTGACCGCGACGAGCACCTCCTGATCGGCGAAGATCCGCGACCAGGGCAGCAGGCCCCGCGGGCCCGGCGGGCCGAAGACCACGCCGTCGGCCGAGACCGGGCGCAGGTACTGCCGCCCGCGCCGCAGCGCCGGTAGCCGCCGGCGCACGGCCAGGACCTGCTTGAGCTGGCGATACGTCTCGCGCTCCTCGTCGAACGCGTGGCCGCCGCGGCTGCGGAACGGGCCGAAGGCGCCGCCGAACATGGCCTCGCGGATGTACCGGTCGTGCCCGCCCTCGCCGTCGAACTCCTGCTCGGAACCGTAGTAGATGCACGGGATGCCCAGCGTGACGGCGTTGAAGGCGAGCGCGACCAGGGCCAGGCGCCGGCCCGGCTCGCCGGCCGCGAACCGCGCCTTCCACGGGCCCTTGCGCACCTGGTCGTGGTCGTCGTAGCTGGTCACGACCTTGTCCCGGAACCAGGCGTGCGACTCGCGGCCGACCTGCAGCGAGTTGCGGAACAGCGCGAAGTACTCGGCCGGGTCGGCCGTGCCCTTCACCACGCGCTCGAGGCGGTCCTGCACGTCGGCGAGGCCGAGCGCGGCGTCCATGCCGACCGCGTCCAGGGTCTGGTACGCGAAGGCCCGGTCGCCGGTGATCTCCGCGACGAGGTAGAAGCGCTCCTTGCCGATCGACTGGGCGAACTCGTGGACGGCGGAGGCGAACCAGCGCGCCGCGCCCGGGTCCATGTGCTTGACCGTGTCCACGCGGAAGCCGTCGAGGTCGGCGTAGGCGATCCAGTACTGGTACGCGCGCGCAAGGGCCACCAGCGCCGCCGAGGGCCGGTAGTCGTCGGCCGGGCCCTCCCCGAGCGCGATGTCCTTCAGGCCCTCGAAGTCGCCCTCCAGGTACTCCGGGAACCGGTCCCAGTCGACGATGCGCCCCTTGCCGGTGAACGTCGCGGTGCTCTGCAGCTCGGCGGGCCAGACGCCGCCGTCGGGGTACGCCTGCGGGACCGGGCCGACCGGGAGCACGGCGGCGCCGTCCGCGTCGCGGAAGCCCTTGACCGGGTAGCGCTGCCCGGTCCACACCGGCTGGCGGTCGCCCTCGTAGCCGAAGACGTCCCCGGCGTGGTTGAGCACCACGTCGAGGATGACCCGCAGCCCCTGCGCGTGCGCCTCGGCGACCAGCGCCCGCAGATCCTCCGGCCGCCCGAAGTGCGGGTCGACGTCGAGAAAATCCTGGATACCGTACCCGTGGTAGGACGCCTGCCCCGCGACCTGCTTGAGCACGGGGCTCACCCAGATCGCGCTGACCCCGAGCCGGCGCAGGTAGCCGAGCTTGCCCCGCAGCCCGGCCAGGGTGCCGCCGACCCAGTCGACGCCGGCCGCCCGCCACCGTTGCGCGTCCTGCGGCGTGGCGACCGCGTTGCCGTGGTCGGCCTCGGTCAGCGGCGGCGTGCTCCCGGTGGCGACGAGCTCCCCGTCGTTGCCCCGGTAGCCGCGCTCGCCGCCGTCGGAGAAGCGGTCGACCAGCAGGAAGTACAGGACCTCGTCGGCCCAGTCGTCCGGGGACGGGTGGAACGGCCCCCGGGTGAGCTCGGCGAAGTCGATGTCGGCGATCCGGCGGTACGGCACCCCCCGATGGTGCCACGAGCCGTACTCAGACCGTCGCCAACCGTCGCCTGCCCAACACCCGGCGGGCGATCCCCGGCCGCAGCAGCGCGGTCGGCGGGTCCAGGAGGTTCGTGACGCGGCTGAACGCGAGCGAGACGACCTCGTCGTGCGCCGCGGTCGCGTACAGGCGGTCGAGGTACCGGTTCACCATCCGCGTCCGCGCGTCCCGGGGCCCGTCCACGCCCGGCAGGGCCGCGTCGCCGCCGGTGGCGATCTGCCACGGGATGTCGACGACGGGCCGGACCGCGCGGAAGAACCGCGGCGCGTCGAGCTCGCCGCCCCGGGCCAGCGACTCGCCGAGCTTGAGCGCCTCGACGCCCGCGACCGACATGCCCTGGCCGTACATCGGGTTGAACGAGCACATCGCGTCGCCCAGGACCACGAAGCCGAGCGGGAAGCGGCGCAGGCGGTCGTAGCGGTACCGCGTGCTGCCCGGGTAGCGGAACTTGACCGCCTCGTCCTCGAGCGGCTCGGACGCCTCGATGATGTCGGAGACGTACGGCAGCGGCAGCCGCTTGGCGTAGGCGCGGTAGCCGGCGTCGTCCAGCGGCGCGTGGTCGCCGAGGATGCCGAACAACGTGATGACCGCGCGCCCGCCCTCCTGCAGCATGACCGCGCCCCCGCGCGGAGCCGCGGCCGACGGCCCGATGATGATCGCGATGTCGCCGTCGAGCAGCGCGGGATCGACCCGGTACCGCCGGGAGACGTACGCGAGATCGACGTGCAGCCGCTCCTCCTGCGGCCGCTGGTAGCCGAGCTCGGCCAGCCAGCGCGGCGCCCGCGAGCCGCGCCCGGTCGCGTCGACGACCAGATCGGCCCCCAGCACCTCCGGATCCCCGCCCCGGGACTGGATCCGCGCACCGGTCACCCGCGTCCGCGCGGCGTCCGCCTCGACGCCGACGACGTCGGTCCCGCCGCGCACGGTGACCCCGGGCCGGGCGAACACCTTGGCCCGCACGTACGCCTCCAGGTACGGCCGGCTGAACGACAGCGCCTCCATGCCGATCGGCGCCTGCTTCAGCCGGTACCCGTTGGCGCAGAAGCGCACGTTGCCCAGCACGTCGCCGACCGGCACCCCGGCCGCCGCCAGCTCCCGCGCGGCCCCGGGAAACAGCCCCTCGACGACGTTCAGCCCGGCCGCGAGCAGCCCGTGCGCGTGCCGCCCCTGAGGCACCCCCCGGCGCACCGCGTGCTCCACGGACTCCGCGCTCCAGTCCCCCTCCACCTCGTCGCGCTCGACGATCGTCACGCGCTCGAAGTGCTCGGTCAGGACCCGCGCGGTGAGCAGGCCGGCCATGCTGCCGCCGAGTACGACGGCGTGTCTGTGCGTCATGCTCCCCCCGGCGTTCCATCCCGGGCCAGGGCGCGGAACGGCCGGGTTTCCGACACATCCCCGAGGTCGAACGTGGTGCGCTCCCCCGATGGGGAGCGACCGAGGGGAGCGCGAAACACTTACCAGATGACGACGTTGGGTGCCGTATTTCTGCCGCAGCTGCCGCCGGAGCGGCTGCGGTCCATCGTGACCGCCGCCGACGAGGCCGGGCTCGAGGAGCTGTGGCTGTGGGAGGACTGCTTCCTGGAGGGCGGGCTGACCACGGCCGCGGCCGCGCTCGCCTGGTCGAGCCGGCTGCGGGTCGGGGTCGGGCTGCTGCCGGTACCGCTGCGCAACGTGGCGATCGCCGCAATGGAGACCGCGACGCTGTTCCGGATGTTCCCGGGCCGCGCGACGATCGCCGGCGGGCACGGGGTGCAGGACTGGATGGGGCAGGTCGGGGTGCGGGCGGAGTCGCCGCTGACGCTGCTGCGGGAGTACACGCTCGCGCTGCGCGCCCTGCTGGCCGGCGAGCGGCTGTCGACCCAGGGCCGCTACGTCCGCCTCGACGACGTCGCGCTGGACTGGCCGCCGCCCGGGCCCGCGCCGATCCTGGTCGGCGCCACGGGGCCGAAGACGCTGCGGCTCTCCGGCGAGGTCTCCGACGGCACGGTGCTCACGGCAGGCAATGACGTCGCGACGGTACACCGGGCGCGCGCCCTGATCGACGAGGGCCGCACGGCCGCGGGCCGCACCGACGCCCACGAGATCGTGATGTACCTGCACTGCGCGACCGGCCCCGACGCCGAGGCACGGCTCGCGGCCGAGCGGGTCCGGTGGAAGTACGCCGCCGACGCCGACGTGCTGGTCGCCGGGGACGAGCACGCGGTCGCGGACAGCGTGCGGCGCTGGGCCGAGGCCGGCGTCGACCGGGTGATCCTGCAGCCCACGCCGGACGACCCGGACCCCGAGGGCTTCGTACGGTTCGTGGCGGAACGCGTCCGCCCGCTCGTCCCATGAGCGGCCCCTCCGCTCCGGACCGCTCACCATGGGCACAGTTTCGTCGCGCCGGCACCGGAGCCTGCGGAGGTGACGGGCGAGGTCCGTGGGGCGGCCGAGGAGTG
>NZ_JBEZDS010000024.1:0-164713 GCF_040648435.1 Dactylosporangium sp. NPDC049140 | reverse complement strand
TTCGCGTTCGCGGAGAACGGCACGTGGCAGCTGGGCAACGCGAAGAAGGCGGGCTTCGAGTACGGGATCATCCCGATCCCGTCGAAGGCCGGCGGCACCGCGCCCGCCCCGACCGGCGGCGAGTTCGTCACCGCACCGGTGCAGAAGAACACCGGCAAGTACGCGACCACGCAGAAGCTCATCGCGTGCCTCAGCAACGCCGACAACGCCTTCACCACCGACACGACGCTGTCCTACATCGCCGCCACCGACGCCGTGCAGACCAAGCAGGTCGCAGCGAACGCTGAGCTGAAGGTGTGGGTCGAGGCGGTCAAGGCGGCCAAGGGCCGCACGAGCGACAACCTCGGCACGAAGTACCCGAAGATCTCCGAACCCATGTGGAAGGGCTTCCAGTCCGCCCTGTCCGGCGGCAAGTCGCCGCAGGACGCCTTCGCCGCAGCCCAGACCAGCGCCGCCGCGGCCACCAAGTAGATGCAACGAACGCGCGACGGGCGGTGGGCCGCGTGGGCGTTTCTGACGCCCGTCGCGGTCTACCTGCTCGCCTTCTACGCCTATCCGCTGTACCGCAACCTCGACCTGAGCCTGCACAAGTACACCGTCCGCTCGTTCGTGCAGGGCAACGCGCCGTTCATCGGCCTGGACAACTACGACACCGTCCTGTCCGACCCCACGTTCTGGCCGGCGGTCTGGCACACGGCCGTGTTCACCCTGGTCTCGCTGCTGTTCCAGTTCACCATCGGTATGGCCCTGGCGCTCTTCTTCCACCAGCACTTCCCGCTCTCGGCGACGCTGCGGGCGCTGTTCCTCGTACCGTGGCTGCTGCCGCTGATCGTCTCGGCGTCGACGTGGTCGTGGATGCTCAACAGCGACTCCGGCATCGTCAACGCGGCGCTGCGCCTGGTGGGCGTCGACCCGGTCAACTGGCTCACGTCGCCGGCCTGGTCGCTGGCCTCGGTGACGCTGGCCAACATCTGGATCGGCATCCCGTTCAACCTGGTCGTGGTCTACAGCGGCCTGCAGGCCATCCCGGGCGAGATCTACGAGGCCGCGGCCCTGGACGGGGCCAGGCCGTGGAGCACGTTCTGGCGCATCACGTTCCCGCTGCTGCGGCCGGTCTCGGCGATCACGCTGCTGCTCGGGCTCATCTACACGCTCAAGGTCTTCGACATCATCTGGATCATGACCAAGGGTGGCCCGGCCGACGCGTCCACCACCCTGGCGACCTGGTCCTACCGGCTCGGCTTCGGCAACCTGCTGCCGTCGTTCGGCCCGGGCGCGGCGGTCGGCAACCTGCTCATCATCGTCGCGATGGTCTTCGGCCTCGTCTACATCAGGACGCAGCGATGAAACTCAAGACCGTCATCGGTGTACTGCTCACCGCCGTCATGCTGTTCCCCGTCTACTGGATGCTCAACGTGTCCCTGACCCGGGACACCGACATGCGCGACGATCCGCCGCACCTGTTCCCGCTGCACGGCACCCTCGAGGGGTACCGCGCGGTGCTGGACCAGCAGCTGCCGTACCTGATCAACAGCCTGCTGGTCGGCCTCGGCACCGTGGCGCTCACGGTCGCGCTGGCCGCGCCCGCGGGCTACAGCCTGGCCAAGCTGCGCCCGCGCGGCGGCGGCGTGCTCAGCTTCGTGCTGCTCGTGGCCCAGATGATCCCCGGCATCATCATGGCGATGGGCTTCTACGCCATCTACCTGCGTCTCGGCGTGCTCAACAGCACGGGCGGGCTGATCCTGGCCGACTCGACAATCGCGGTGCCGTTCGGCGTGCTGATCTTCACCGCGTTCATGTCCGGCATCCCCGCCGAGCTGCTGCAGGCGGCCCGGGTCGACGGGGCGGGCACGCTGCGCACGTTCTGGTCGGTGGTCCTGCCGGTGAGCCGCAACGCCGTGGTCACCGTGAGCCTGTTCGCCTTCCTGTGGGCGTGGTCGGACTTCGTGTTCGCCAGCACCCTCGACGGCGGCGGCACCCAGCAGCCGATCACCCTCGGCATCTACCACTACATCGGCAACAACAACCAGCAGTGGAACGCCATCATGGCCACCGCCGTGGTCGCGTCCATCCCCGCGACGCTGCTGCTCATCGTGGCCCAGCGGTACGTGGCCGCCGGTGTGACCGCCGGCGCCGTCAAGGACTGAGGAAACCCCATGCACAACCCTTTCGGCCCCGCCGTGCCCACCGACCGCGCGATCAGCGCGCTGCGTCCCCTGCCCGCCGGCGCCATCCGCCTCGACCGCGGCGGCCTGCTCGGCGGCTGGCAGGAGCGTAACCGCGCCGCGACGCTGCCGCACTGCATCGAGCGGCTGCACGAGCGCGGCAACCTGGACAACCTGCACCGGGTCACCGGCGACTTCCACGGGCCCTTCGTGGGCTGGTGGTTCGCCGACACCGACGTGCACAAGACGCTCGAGGCCGCGCTGTGGGACGGCGGGTTCGCCGGGTTCGTGGCCGACGCCGCGGAGCTGCTGGAGAAGGTCCAGGACCCGGACGGCTACCTCGTGTCGTACTTCCAGGCCGGCGAGCGCGACCGCCAGTGGCGCGAGCTACCGTCCAGCCACGAGATGTACACCGCCGGGCACCTCGTGCAGGCGGCCGTGGCGGGGGCCCGCACCGCCCCCGCCGACCCGGCCGTCCAGCAGCTGCTCGGCGTCGCCCGGCGCTTCGCCGACCTGCTCGTCGAGCGCTTCGGCGCCGGCGGCGAGGACGCGGTCGACGGGCACCCCGAGGTCGAGACGGCGCTCGTCGAGCTGTTCCGGGTCACCGGGCACCGGCCGTACCTGGACCTCGCCGCCCGCCTCGTCGACCTGCGCGGCCACGGGCTGCTGGGCCCGGAGAGCCGGTTCGGCCAGCGCGCCTACTACCAGGACCACCGCCCGGTCCGCGACGCCACCGAGGTCACCGGGCATGTCGTCCGTCAGGTGTACCTGCTCGCCGGCGCCGTCGACGTGGCCGTCGAGACCGGCGACAGCGAGCTGCTGCGGGCGGCCGAGCGGCTGTGGGACTCGGCGCTGGCGTCGAAGACGTACCTGACCGGCGGGCAGGGCTCCCGGCACCGCGACGAGGCCTTCGGCGACGCGTACGAGCTGCCGCCGGACCGCGCCTACGCCGAGACGTGCGCGGCGATCGGCAGCTTCCACTGGGCGTGGCGGCTGCTGCTGGCCACCGGCCGGGCCCGCTACGCCGACGAGATGGAGCGGCTGCTGTACAACGGCATCGCCGGCAGCACCGCAACGTCCGGCACGGCGTTCTTCTACTCCAACCCGCTGCAGCTGCGCACCGGGCACGACGGCTCCGACGAGGACGCGCCCGGGGAGCGGCTGGCGTGGTACAAGTGCGCCTGCTGCCCGCCCAACCTCGCCCGGCTGATGGCGTCGCTGCACACCTACGCGGCGACCGGCGACGCGAACGGGCTGCAGCTGCACCTGTACACGCCGGGCACCTTCTCGGCCGGCGGCCACACGTTCACCGTCGCCACCGACTATCCGTGGGACGAGACGATCACGCTCACCGTCGGCTCCTCGGCGGGCGTCCCGTTCACCCTGTCGCTACGGGTCCCGGCGTGGTGCGCCGACGCCCGCGTGGTCGTCAACGGCACGCCCGCCGCCGCGTTCGTCGAGGACGGACACCTGCGCCTGGAGCGTGTCTGGCGGGCCGGCGACCGGGTCGAGCTCGTGCTGGCCATGGCGCCCCGGCTCGTGACCCCGCACCCGCGCGTCGACGCCGTGCGCGGTACCGCCGCCCTCGCCCGCGGCCCCGTCGTCTACTGCCTCGAGCACGCCGACGTGCCGGGCCGCTACTTCGAGGACCTCCATCTCGACGGCGACGCCCCGATCGAGGTGCGGCGGGACCATCCGCTCGCGCCGGTCGCCCTCGCCGTGACCGTCCGGGACGAGGCAACCGTCACCGTCCCGGCCATCCCCTATTTCCTGTGGGCCAACCGCGGTCCCGGACCAATGCGGGTCTGGATTCCGCTCCTTCCCTAATACACCCCCAGAGGTGATGCAGTGCGCATCCGAACCGCCGCTGCCACGGCGATCCTGACCACCCTCGTCACGACCGGCGTCTTCGCCGGAACGGCCCACGCGGCCGGCAACACCCTCACCGTCAACGTCGGCACCGTCGTACGCCCGGTCACGCAGGTCGCATCCGGCGGCCTCTACGGCGTCGACACCGGCAGCAAGCCGCCGCTGGCGCAGTTGTACCCGCTGCGCATGAACCACTTCACCCAGCCCCCGCCCGGCGGCCAGCAGCTCGGCAACGGCGCCACCCAGCCGTGCTGCGACGGCCTGCAGGTCGCGGGCAAGGTGACGAGCGCCGGCGCCCGGCAGTTCTACCGGCTGCCGGACATCTACCCGAACTTCCCGTACCGCTGGGTCAGCTGGGCGGACTGGGAGGCGAAGGTCCGCACCATGGTGAACGCCCGGGTCAACGCCACCGGCGTGACGAGCGTCGACGGCTACGAGCTGTGGAACGAGCCCGACTGGACGTGGAACACCGCCTCGGCGGGCTCGTTCAACGCCGGCTGGACCCGCACCTTCCAGCTCGTGCGCTCGCTCGACCCGGTGACCCCGATCGTCGGGCCGAGCCACTCGGTCTACAACCACAGCTGGATGGTGGACTTCCTCACCAACGCGAAGAACACCAACACGGTGCCCGACGTCGTCGTCTGGCACGAGCTGGACAACGACAGCTACCTCAACGTCGGCGCGCACGTGGCCGACTACCGGGCGATCGAGTCGTCGCTGGGCATCTCCCCGCGGCCGATCTCGATAAACGAGTACGCCTCGCCGAGCCAGGTCGACATCCCCAGCGTGGCCGTGCACTACATGGCGGTCTTCGAGCGCTACGGCATCCGTGACGCCGAGCGCGCGTACTGGTACGAGGCCGGCACCCTCAACGGGCTGCTCTACAACAACGCGCCGACGTCGTCGTACTGGGCCTACAAGTGGTACGGCGACATGGCCGGCAACGTCGTGCAGACGGTGCCCGGATCGTGGCTGGAGGGCGTCGCCGCGTACGACCCGAACCGCAAGTTCGTCAACGTCGTCTTCGGCGGCGACAGTGGCAACAACACCGTGCGCGTCACCGGCCTCGGCGCGCTCGGCTCCCAGGTGCGCGTGACCCTCTCGCGCACGGGCACCACGGGACGTACCACCAACCAGGGCGCGCCGACGACGGTGTCGACCGCCACCTACACCGTCTCCGGGGGCGCGATCAGCGTGCCCGTGAACGGCATGGACGCGTGGGCGGCGTACCAGCTGCTCATCACGCCCACGTCCGGGATCGCGACCTGGCAGCAGCGGTACGAGGCCGAGAACGCGGCGGTCGTCAACGCCAACCGGTTCTCGTCGTCGTCGGCCTCCAACGGCGGCTACGTCGGGCAGATCGACGGCATGGCCAACAGCCGCAACGACGCGTTCGTGGACTTCATCGTCAACGTCCCGCAGACCCGGTCGTACACGATGAACATCCGCTACGCGAACGGGACCGGCGCGACGGCGACGCAGGGGCTGGCGTACAACGGGGGCGGCTGGTCGACGGTCAGCTACCCGGCGACGGGTGCCTGGGGGTCCTTCGGCTCGTCGGTCAATGTGACGGTCGCGCTGACCGCCGGGTACAACACCATCCGGCTGGCGAAGGGTGCGCCCTTCTTCGCGGGCGGCACCGGCTTCGCCGAGCTGGACGCGATCACGCTGTCCTGACGTTATTTCTGGGCGGCGATCTGGATCAGGTTGCCGCAGGTGTCGTCGAACACCGCAGTGGTCACCGGCCCCATGTCGGTGGGCGGCTGGGTGAACACGACACCTGCGGCGACCAGACGGTCATACTCCCGCTGGACGTCCTCGACGGCGAAGGACGTCCACGGGATCCCGTCGTTGTTGAGGGCCTCGCGGAACGGGGCGACGGCCGGGTGGCTGGCCGGCTCCAGGACCAGCTCGACGCCGTCGGGCTGGTCGGCCGAGACCACGGTCAGCCAGCTCACGCCCGGGCCGAGCGGGATGTCGGTCTTCTTCACGAAGCCGAGGACCTCGGTGTAGAACCGCAGGGCCGCGGCCTGGTCGGTCACGAGCACGCTCGCCAGGTTGATTCGCATCGTCACGCCCGCCAGCATATGCAAGTCGCGGCTTGCCTATCAACCCCGGCACACTCCGGCGTATGACGACCCCGTTCACGCTGACCTTCGACTGCGCCTCCCCGGCCGCGCTGTCCGCCTTCTGGTGCACCGCCCTCGGCTACGTCCCGGCGTCCCCGCCCGCCGGGTTCGACAGCTGGGAGCAGTGGCTGCGGCACTTCGCCGTGCCCGAGCAGGAGTGGGACGACGGCGCCGCGATCGAGGACCCGACCGGCGCCGGGCCGCGCATCTCGTTCCTGAAGGTGCCGGAGCCGAAGACCGCGAAGAACCGGGTCCACCTCGACGTGCAGGCCGGCGGGGGCCGGGCGACGCCGTGGGAAGAGCGCTGGCCCCGGGTGCGGGCCGCGGCCGACCGCCTGGTCGCCGCGGGCGCCACCGAGCTGGCGGTCGCCAACCTCGACGGCCGCCCGGACCACGTCGTGCTCGCCGACCCCGAGGGCAACGAGCTGTGCGTAGTGTGAATGTCATTCGGATGTTCGGTACTCGATAGACCTGCGTCACTGTCGCGGCCGAGGGTCGGGCCCATGACGATCACTCGCCGGGCCGCCCTGGTCCTCACGGCGGCCCTGCTGGCCGGCGCCGCCGTCGCGACCCGCGCCCAGGCCCCCTGGCAACGCGGCCCTGTCAAGCGTCCGCCGTTGCCGCCAGGTCGCGCCAGGCCCGCCAGGTTTCGAGGCGCTGGGCGTACGCGCGCTCGGCGATCGCGTACGGGTAGGTGCCCAGGAACAGCCGCAGCGGCGGCTCCGGGGCGTCGACGAGCTCCAGCACCGCCTTCGCGGTCGCGCGGGGGTCGATCGGCTTGTGGCCGATCGCCGCCGTGCGCCGGGCCGCGCGGAACTTCTCGTACGCCGGGTCCGGCTCGGCCCGCACCGCCGAGTCGCCGCCCCAGTCGGTACCGTAGGGTCCGGGCTCGACGATCGTCACGCGCACCCCGGCCGGCGCCGCCTCCTGCGCGAGCGCCTCGGAGAGCCCCTCCAGCCCCCATTTGCTCGCGTTGTACAGCCCGAGCAGCGGAAACGCCGCGACGCCCCCGATGCTCGACACCTGCAGGACGTGCCCGCGGCCCTGGGCGCGCAGGATCGGCAGGGCGGCCTGGGTGACCCAGAGCGGGCCGAGCAGGTTGGTCTCCAGCTGGTCGCGGGCCTGCTCCTCGGACAGCTCCTCGACCGCCCCGAAGAGCCCGTACCCCGCGTTGTTGACCACGACGTCCAGCCGCCCGAACCGCTCGTGCCCGGCCGCGACCGCCGCGAACGCGGCCGCGCGGTCCCGCACGTCGAGGGCCACCGGGAGTACCGAATCGGCAAAACGCTCGACGAGGGCATCGAGGCTCCCGGTGTCCCGCGCGGCCGCCACGACCCGGTCGCCGCGCTCGAGGGCCGCCTCCGCCCAGACGCGGCCGAGGCCCCGGGACGTGCCGGTGATGAACCAGATCTTCGCCATGACCCGATCTTGTTCCGCCGGTGCGGTGGCAGCCAGTACCCGGCCAGGGTCACCATAGGGCGTGGACGACAACCGGCTCGGGGAGTACCTCAAGGCGCGCCGCGGCCTGATCCGCCCCGACGCGCCGACCGGCCGGCGGCGCGTGCCCGGGCTGCGCCGGCCCGAGCTGGCCGCGGCCGCCGGGATCAGCGAGCAGTACCTGGTCCGCCTCGAGCAGGGCCGCGACCGCCACCCGTCGGAGCAGGTCCTGGCCGCGCTCGGCCGCGCCCTGCGCCTCGACGGCGCCGCCCTGGCCCACCTGCGCCGCCTGGCCGCCCCGCCGGCGGTGGCGACCGGCCCGGAGACCCTCGCCGACGGCGTGGCGGAGCTGCTGGACGCGTGGGCGGGCGTGCCCGCGTACGTGCGCGGCCGCCGCTTCGACGTCCTCGCCGCCAACGCCCTGGCCCGCGCCCTCGTGCCCGCCCACCGCCCCGGCCGCAACCTGGTCCGCGACGTGTTCCGCGACCCGTCGATGCGCGCCTTCTACGCCGACTGGCCGGCGGTGGCCCGCTCGACCGTGTCCGCCCTGCGCGACGCGGTCGGGGCCGCGCCGGGCGACGCGGTGCTGGCCGCGCTCGTCACGGAGCTGCTGGCGGCGAGCCCGGAGTTCGGCGAGCTGTGGGCGCGCCACGACGTGCAGCCGACGCGCGACGAGCAGAAGCTGTTCCGCCACCCTTCGATCGGAACCTTTCCGTTGTACCGACACGTGCTGCACATCGCCGGCACGGACGGACAGGTGATCATCGCGTACCGCGCGGGGCCGGACTCGGACGTGCTCGCGCGTCTCGCCGCAGGCCTCGCGGAGGCCGACTCGGACGGTCCCTCCCACTCGGACACGCGCCTCGCTGGGCCCGGCTCCGATGTTCACCCCCGCCTCGCGGAGGCCGACCCGGGCGTTCCCTCCCGCCCGGGCGCACCCTCCGCGGGGCCCGGCTCAGGCCTCGCCGGTCTCCCGTAGCCGGGTCCGGAACTGCTCCAGCGTCTCCCCGATCCGATCCGGTCCGGCCTCGGTGGCCCCGCGCAGGGCGCCGAACACCGCGTCGAGCGGATCGGGATCGCGGGCCGCGATGACGGCGCTGATCGCGCTGACCGCCGGCTCGATGCGCGACGGCTGCGGACTCGGCCCGAACGTGACCGTCGCGTGGTGTGTGATCCGTTCCCGGGGCACGTCCAGCCACCGGCTGATCGCGGCGTCGAAGTCCGCGAACGAGGCCGGCGGCGGACTCCCCGTGTCGAGCGCGTCCAGCGCCGCGGCGACCCACCCCTGCGAGTCGAGCCCCGCGAGCACACACGCCCGCCGCGCCGCCCAGCCGGCCACCGCCCGCAACCGCCCGCCGTCGGCGTCGTCGGCGGCGGCCGCGGCGATCTCGGCGATCTCGTCGACCAGCGCCCGGTCGAGCCGCGCGATCCCGACCACGGACGGCGCGATCGCGAGCAGCCGCGGATCCTCGGGAACGGCCCCGCCCCAGTACCGCTCCTGATCCTTGCGCCGCAACTCCGCGTCGCGCCGCCGCCGCTGCTCCTCCTCGTCCCGCGCCCGCTCGGCCCGCTCGGCGGCGGTCGGCGGCGCGGCCCGCTTCCGGGCGACGCCGTGCCAGTACCCGGCCGCGGCGCTGGTCTGCCGCAGCACCGCATCGCCCGCGGCCGGGGCGGCCCAGAACTGCACCAGATAGCGTTCGCTCTCCTCGCGGTCGAAGTCCCGGCAGCTGTACCGCACGCGATACTCCCCACCCGGCAGCCCGAGCTCGATCGCGTCCCCTTCCCAGAGCGCGAGCACCACGTCCTCGTCGGGCGTCCGGTAGGACACCTCGACAACCTCGGTCCACTCGTCACCGGCCGGCCCGGGCGCACCGTCGAGCAGCTCGACCCGCAACCGCACCGGCCCGGAGTGCGTGCCGGCGAGGAACACGAGCATCCCCGGCTCGGCCGCCCCGCACAGCCCGTTGCGCTGCCCGCCGACACCGTCCGCGGTGCTGAGCTCGTCCTCCTCGCGGATCCAGAAGAGGTGGTACGCCACGGGAATCACGCCATCGAACAGCACCAGGCTCATAGACCGTCGATGGTATGCGGCCCGCCCCCGCCGGGCTGCCCCGCCCGCCGCCGCACCGTCTCGGCGACGAAGTCGCTAGCCCAGCCCTCGAACGGCGGCAGCAACTTCCCCGCCGCAACGCCTCGGCGACAAAACCGCTCGCCCAACGCTCGAACTGCGGCAGCACGCTCGCCGCCGCAACACCTCGGCTACAAAATCGCTAACCCAACGCTCGAACTGCGACAGCGAGTGGCGCCCGCGCTCACCCGGCGGCGCGAACGCCGAGTCGACGCCCGCTGGATTCCGCGCCATCCGGATGAGCAGCGCGTTCGCCGCCCGGGTCGCCCGCCAGCCCGGGCGCGAGCGCCGCCGGTCTACGACACGGTGCAGGCGGCTCCGTTCAGGGTGAAGGACGTCGGGCGCGGGTTGGAGCCGGTGTACGTGGCGTTGAAGCCCGCCGACTGCGACGCGCCCGGGGCCAGGGTGCCGTTCCACGCCTCGCTCTTCGCGGTCACCACCGCCCCCGACTGGGACCAGGCGGCCGACCAGCCCTGCGAGACCTTCTGGTTGCCGGGGAAGGTGAAGCTCAGCGTCCAGCCGTTCACGGTCGTGGTGCCCGTGTTCTTCACCGACACGGTGCCGGTGAAGCCGCCGCCCCAGTCGTTCACCGAGTACGTCACGGCGCACCCGGCCGCCGGCGGCGGCGTCGACGGTGAGGGCGACGTCGTGGTCGGCGGGGTGGTGACCGTGGCCGCCGCCGAGGCCGGGCCGGTGCGGCCCGCCGAGTCGGTCGCGACGACGGTGTAGGACGTGGTCGTGTTCGGGGTGAGACCGGTCAGCTGGTACGTCGTGGAGGCGACCGTGGCCAGCAGCGCCGAGCCGCGGTACACGCCGTACGACACGGCCGTCGTCCCCGTCGTCGGGACGGTCCAGGTCAGCGTGGCCGAGGTGCTGGTCACGGCCGAGACGGCCGGGGTGCCCGGCTGGCCCGGCGCGCCCGGCGGGGGCGTCGTGGTGTAGGTCAGGCCGTAGCCGTAGGCGAACAGCGGCGTCTTGCCGTCGCCGTCGTTGATCGGTTCCTGCGACGCCGACTGCATCCACGTCACCGGCAGCTTCCCGGTCGGCGCGTAGTCGCCGAACAGCACGTCGGCCACGCCGCCGCCCTCGGTGCCGGGCAGCCACGCGGCGACCAGGCCGCTCCAGTCGGGCAGCTGCGCGGCGATGTCCAGCGGCCGGCCGGAGACGAGGACCACGACGACCGGGACGCCGGAGGCCTTGAGGGTGTTGAGGGTCGCGAGGTCGGTGGCGTCCAGGCCGAGGGAGCTCGGGCGGTCGCCCTGGCCCTCCGCGTACGGGGTCTCGCCGACGACCGCCACGGCGACGCCGTAGCCGCGGTCGATGCCGGAGCCCGAGGAGTTGTACGTGACCGTCGCCGACGACCCCGCCGACGCGCGGATGCCCTGCAGGATCGTGGTGCCCGATGTCGTGTTGCCGGCCGCGCCCTGCCAGCTGACCGTCCAGCCGCCGCTCTGCAGGCCGATGTTGTCGGCGCTCTTGCCGGCCACGAAGATCTTGCCGCTCTTGGCCAGGGGCAGCACGCCGCTGTTCTTGAGCAGCACCTGGGACTCGCGCACGGCCTGCCGGGCGACCGTCCGGTGCGCGGCGTTGCCCACGGTGCCGGTGAGCGAGCGGTCCGCGTACGGGTGCTCGAAGAGCCCGAACTCGAACTTCTTGGTCAGGATGCGGCGCACCGCGTCGTCGATGCGGGCCTGCGGCACCCGCCCGGCCTGGACCTCGCCGCGGAGCGTGTCGATGAACTGCTTCCACGCCGTCGGTACCATCACCATGTCGATGCCCGCGTTGACGGCCCGCCGGACCTCGGAGGCGGTGAAGCCCTCGCCGCCCTCGATCTGGTCGATGCCGTTCCAGTCGGAGACGACGAACCCGTCGAAGCCGAGCTCGCCCTTGAGGACTCCGTTGATCAGGTAGTCGTTGCCGTGCAGCTTCTGGCCGTTGAACGACGAGAACGACACCATCACGGAGGCGACGTGGCGGCGCACCGCCTCCTGGAACGGCGGCAGGTGGATCGCGCGCAGCTCGGTCTCGGAGATCTGGGTGTCGCCCTGGTCGACGCCGCCGGTGGTGCCGCCGTCGCCGACGTAGTGCTTGGCCGTGGCCAGGATGCCGCCGGACTGGTACCCGTCGATGATCGTCGCCATCGAAACCGGCAGCTCGGGCTTCTCCCCGAACGACTCGTAGGTGCGGCCCCAGCGGTCGTTGCGGGCCACGCACAGGCACGGCGAGAACGTCCAGTGCACGCCGGTGCCCTTGACCTCGTCGGCGGTGACCCGGCCGACCTGCTGGGCCAGCGCCGGGTCACGGGTGGCGCCGAGGCCGATGTTGTGCGGGAACATCGTGGCCCCGACGACGTTGTTGTGCCCGTGCACGGCGTCGGAGCCGTACAGGATCGGGATCTTCAGCGGCGTGGCGAGCGCCCCGCGCTGGAAGTTGTCGGTCATGTCGGCCCAGGCGCTCGCGTTGTTCGGCGACGGCGCCGAGCCGCCCCCGGACAGGATCGACCCGAGCCGGTAGTTCGTCACGTCCGCGGCCGACGCCGACCCGCGCTCGGCCTGCGTCATCTGCCCGAGCTTCTCGTCGAGGCTCATGCGCGACATGAGGTCGGCGACCCGCTGCGACACGGGCAGGGTCGGGTCGAGATACGGCTCGGCGGCCGCGGCGGGCAGCACGCCGACGAGTGTGGCGGCGGCGACCGAGACGGCGGCCAGTGCGGCGATGACGACGGGGCGGCGCATGCCCGGAGATTAGGCCGGGGGTACGACACTTTTGCGCGGACTGATCGACGGGCGTGAAAGTGTGCAGGTCAGGACGCTGGTGACGGTGTAACATTCATCGCCGCCCAGTCGCAGATCGCCTGCAGCGGGCCCTCGAGCGTCTTGCCCAGCGGGCTCAGCGCGTACTCCACGTGCTGCGGCGCCGCCTCCTTCAGCACCCGCCGCTCCACCAGCCCGTCGGCCTCCATGCCGCGCAGGGTCTCGGTGAGCACCTTCTGCGTGATGCCGGGCACGCGCCGGCGCAGCTCGGCGTGCCGCTGCGGACCCGCGGCGAGGGCGTAAACCAGGAGCACCCGCCACTTGGCGGCGAGCCGCTCGAGGGCCTGCCGCGTCGCGCACGTCTCGTCGAGAACGTCGGGGATCACCAGCGCCACAAGGCCTCCCGCCGGCATGGGCACCACGAAGTGCCTTCTGGTTCGGTACCGCCGGCAAAGCCTAACGTTCGGCGCATGGCGGTACACCTCGAAGCAATTGCATTTGTAACTGACGGCATAGAGCTCGCCGGGCACCTGCGCCGCCCCGAAGGCGCCCAGCGGCGACCGGCGCTGGCGGTCACCGGCCCGTTCACCGGCGTCAAGGAGCAGGTAGCGGGCGCCTACGCGCAGCGCCTGGCCGAGGCCGGCTTCGTCACGCTCGCGTTCGACCACCGCGGCTTCGGCGCCAGCGGCGGCCGCCGCGGCCACGAGGACACCCAGGGCAAGCTCGCCGACCTGAGGGCCGCGGTGTCCGCGCTGGCCGCCCACCCGGCGGTCGACCCGGCCCGGATCGGCCTGCTCGGCGTGTGCCTGGGCGGCGGCTACGCGGTGCGCGCGGCGGCCCAGGACCCGCGGGTGAGGGCCGTAGCCGGTATCGCGGGCGGCTACAACAGCCCCGATTTCTCCGACGGGTACCGGGCGGCGCTGCAGACCTTCATCGAACGCTACGACGAGTACATCCCGGCCGTGGCGGACGACGGCACCGAGGCCGCGATGGGCGGCGACGAGCCGTGGGCCTACTACGGCACCGCCCGCTCCGCCGCCGCCACCTGGGAGAACCGGGTCACCCGCGGCTCCCTGCACAGCCTGATGACGTTCGACGCCCTGGGCGCCGCACCGCTGCTGGCCCAGACCCCGCTGCTGGTCGTGCACGGCAGGGTCGACGCGTACTGCTCCCCGGACCTCGCCGCCCGCCTCTACGAGGGGGCGACGGGCCCGAAGCGCATCGAATGGCTGGACTGCGACCTGCACATCGACCTGTACGACAACGAGCCCTACGTAGCCCGCGCCGCCCAGGCCGCCACCGAGTTCTTCACCGAGCACCTGGCCTGAAGCCCGCGCCGTACAAAGAACCACCCCCAGCTCCACAACACCGGCCTACCCGCCGCGACGGACACGCACGACCCGGCTCGCCACTTCTCCGGCGAACACCAGGCCACTCCGTCGCGACGGACCAGCACCAGGCCTATCCGTCGCGACGGACCAGCACCACCCAGCCCAGCAGCAGGGCGCCGAGGGCCCACAGAGCCAGCACCCCCAGCCCGGCCCAGGGCTGGATCGGCAGCGCCGCCAGGTCCTTCGTGGCCTGCACGGCGCTGCCGGCGGTCCCCGGCCCGACCTGCTCCAGGTGCCGCCGCCACGTCTTGTCGGACATGGCCAGGGCGAGGATCGGCCAGGCGTACAGCAGCCCCAGCACGATCCCGGCCGCCGCCGCGGGGCTGCGCACGGCCGTCGCCAGACCGAGGCTCAGCAGCGCGATCAGCTCGAGGTACAGCACCGAGCCGACCACCGGCCGCCACACGAACTCGTGCGCGGGCAGCAGCGCCCGCCCGGCGAGGACCGACCCGGCGACACCCACCACCGACGCCGCCGTGGTCGTGGCGAGCAGCACCGCGGCCTTGGAGGCGAGCAGGCGGGTGCGGCGCGGCACCGCGGCGAGGCTGACGCGCACCATGCCGGTCGCGTACTCGTTCCCGATCACCAGCGCCGCCAGGATCGCGATCACGGCCTGCCCGAGCTGCACCCCGGTGAGCGAGACCTTGCCGAGATCGGCGGAGCAGCGCACGGCGCACGAGACCGCCCCCGAGGCGAACGCGCTCAGCCCGATCGTCGCCGCCGCGGCGCCGAGCAGCAGCCACCAGGTGCCCGGGGCCGTGCGCAGCTTCGTCCACTCGGCGTGCAGTGCGGTCCTCACGCGTCCCTCCGCCCCAGCCGGTACCCGGCCCCGCCGAGCACCACGGCGACCCACACGGCGAGCACGGCCAGGCCGCCCCAAGCGGAGAGCGGGAAGTACCCGTCGGCGGGCGAGTAGATGTTGTCGACCTGCTCCCAGCGCGGCTCGCTCTGCTGCAGCGCGAAGGCCGCCGCGGGGGTGAACCGCAGCAGCCAGTCGCTGGCCCGCAGCGGCAGCACCGTGACCGACAGCAGGTACGGCAGCACGATCACGACGATCGACACCGTGACCGCGGTGACGCCCCGGCGCACCAGCGACCCGACGCCGACCGCGAGCGCCGCGCACCCGGCCAGCAGCAGCCCGGTGCCGGCCATGACCCGCAGCTCGGTCGCGGCCGAGACGTAGGCCACCGCGACCCCGTTGCCGCGCAGCACCGCCTGCCCGCCGGTGACCACGACGGCCGCGACGGCCAGGCCGAGCCCGAACACCGCGGCGCCGAGGACGAGGGCCTTCGCGGCCAGGACACGTCCGCGGTGCGGTACGGCGGCGAGCGTGGTACGGATCATGCCGCGGCGGTACTCCCCGGTGACGTAGACCGCCCCGACCACCACGATGAAGATCAGCCCGAGGAAGGTGCCGACCAGCGTCTGGCTGATCGTCACGCTGCCGCCGGACGCGCCCGACACGGCGGGCCCGATGTCCCCGGACCCCGTCACGGTCCAGCCGCCGGCGGTCTTCACGAAGCCGGTCTGCGGCCCGGCCGACCGGGCCCGGGTCGCGTCCGGCGCGCTCGGCGCCGCCGGCTCCTGCGGGGCGACGCCGGCGGGCCCCTCCCAGTCCGGCGAGAAGGCGCCGCTGGTCGCCGGGTTCTCGAACGTGCCGGTGGCGATGCTCGGGCCGCCCGAGACGCCGGAGAGCACGACGGACTCGTCGACCTGCTCGGAGTACTGCGGCGAGGTGGCGAACATCCCCGCGGTCACGGTCGCGGGCAGGCCCGGCAGCCGCGCGGTGCCGACCTCGGTCCACGCGCTGCCGTCGGTCGACTGCTCGGCCTTGACCGTGTCGCCGGTGCGGGTCAGCCGCAGCCACACCGGTTGCGGCTTGATCTTCGCGCTGCCGGGGCGGCCCTGGTCGTGGACGTAGTTGTACTGCATCCGCACGCCGTGCTCGCCGGTCAGCATCACGGCCGCGTACGCCGAGCCGGCCTTGGTGCCGTCCTTGATCATGAGGCCGGCCTTGGACCACGGCGCGAGCCCGTCACGCATCTGCGGCCCGTCGAAGGCCGGCAGCTGCCCGGTGAGGTGCGCGACCCGCACAGTGATGCTGCCGTCGCCGGTGAGGGTTCGGTGCACGTAGGTGGAGTTGTCGGCGACGGCCTGGCCCTCGGGCCCGAGCGCCGGGGTGCAGTCGGAGACGTCGCACGAGCCCATCCGGCCCGGGGCGAGGCCGAGCGCGACGATGACCGCGGCCCCGGCGAACAGCCCCAGCACCCAGCCGCGCAGGGTGCGCAGCTTCGTCCACTCGGCGTGCAGTACGCGCAGGAAGCTCATCGGTCCTCCCCCGGGGTCGTGGCGCGGAACTCGACCGCGTCGCGGGTCAGTTCGAGGTAGGCGTCCTCGAGGGTGGCGCGGTGCGCGGCGACCTCGGAGAAGGGGACGCCGGCCCGGGTGAGCGCGGCGATGACGTCCTCCGCGGCCGAGCCGGTGACGGTCAGGGTGCCGTCGCCGTTGGGAACGACGGTTTCGGCTTCCTGCTGCAGTACCGCAGAAGCCCGCTCGATCGCGGCGGACCGCACGACGATCCTGCCGTTGGCGGCGCCGGCCAGCAGCTCCGCCACGCCCGCGTCGGCGATGACCCGACCGCGGCCGACCACGACCACGTGGTCGGCGGTGCCCTGCAGCTCGCTCATGAGGTGGCTGGAGACGAGCACCGCACGGCCCTCGCGGGCCAGCTCGCGCAGGAACGTCCGCATCCAGATGATGCCTTCCGGGTCCATGCCGTTGAACGGCTCGTCGAGCATCAGCGCGGGCGGGTCGCCGAGCAGGGCGGCGGCGATGCCGAGCCGCTGCCGCATGCCGAGGCTGTAGCCGCCGGCGCGCCGCTGACCGACACCGCCGAGGCCGGCCAGCTCCAGCACCTCGTCGACGCGGCGGGACGGCAGCCCCTGCGAGTGGGCGAGCCACAGCAGGTGGTTGCGCGCCGTGCGGCCCGGCTGCAGGGCCGCGGCGTCCAGCAGCGAGCCCAGGTGGCACAGGGGGCGGTCAAGGGCGCGATATGGCCGCCCGCCCACGAGCGCGGCGCCGGCCTCGGCGGCGTCGAGCCCGAGGATCACGCGCATGGTGGTCGACTTCCCGGCCCCGTTCGGTCCGACGAACCCGGTGACAAGCCCGGGCCGGACCGTGAACGTCATGCCGTCGAGGGCGAGGGTGGGGCCGAACCGCTTGCGCAGCCCGTCGACGGTGATGGTGGCGTCATGCATGGTTTCGGTTCTACGCGGCGGGCGGTGGCAGCCAGGTGTCATCGGGTGTCACCTCGTTGACACCAGGGGCCTGGCAAGGTGGAGGCATGCGCGTGCTCGTCGTGGAGGACTTCGAGATTCTGGCCCGGACCATCGGAACCGGTTTGCGCCGCGAGGGCCTGGCCGTGGATGTGGTCCTCGACGGCGCCGAGGCGCTCGAGCGTATGGCGGTCACGCGGTACGACGTGGTCGTCCTCGACCGCGACCTGCCCCGCGTCGCCGGCGACACGGTGTGCCGGCACATCGTCGCCGAGCACCCGGCCAGCCGCGTGCTCATGCTGACCGCGTCGGGCACCGTCCGCGACCGGGTGGAGGGGCTCGGCCTGGGCGCCGACGACTATCTGCCCAAGCCGTTCGACTTCGACGAGCTCGTGGCCCGCATCCGGGCCCTGGGCCGCCGCCCGACGACCGCACTGCCGCCGGTGCTCACCGTCGGCGATCTCACCCTGGACCCGTCCCGGCACATCGCCACCCGCGGCGGGCTGCGCCTGGACCTGAGCCCGAAGGAGTTCGGCGTGCTGGAGTGCCTCATGGCCGCGGGCGGGCGCCCGGTCTCCGCCGAGGACCTGCTGGAGCGGGTCTGGGACGAGGCCGCGGACCCGTTCACGACGGCGGTGAAGACGACGGTGCGAAGGCTGCGCAGCCGCCTCGGCGACCCGCCCGTCATCCACACGGTCCGCGAGGCCGGCTACCGGGTCGGCCCGGCATGAGGAGAGCGATGGACGGCACGTCGTCAACTGACGTTCCCGGTGCCGGGCGCCGGGCTGCCGGTCGGCCCGGCACGAGACCGGCGATGGACAGCACGCCTTCGACTGACGCGGTCGGTCGCCGGGCTGCTGGCCGGCCCGGCACGAGACCGGCGATGGACAGCACGCCTTCGACTGACGCGGTCGGTCGCCGGGCTGCTGGCCGGCCCGGTTCGGGGTGGCGATGGACGGTGCGCTGTCAGCTGCCCTTCCCGGTGTCGGGCGGCGTGCTGGTGGTCGGCGCGAGCGAGGGTGGCCCGGCATGAGATGGCGATGGACGGTGCGCCGCCAGCTGACGTTCCTGTACGCCGGCCCGTTCCTGGTGTCCGGCATCGTGCTGCTGCTCGTACCGCTCTTCGGCGCGAGCCAGAGCTCACCCGTCGGCGACGGCACCGTGCCGCCGGAGGGTGCCGACGTGGAGACGCCCTCGCGGCTCGTGCCGCTCGTGGTCTTCTCGATACTGGCCATGCTGGTCGTCGCGATCGCGCTCGGCTGGTTCGTCGCCGGCCGCTTCCTGCGGCCCCTGCGCAGCATGGTCGACACGGCCCGGGAGATCTCGGCGACCAACCTGCACCGCCGCCTCGGCCCGACCGGGCGCCGCGACGAGTTCGGCGAGCTCGCCGGGACCCTCGACGACCTGTTCGCCCGGCTCGAGGCGTCCTTCGCCGCCCAGCGCCGGTTCGTGGCCAGCGCCGCGCACGAGCTGCGCACACCGCTGACCGCCCAGCGGGCCCTGCTGCAGGTGACGCTGGCCGACCCGGATGCCTCGCGGGACGAGCTGCGGGCCGCGGCCCACGAGGTGCTCGCGCTGGGCGAGAGCCAGGCCCGTCTCATCGACTCCCTGCTGACCCTGGCCACCGGCGAGCAGGGCGTCGAGCACGCCGCCCCCTTCGATCTCGCCGAGGCCGTCGCCCGCACGCTCGACGTGGTCCCGCTGGACGGCCCGAGGCTGCGGCCGACCCTGCGGGCGGCCCCGCTCACGGGGGACGCCGACCTGGTGGAGAGCATGATCGTCAACCTGATCGGCAACGCGGTCAAACACAACGTGGAGGGCGGCACCGTGACCGTGGCGACGGATCTCGTCGACGGCCGGGCGACGCTGGTGGTGGAGAACACGGGCCCGGTGGTACCGCCGGACGAGCTGGACCGCCTCTTCCAGCCCTTCCAGCGCCTCGGCGCCCAGCGCGTGCGCGCCGCCCGCGACGGCTACGGTCTCGGCCTGGCCATCGTGCGCGCGATCGCCAACGCCCACGGCGCCGACCTGTCCGCGCAGCCACGGCCCACGGGCGGTTTACGTGTCACGGTGACCTTCCCGCCCTGATCCGGCTGACCGTCCGGGCGATCAGATTTGAGCCGGACGGCCGCCCTGGTCCGGGTTCCGCCGTGGTGCCCGGCTGCGACAATCGACGGCATGACCGGCCTGGACATCATCATCGCCGCGCTCGTCGCCGGGGCCGCCTCGGGCACGTCGGCGGCGGCGAGCACCGCGGTCGGCGACGCGTACGCGGGTCTGCGCAGCGCCCTGCGGCACCGGCTCGACGGGCGCGCCTCCGCCGTGCAGCTCGACGCCGAGCCGACCGCCGATCCGCAGGTGTGGCAGGCCCGGCTCGGCGCGGACCTCGGGGCGAGCGGCGCCGACCGCGACGAGGCGATCCTGGCCGCCGCGCGCAAGGTCCTCGACCTGGCCCGGCCGGCCGCCAAGTACCAGGTGGACGTGCGCGACAGCCACGGCATCCAGATCGGCGACGGCAACACCATGCAGGTGGGCACCAGCTACGGCCCGGCCGCGGCCACCATGACGGGGCCCGTGACCGTGCAGTACGGCCAGGTCCCGAGCCCCCCAGCCCCGCCGGCGGCGGAGTAGGGTCCTCCCCCGCCGGGCCCGTCCTCGGCCCGACCGGCAACTTCTACGGCCCGGTCACCGTCACCGAGCGGCGGGCGGTGACGTGGCCGGTCCAGGTCGGCGTCGTGCCGGTGCTGGCCGACCGGCGGCTGGACCGGCCGGTGGACCGGAGCCTGGCCACGAAGGTCGCGTCGAACGACGCCCGCCCCGTCGTGGTGTGTCAGGTCCTCGCCGGCATGGGCGGGGTCGGCAAGACGCAGCTCGCCGCGGGGCTGGCCCGCCGCCAGTGGGACGAGGACCGCATCGATCTGCTGGTCTGGGTCACCGCGGGATCCCGGGCGAGCGTCATCACCGCCTACGCCGACGCGGCCGCGCGGGTGACCGGCGCCGACGAGGCCGACCCGGCGCGGGCCGCGAACCGCCTGCTCGAATGGCTGGCCGAGCCGCACACGCACCCGGGCACGGGCCGCCCGATCCGGTGGCTGGTGATCCTCGACGACCTCACCGACCCGGCCGACCTGACCGGCCTGTGGCCGCCCACGACGCGGGCGGGCCGCACGGTCGTGACGACCCGCCGCCGCGACGCCGCGCTGACCGCGGGGCGCCAGCTGATCACCGTCGACGTCTTCACGCGCGGGCAGTCGGTCGACTACCTGCGCGGCAAGCTCGGCGACAACCTCGGCGGGGCGGCCGAGCTCGCCGAGCGGCTCGGGCACCTGCCGCTGGCCCTGGCCCAGGCGGCCGCGTACATCGCCGACCAGAACATCAGCTGCACCGAGTACCTGGACCGGCTGAGCGACCGGGCGCGCCGCCTGGCCGAGCTGCAGCCGCACGCCCTCCCGGACGACCAGCACCGCGGGGTGGCCGCCACCTGGGACCTCTCGCTCGACCTGGCCAACGGGATGACGCCCGAGGGCCTGGCCGGACCGCTGCTGCGGCTGGCGAGCGTGCTGGACCCGAACGGCATTCCGCAGGCGGTGTTCGAAACCCCGGCGGTGACGTCCTGGCTGACGACGCTGCGCATCCGGGCGGCCGTTCTCACCATCGGTACCGACAAGCTGCGACACAGCCTGCACCACTTCGTCTTCACCGAGGACCACGCCAGCTGCCCGGACCGCAAGAAGCTCCGGCATCGCATCACGCAGCGAGTCATGCGCTACGTGATGCGCACCTTCGACGATCTGACGGTGGCGCCCGCCGACGCCTACGCGGCGCTGCGGCGGCTGTACCTGCTTCACCTCATCGGTCACGACCCGGAGAGCGCGGCCCGGCCCGTCCGGGTGCACGCCCTGGTCCAGCGGGCCACCCGCGAACGGATCGCGCCGACGGACCTCGGCGCCGTGGTGCGGGCCGCCGCGCAGGCGGTCGCCGATGCCTGGCCCCATCCGGAACCGGACCAGGAGCTGGCCCAGGTCCTGCGGACGAATACCGAGGCACTGCTCGGGAACGGGGTGGAGCACCTGGTGAACCGGCTGATCGGCGTCCATCCGGTGCTGTTCCGGCTGCGCCGCAGCCTCGGTGAGGCCGGGCTGCTCGACGCGGCCGGCCAGTTCGACCGGTTCCTCGTCGCCGAGACCACCGAGCGGCTCGGCCACGAGCATCTGGGCACGCTCACCGCCAGAGAGTATGCCGCCGACGGGCGCGGCGCGGCGGGCGACGCCGGCGGTGCACGTGCCGCGCACGAAGAGCTGCTCGCCGACCGGCTGCGAATCCTCGGCGCCGACCATCCCGCCACCCTCGCCAGCCGGCACTACCTCATCTTCTGGCGCGCGAAGACCGGCGACGCGGCCGGCGCCGTGGCGGCGTTCCGTGCTCTGCTCGCGGACGAGGTCCGGGTACTGGGGCCCGACCATCCGGCCACGCTCAGCACGCGTGGCGAGCTCGCGACCTGGAGCGGACGAGCCGGCGACCCGAGCGATGCCATCGCCGCGTTCGAGCAGCTCCTGGCCGATCGGATTCGGCTGCTGGGCCCCGACCACCCGCAGACTCTCATCACCCGCAGCGGCCTGGCCAACCAGCGCGGGATGGCCGGCCATGCGGACGCCGTAGCCGCGTTCGCGGTACTGATCCCGGACATGGTTCGCGTCCTGGGCCGTGACCATCCCGATACCCTCAAGGCCCGGAGCAACCTGGCCTACTGGCGCGGCAAGCACGGCGACCCGGACCGAGCCGTCGCCGATTTCGAGGTCCTGGTCGTCGATTTCCTGCGCGTTCTCGGCCCGGGCCATGAGACCACGAGGATCGCCCAGACGAACCTGGCCTTCTGGCGGGAGCGGGCGGGCTAAGCCGTTGCCGTGGCGAAGACGCGGCGCATGGAGTCGAACGTGGCCAGGGAGCGGCGGGCCTCGTCCTGCAGTGCGCGTACCGCTGCGTCGTCCTCCGGGGCCTCGAGCGCCTCCTCCCACAGGGAGCGCTCGGCGCGGCGCCAGTCCGGTTTGTTGTGTACCTCGACGCCGGTGAAGCCGGCCAGCGGGAGGTCGCGGGCGAGGTCGACGCCGCGGATGCGGGCCGGTACCGCCTCGTCGGCCGGGTCCGCGGCGTCCCAGCAGGTCAGGACGAGGCGGCCGCCGGGCTTCAGGAGGCGGCGGAACTCGTTCAGGGCGGCCAGCGGCGGGGCGGCGAACTGGACCGCGTCGATGCACATCAGGCCGTCGGCGCAGTCGTCGGGCAGGCCGGTCTCGGTCAGGGTGCCGACGCGGAACTCGGCGCGGCCGGGCAGCCGCTCGGCGGCCAGCGGGACGGCCGCGGCCAGGGCCACGGCGGCGAAGTCGACGCCGACGAGGCGGGCCTGGGCGCGGCGTGCGAGCTCGATGCCGTACCCGCCGCGGCCGCACGCGATGTCCAGCAGCAGGCCGTCGCCGGGCAGGCGCAGGGCCGCGCCCACCTCGGCCAGGCCCGGGCCGGTGAGGATGCCGGGCAGGCGCAGGTCGGCCGGCACGTCGAGGGTCCGCGCGATGATGGCGTCGCGCACCGGGGACTCGGCGATGTTCGCGTACCAGTCGTCGAAGTACTCGGCGTCGAGGCTCTTGGTCATGCCGGCCTTTCCGTGGCGACGTAGTCGGCCAGGTGGCGACCGGTCAGGGTGGAGCGGGCCCGGACCAGGTCGGCCGGGGTGCCCTGGAACACTACAGTGCCGCCGTCGTGGCCGGCGCCCGGGCCGATGTCGATGATCCAGTCGGCCGAGGCCATGACGGCCAGGTGGTGCTCGATCACGATCACCGACTTGCCCGCCTCGACCAGGCGGTTCAGCAGGCCCAGCAGCTGCTCCACGTCGGCCAGGTGCAGGCCGGTGGTGGGCTCGTCGAGGACGTACACCCCACCCTTCTCCGCCATGTGGATGGCCAGCTTGAGCCGCTGGCGCTCGCCGCCGGAGAGGGTCGTCAGGGGCTGGCCGAGGCTGATGTAGCCGAGGCCGACGTCGGCCAGCCGGGACAGGATCGTGTGGGCGGCCGGAATGCGCGACTCGCCGGTGGCGAAGAACTCGTGCGCCTCCGTGACCGGCATGGCCAGGACCTCGGCGATGTTGCGCCCGCCCAGCCGGTACTCCAGCACCGAGGCCTGGAAGCGCTTGCCCTCGCACTCCTCGCAGACCGTCGCCACGCCGGCCATCATGGCCAGGTCGGTGTAGATGACGCCGTTGCCGTTGCAGTTCGGGCAGGCGCCCTCGGAGTTGGCGCTGAACAGGGCCGGCTTCACCCCGCCGGCCTTCGCGAAGGCCTTGCGGATCGGCTCGAGCAGGCCGGTGTACGTCGCCGGGTTGCTGCGCCGCGAGCCGCGGATCGCGCCCTGGTCGACGGAGACGACGCCGGCGCCCTTCGGGATGGAGCCGTGGATGAGCGAGCTCTTGCCCGAGCCCGCGACGCCGGTGACCACCACGAGAACGCCCAGCGGGATGTCGACGTCGACGTCGCGCAGGTTGTGGGTGTTCGCGCCCCGCACCTGCAGGAACCCGTTCGGCTTGCGGAAGGAAGGCCGCAGTCCGGCACGGTAGTCCAGGTGGCGGCCGGTCAGGGTACCGCTGCGCCGGAGCCCTTCGACGGTGCCCTCGAAGCACACCGTGCCGCCCGCCCCGCCCGCGCCCGGGCCGAGGTCGACGACGTGGTCGGCGATCGCGATCGTGTCGGGCTTGTGCTCCACCACGAGCACCGTGTTGCCCTTGTCCCGCAGGCGCTGCAGCAGGCCGTTCATGCGCTCGATGTCGTGCGGGTGCAGGCCGACCGTCGGCTCGTCGAAGATGTACGACACGTCGGTGAGCGACGAGCCGAGGTGCCGGATCATCTTGGTCCGCTGGGCCTCGCCGCCGGACAGTGTGCCCGACGGCCGGTCGAGCGAGAGGTACCCGAGGCCGATCTCCACGAACGAGTCGAGCGTGCGCTGCAGGGTACCCAGCAGGGGCCCGACCGATCGGTCCTCGACGCCGCGCACCCACTCGGCGAGGTCGCTGATCTGCATCGCGCACGCGTCGGCGATGTTCACCCCGCCGATGCGCGAGGCGAGCGCGGCCTGGTTGAGCCGGGTGCCGCCGCACTCGGGGCAGGCGGTGAAGGTGACCGCCCGTTCGACGAAGGCGCGCAGGTGCGGCTGGAGGGCCTCCTTGTCCTTCTGCAGGAAGGACTTCTGCACGCGGGGCACGAGCCCCTCGTACGTCATGTTGATGTTCTCGAGCTTGACCTTGCACGGCTCCTTGTAGAGGAAGTCGTGCCGCTCCTGCTCGGTGTAGTCCTTGATCGGCTTGTCGGGGTCGACGAAGCCGGAGGCCGTGAAGATGCGCACGAGCCAGCCGTCCACGGTGTACCCGGGGATCGTGATCGCGCCCTCGGCGAGGGACTTCTCGCGGTCGAACAGCTCGTCGAGGTCGATGTCGGTGACCGCGCCCATGCCCTCGCAGCGGGGGCAGGCCCCGGCGGGCACGTTGAAGCTGTAGTGGAACGCCGGGCCGGCGCTCGGCGTGCCGAGGCGGCTGAACACGATGCGCAGCATGGCGTTGGCGTCGGTCGCGGTGCCGACGGTGGAGCGCGAGTTCGCGCCCATCCGCTCCTGGTCGACGATGATGGCCGTGGTCAGGCCCTCGAGCAGGTCGACGTCGGGGCGGGCGAGGCTGGGCATGAAGCCCTGCACGAACGCGCTGTACGTCTCGTTGATCAGCCGCTGCGACTCCGCGGCGATGGTGCCGAACACGAGCGAGCTCTTGCCCGAGCCGGACACGCCGGTGAACACGGTGAGCCGGCGCTTGGGGATCTCGACGCTGACGTTCTTCAGGTTGTTCTCGCGGGCCCCGTGCACCTGGATGAGGTCATGACTGTCGGCTACATGCACCCGGACACCCTAGCCAGCCTCTGTGACGATTGCATGGACCCTCGTCAGGAACGACTCGGCCGCGGCCCGGTCCACGGAGTGCCCCGCCGCGCGGCTCTCGGCGTGGCTGGCGAGGGCGGCCCGGATCACCGGGGCCTGCGCCGGGAGGTGCTCGACGGCCCACGCGGCGGCGGCGCGCTTGGGCGACCAGGTGTGCTCGGCGTGGTACCGCAGCGCCCGGCACCCGTTGAGGACCGCGTTGTCGCCGTGGTCGCCGAGGCCGGCGAGCTGGGCCGCGACCGACTCCGCGACGACGGGCAGCAGCCGGCGCGGGCGGACCCGGGTGACGAGGTCGGGGAAGGGCGGGCCGATGAGCGCGCGGCGCTGCTGGCGGACCATGTCGCGGTCGATCGGGTACCAGAAGGTGAGCCCGCCGCCGGGGTCGGTCTCGGCCTTGTAGGGCAGCTCGGCGCCGGTGTTGAGGTTGAGCGCGAAGCCGGCCTCGGTGGCCAGGCGGGCGAGGGTGGCCCGGTCGTACAGCACGAACTCGAGGCCGGCGGCGGGGCACGGCAGCGCGCGGTGGTCGAGGGCGGCGACGACCGCGGCGATCTCGGCGGGTGCGGGGTGGTCGGCGACGGCGAGCAGGTCGATGTCACTGCGGCCGGGGACGTACGCGTCGAAGGCGAGCGAGCCGGCCGGGTACACCCCGACGAGCCGGCCGTGGAAGACGCTCTGGAGGCGGCCGACGACCGCGCCGAGGTATCCGTCGAGTGAGCTCACCGCTCAGTTGTAACTGCCGGAGGTGTGCCGGGTCGAGGGCTACTCGACCCGAGCCACCGTCCCGGGCAGGATTACTTCTTCTTGCCCTTCTTGTCCTTCTTCGACTTCTTGGACTTCTTCGCCATGGGAATCACCTCCTGCGGCTCGCTGACGCAACAGAGACTACGACCAAACTGCCGGTGAACAAAGGGTTTCCCGAAGATTTCCTAGGCCCTCAAACGATCACCGACTGTCCATAAAGGACTTCAGAAGAGCCGAACCCCGCGGTTGTACCCCACTGATCCGGGCCTTCCAGCAGCAGTTCTCGTGTTCGGTATAGTCGCCCTGAAGTGAGGTGAGCATGAGTGCACCGAATGCGGTGAGAAATTATCACGCGCCCCGGCGTGTGGCGCAGGCCGCAGCCACGCGGGAGGCGATCGCGGTCGCGGCCGAGCGCCTCTTCGCCCGGCACGGGTACGCGGGCACGACCATCGCGGCCGTCGCGGAGGAGGCGGGGGTCACCCCGAAGTCGGTGTACGCGCTCGCCGACAAGCCGGGCCTGCTGCTGCTCGTCGTGCGCCGGGCCGAGGCGGCGCCCAGGCCCGAAGACACCGCGGGCGCGCTGCTGCGGCGGTACCCTGTGGAAAGGGCCTTCGAGGAGGCCGCGCAGGCCGAGCCCGTGCTGCGCGAGGCGTGGCGGCGGCACGAACGCGCACGCCGCGCCGGGCTCAAGGCGCTCGTGCGCGCGGCGGCGGACGCCGGGCGGCTGCGGCCCGGGCTGACCGTGGGGCGGGCCACCGACACGCTGTGGGCGCTCGTCACGTGGCACGCGGTGGCGCTGCTGGTGGAGCAGCGGGGCTGGACGCGGGCGAAGCTGGCCACCTGGCTGGACCAGCTCATCGAGACGACCCTGAGCGGGCCGCCCACCCAGGGTTCCTGAGAGACGACGCCGAGCGGGCCGCCCACCCAGGGTTCCTGAGACGCCGCGCCGGCCGGCCGCCCACCCGGACGACCGGCCCGCGCGTTTCAATCAGGCCGGGAGCTTGCCCGGGCCCGCGTTCTTGGTCACGATCCCCGGCACGTCGGCCGTGGCGTCGAGGCTCGCCCGCAGGGTCGGGGTCCAGCCGGCGTCGGTCGCGATGTCCGGGTCGAATGCCGCGTTGTACTCGTTCAGCAGGTTCACCGCCACGACCGGCCCGGTGCCGACCCGCGCGAGGGTGCCCTTCTCCGTCATCTGCGTGCCGCCCCAGTTGTAGACGAACGCGCTGAGCGGGGTGTCGGCGCTGCGCAGCACGAAGTTGTTCTCGGCGTACACCTGCGACTGCACGCCCACGCCGATCGCGTAGACGAACGTGTCCTCGTCGGTGGCGTAGTAGTAGTTGTCGTACACGTCCACCTGGCCGAAGCGGACCCGCGGCACCCGCTGGCCGACGCCGGCGAACCGGTTGTGGTGCAGCGTGACGCGCAGCTTGCCCACGTCGACGCCCGGCGTGTTCGTCGAGCCGATGAGCATCGTCTTGTCGTGCTCGAAGTAGTTGTTGTACGACACCGTCACGTAGTCGGAGCCCTTGATGATGTCCGAGGAGCCGTCGTGCACCTGGTAGGGCCGGCCGAGGTAGATCGGCTGGTTCACGTCCTGGTTCGCGCCGTCGGTGAACGAGTTGTGGTCCAGCCAGACGTTCGTGGCGCCGCTGAGCGACACGCTGTCGTACAGCGAGTTCCAGTTGCCCGTGGCCCCGTCGGTCGGCGTCCAGGCCGGGAAGCAGTCGTACGCGTCCTCGAAGGCCACGTTGCGGATGATCACGTTGTTGACGTTGGTGAGCAGCAGGTCGCCGCCCTTGATCCGGGCGTTGCGCAGCCCGTAGATCGTCGTGTTGGCCCCGACGTCGATCTTGACCTTGAGGCCCTGGGTCTTCGCCGAGCGGACCCGGGCGTCCTCCAGCGGCCCGGTGGGCGCCACGCGGCCCCAGGTCGCCGGGTCGTACGCGGTCAGATACGCCTGCAGGTTGTACTCCGGGTCCGCGTAGTCGGTGCAGCTGCGGCCCTCGTTGGCGTCGATCGTGCCCGCCACCAGCACGATCTTCGGCGTGCTGCCGGCCACCGCGGCGGCGAGCTCGTCGCGGGTCCGCACGACGATGACGTGCGCGTCGTCGGCGGCGGAGCCGCCCGTGGTGCCCGCGCCCGCCGAGCCCCAGCCGTCGTTGGCGGCCAGGACCCCGCGTGCCAGGGCGGGCACCGCCGGCGAGCCGGCGTTGGCCTGGGCGGCTAAGACCACGCCGGTCGCGACCAGCCCGGCTACCGTGGCGGCGGTAAGGCCGGCCCGGATCCCTACGTGCATCGGTCCTCCAGTCACAGGAAAGCGCATTCCTGGCGACCAGGTTGGCACCGGCGCTGCGGGGAGTCAACGCGTGGCGTTTGCAGGTTTGTTGCAGTCGTCACTTCCAGGCCCTCTGCCGCCACGTGGCTGTAAGGACCATTGGAGGCTTACGCGGTGACCACCGCCGCCGCCCCGGCCGCCCGCCGTTTCGCCGCCCTGCGCAACCGCGACTGCCGCCCGTACCTCTTCGGCGCGGCGCTGTCGATGATGGCCGACAACGTCGAGCACGTGATCACGTACTGGGTGCTGTGGCAGAAGTTCCACTCCGAGGCGCTCGCCGGCTTCCAGGTGATCAGCCACTGGGTGCCGTTCCTGCTGTTCTCGGTGTGGTTCGGCGGGCTCGCCGACCGCTACGACTGCCGCCGGGTCATCCAGGCCGCCCAGGGGCTGTTCATGCTGGTCTCCCTGCTCTGGGGCATCCTGTTCATCACCGACTCGCTGCAGGTCTGGGAGGCCTGCGTACTGCTGGTGCTGCACGGCATGGCGGGGTCCCTCTGGGGCCCGGGCGAGCAGCTCATGCTGCACGACTTCGTCGGCGACGAGGAGCTCGTCTCGGCCGTGCGCCTCAACGCGACCTTCCGCAGCCTCGGCGTGCTGTTCGGCCCGGCGGTCGGCTCCGGCCTGCTGCTGTGGCTCGGCCCGAAGGCGGGCATCCTCACGAACATCGCGTTCTACCTGCCCCTGACGCTGTTCCTGTTCCGCACCAGGTTCACCGGCCACACCCGCCACGGCCGCCCCGCCGGCCCGCGCGTCGGCCTGCTCGACACCGTGAAGGTCCTGCGCCGCGTGGCCGGCGACCACACCCTGATCAGCATGATCATCCTGGCCGGCCTCGCGTCGTTCTTCGTCGGTACCGCGATGCAGGCCACGATGCCGACCTTCGCCGAGGACCTGAGCCCGGGCAGCGCGGACGTGTACGGCATCCTGCTCTTCGCCGCGGGCGCCGGCGGGGTGGCCGGCGGCCTGCTCCTCGAGGCGACGGGCTGGATGCGCCCGACGGTCCGGGCGGCGATCGTGACGACGCTGGCGTACGGCCTCAGCAGTCTCCTCTTCGCCGTCGCCGGCAACCTCTGGCTGGCCGTCGTCCTGCTCTTCATCGGGGGCGTCGCGAACCTCGCGGCGATGTCGATCGGCCAGACCGTGACCCAGCTGCTCGCCCCGCCGGACGAACGGGGCCGCGTCATCGGCGTGTACAACGTCGCCTCGGCGGGCCTGCGCGCGGGCAGCGGCCTGACGGTGGGCGTCCTGGGCGCGGCGATCGGCGTGCACTGGTCACTGGGGCTGAGCTCGGCGGCCCTGTGCGTGGGGACGGGCTTCGCCGCGCTGTACACCCGCCACGGCCAGCGGGTGTCCTGAGCGCACTGCCGGGCGCCGTTTCCAGGCGTGCCCGAGGCGCCCCGCACCGCCGCCATGTCGCACGCTCGCGCACCGCGAGCCGGAGTGTCCCGAACGCTATGTCGGGCGCTCCGCGCCGCGACATAGCGGATTTTTCGCCCGACGGGGTATTTGCCCGATTCTCTCGAACCTGTGCGCACCCGCACGGCACCGGCCCACGACTCTTCTGTCGGGCGAACGGTCCGATGTCACCCCCGACGGCGTCACAACGACCTGAAGGGGGCCGCCGACATGAGCGGTGGACACGCGGCGAAGGCCGGCGCGCACACCAAGCACAAGAAGGGCGGCCACGACGAGGAGGAACACGCCGACATGATGACCCTGCTCATGGTCCTGTTCATCGTCCTGTTCATCGTCCTGTTCGCCATCTCCCAGGTCGACCGGAAAAAGTTCGCCGAACTCAAGAACGGCCTCGCCGTCGGCTTCGGCAGCCCCTCCATCGCCGCCCTGCCCAACCACATCGAAGTCGACGGCCACACCAACCAGCTCACCGGCGGCACCGGGCACCTACCCCTCCGGCTGGGAACTCTCCTCCGCCCGCGCCTCCGCCCTCGTCCGCATGCCCCACACCGACGCCGGCATCACCGACACCCGCCTGCAAGCCGTCGGCCACGCCGACACCAAACCCCTCTACCCCACCACCGACCCCCGGGCCGAAACCCTCAACCGCCGCGTCGAGGTCATCGTCCTGTCCACCCTGCCGGCCGACACCCGGGCACTGCTGCCCTCGGCCTCAACCAACTGAGGAGAGCGCAATGGCCAAGGACGAGCAGACCACCGAAGAGACCCCCACGAAGAAAGCGAGGCCGCCCTCCGGGGCGACCTTCCGGCGTTCCAGCGCGTAGCCGATCTCGTCACCGGCTGGTGCTTGCCGAGCATCACACTGGACAGGAATACGCGGACGGCGACAGGTCAGCGCAGCGCACGCATGGCCTTGACCGCGTCGATCCAGAAGCGCAGCTTCTCGGGGGTCTGGCCGACCAGGTACGTCGCGCGCAGCTTCGGGGGCAGGTGCCGCAGGAGCACGACGACGACGTCGAGGTGCTCGCGCAGCTGGGAGACCTCCGCGTTGGAGAAGACCTGGTGCACGAGGTCGGTGTCGTCCGTGCCCTCGTCGCAGTCGGCGAGGCCCCCGGCCAGGCGGGCGGCCCAGCCGTCCGGGTCGTCGGCCAGCTCGCGCAGGCCCAGGCGGCGCTCCCCCGATAGGCGCGCCTCGAGGCCCGCGAGCGGGATCGGCGCGTACTCGCCGTCGCCGAGGTAGATCAGGCCCGCCTGCAGCGGCTGCTCGTGCAGGTGCAGCTTGATGAGCCGCTCCAGTGTGCGCTTGCTGACCCAGTCGCGGCCCTCGTCGTCGATGTCGTACCTCCACCAGTCCAGCGCCGCCTCGGCCGGGCGGCCGTAGGTGTCGATGAGCCACTGGCCGGACGGGATGTCGTCGGGGCCGACCTCGATGCTGGCGGTGAAGCGGCTCGCCTGGGCCAGGTTGTTCGGGGTCACCTGGAGCTTGCGGCCCACGTGGTAGGGCGGGTTCTGCAGCGCGAACTGGGCCCGCAGCCCCTCGATCGGCCGCCCGGCCAGGGACCACTCCTGCGTGATCTCCATGAGCCGGGCGAACGCCGCGCGGTCCTTGGGCCGGTTGTACTCGTCCCACACGATCACCTTCGGCCGCGGGCCGAGCAGGGCCCGGGTCAGCAGCGTGTCGAGGGTGCCGTCGGGGGCGGGCACGGGCACGCAGAGGTCCTCGACGTTGGTGACGGGCAGCGAGAAGTACACCGGGTCGGCGCCCGTCTCCTCGCGCACGATCTGCTTGGCGATCTCCGTCTTGCCGCAGCCCGGCGGGCCCTGCAGCAGCACCGCCCAGCGACGGGCGATCGCGGTGCGCAGCAGCCGGCGGACCGGGTCGGCGACGGTCACGGGGTCGCTGACGCCGAGCTCGGCGGCGAGCTGCTTGAGGATCTCGTCGGTGCGGTCGGTGCCGTCGTCCTCGGTGAGGCGCAGCCGGGCGCCGTCGAGCAGCGGCAGCCCCCACCGCATCGGCAGCCCCTCGGCCGCGCAGTCGAGCACGTGCTGCAGCGTGCGGGGCGAGAGCAGCTTGCGCACCGCCGGGGTCTGCGCTGCCCACACGCGGAACGCGCCGTCGAGCTCCCAGCGGGCGTACCGCGCGGTCAGGCTCTCCCGCCACGAGGTGTCGTTCGCGCCGATGTGCAGGGTCGCCATCCGGTCGAGCACCGCCAGGTCGGTGCGGCGGGCCGAGGTCTCGGCGGCCGACTCGTTGTCGGTGAGGAACACCCCGACGCAGCCGAGCGCGCGCAGGTCGTGCTCGCCGAGCGTCCAGTTGCACGCCACCTGCATCAGCTGCGACTGGATGGTGTCGCCGGCCTGCAGCGAGTCGTCGATGAGCAGTACGAAGCGCCGGCCCGGGTTGAGCTGCTTCATGATCAGCTGGTGCAGGGCCAGCTCGCCGGTGGCCGCGTCGCGCACGGGCGCGTTGACGAGCAGGTCGTCGGGGGTGAGGTTGGCGGCGGGCACGAGGACGACGTCGAGGCCGTGCTCGCGCGGCACGTACGACAGGAACGTCGACGTCTTGCCGATGCCGTGCTCGCCGAACACCTGCCCGGTGATCCCGGCCGCGATCATGCCGTCGATGAACCGTTCCAGCAGCGACTCGCCCACGCGTCAGTCCTCTCCCGTCCGCACCCGGTGGCAGGCCATCGGCGGGATCTGCCGCTCCGGCCACGTGTCGCCGCCGTCGGTGATGAGCCAGATCCACTTCCCGGGCTCGGCCGGGCGCACCACCGGCGCGTGGCCGTCGGTCACCACGATCACCGCCTCGACCCGGTCCTCCAGCCGCTTGCCGCCGACCTCCAGCCGCCCCTCGGCGTAGTCGACGACCCCCTGGAAGCTCGTCCCGCCACCGCCCAGAACCCGCTCCCCCGGCTGGAACGGCATGACCAGCGCGTCGAAGCTGAGCCAGTGTGCGCGCACGCCCTCGATCCGCCCGACCAGGGTGGTGAGCCACTCCACGACCGCGTCGGGCATCGAGCCCGAGGTGTCAAAGGCGATGAGCACGGTTTTGTACCGTGTCTCGCCCCGCCGGTGCAGCATCGGCTCGTGGCCGAGGGCGAGCAGCACGGCGCCCAGCTTCTTGGGGTACACCATCCGCTCCCCCGGCTGGAGCCGGTCGGCGAGCACGTCGGCGAGCCAGCGCCGCCACCACTCGACCCGCCGGGTCTTCTGCGTCGTGCCGCGCAGGGCCGCCAGCCCGAGGTCGCCCCACAGCTTGGCGATCCGGTCCCCGCCGTCGTCGGTGCGTGCGGCGAGCTCCAGCAGCTCCGCGCGCGCCACCGGGTTGCCGGCCCGGGCCTGGCGCATCAGCGACTCCAGCACCGCTCCGGCGAGGCGCTCGACGGTCTCCGGGTCGAGGGGCACCCCGCCCTCGCCCATGTGCACGCACAGCACCACGGTCACCGGCGGGTCGGCCATGCGCCGCAGCTCCCGGTAGATCCCGAGGTCGGTCGCGACGAAGGCCGCGTAGCCGAGCGGCTCCCGCCCCTGCCCGCGCAGGTCGGCCTCGTAGGACCGGTGCACCGCGACCGGGTCGACGCCGACGGTCTCCCCGTCCAGCCGCGGCATCGTCGTGCCCAGGCGCCGCATCGCCACGTGGTTGACGCTGACCTCGGTGGCCAGCGTGAAGAGCGGGTCGTCGCGCAGCTCCCGATCGGTGTGCAGGTGCCGCTGGATCAGGTGCCGGGCCTCGTGGAACAGCACGAACTTGACCCCGGACGGCCCGAGCCGGGCGAAGAACTCGGGGTTGTACAGCAGGCTGCACACCCCGTCGCCGGTCGCCACGACCGCCGCCGTGGCCACCGCCGTGGTCGGGATCTGGTGGCGGCACTTGGCGTAGATCCACGACCCGGCGACGCTGTCGCGCACCCCGAAGTCGAGCAGCGCCGCCTCCTTCAGCTGCCGCGCCCGCTCGGTGACGGCCGGGTCGGGGTGGGCCATCGCGGCGACGGCGCGCCGGTCGCGCAGGTCGGCTCTCACGATGCCCCCTTCCCGAGTCCGGCTGCCTTCTCGGGGCGAGACATTACCAACGGGGTACGACAGAAAATCAGCCGGAAACCGCGGCGGCCGCGACCGTCAGCAGCTCCGCCACCGGGCCCGGGAAGTCCCCGGCCATGCGCACGGCGAGCACGATCGCCTCGGCGTCGCCGCCGCAGGCCTCGCCGACCAGGGCCGCCAGCGCGGCCCGCGCTTCCGGGACCGAGTGGTTGGCGCCGATGAGCTTCAGCGGCAGCTCGGCCGGCACCGCGTGGTGCAGCACCTGCTCCCAGGTGACGGCCCCGGAGGCGGCGGCGCGCTGCAGCCAGCCGTTGTAGGGCACGTCGCGCGGCGTGGCGAGCACCTCCGCGGCGGGGCGGCCGGCCGCGAGCTCCGCCTCGGCCTCGTGCTGCCACGGCCGCAGCTGCGTCCGCCCGGCCTCGGCGAGCTCGGGCGGGCAGCCGCGGGCGTCGCCGATGTCGGCCAGGGCCGGGCCGGGCAACGGCGAGCGGCGGTGCTCGGCGAGGATGGCGTCCCAGTGCCAGTGCCGGGTCTCGCCGTACACCTTGCCGAAGTCCAGGCCCTCGGTGCGCAGCAGCGCGATCTGCCCCTCCGGCGACTCGGCCGCGGCGATCTCGGCCTCGAGCTCGTCGAGGCGGGCCCGGCGGGTGGCCTCGTCGCGCGCGGCGAGGACCTTCCGGACCCGGCTGCGGGCCGTGGGCGTGATCACGGCCGCGGAGAAGCCCACGGGGTTGAGCTTGGCCTCGATCAGCTCGGCGACGGCGGCGGGGCCGTTGCGGTGCCACAGGTTGAGCAGCAGCCGGAGCTGGGCGGTCTTGCCGCGCACGCGCACGTGCCGCAGGATGTGCCGCTGCAGCTGGAGGTCGGCGCAGTCGAGCGGGTCGGTGCCGTGCCAGCCGGCGGCGAGGGTCAGCAGCTGCTCGCGGACCGCCGGGTCGAACGGGCCGCCGGCCAGCAGCCGCCGGCGCAGCGCGTGCGAAGTGCCGGTGCGGCGGAACAGCTTGCCGTTGACCTCGGCGTCGTCGAGGGTTGCGAGCCGCTCGGCGGCGCCGGCGTCGAGCGTGAGCCGCGACGCGAGGGCGAGCGCGAGCGCGCGGCGCGGGTCGGCCAGGGCCCGGTCCACCCATTCGGGCCGCCACGAGCCCTGCGTGAACAGGCCGTGCACCGTCTGGTCGTCCATCGTGCCGAGCAGCGCCAGGTGGGTCTCGACCGGCGCGTGGTCCAGCAGCGTGACGAACGCGGCGCGGCCGGTGGTGGTCCGGTCCGGCCACGCGGCCGTCCCGGCCGACTCCAGCAGCTCGGCGACCGGCCCCGGGAACGCGTTGAGCCTCCCTCGCACCCACGCCCACTTCCCCGGGTCGGCGCCCAGGTGGGCCTCGACGAGCTTCGCGAGCTCGTCGAGCCGGACCGTCTCCAGCACCGCGGCGGCCGGGCGCATCCGCTGCAGCAGCAGGGCCGGGTCGAGCCCGTCGGCGACGGCCCGCTTGGCGACGATCCGGGCCGTGCGGGCCGCGCCCTTCTTCGGCACCGGGGCGAGCGCCATCGCCTCGGTCAGCCGGGGCACGGCGACGGCCACCGCGGCCGGGTCGGCGAGGAACAGCTCGAACCGCAGCGCCGCCGGGCAGTCGGGCCGGGCGGCGAGCGCGGCCGCGGCCGGCCCGGCGAACGGCCCGGCGGCGGCGACCGCGTCCCAGTCCAGCGTTTCGCGCAGCCCCAGGTGGTCGGCGAACCCGCCGCGCAGCTCCTCGATCGCCCCGGCCGTGCCCTCGGCCTCGGCGACCAGCTCCTCCAGCCGCTCGGCCGGCACCGCGGGCAGCCACTCCGGCCGCCACTCGGCCAGCCCGCCGAGGCGGTGCAGGCTCAGCATCGCGCGCAGCTGCTCGGCCCGGGTCAGGTCCGGCCCGACGCCCCGCAGGATCTCGCGGACGACCGGGATCCGGGGCCCGACGACCGCGGCCCGGTTGTGGCGGTACTGCCCGTACTCCGGCGCGTTGCGGGCCACCAGCATCCGCTGCAGCCGCAGCTCCCACCGGCGCTGCAGGGCGACGTCGGCGACGCGGACCCCGCCGGCCCGGGCGAGCCGCTCGCGCAGGCCGGGATGGGCGCCCAGCGCGGCCTCGTTCTGGGCGAGCGCGCCGAGCACGTCGTCGTCGCCGAGCTCCAGCAGCGCGGCGACGGCGGCCGCGGGGAGCCGCTGCTGGTCGTAGGCGATCGGGTGCAGCAGGTCGCGCGCGCCGCTCATCAGCCGGGGCCAGTCGAACGCGGCCCCGCCCGCCTGCGCCGCCGCCTCCATGAGCGCCCACGGTCCCGGCGTCCGGTTGAACATCAGGCCGCCACCGCCGCCGTGGCCACCGCGAGCAGCTCGGCCGGCGGCCCTGGGAACCCGGCGACCATCGCCGCGGCGAGCACGATCGCCTCGAGGTTGCCGTCCCACACCTCGGCGAGCAGCGCGGCCAGCGCGGCCCGGGCCTCGGGCGGCGAGGCGCTGCCGCCGGCGATGTCCAGCGGCAGCCCGGCCGGGACGCAGTGGCGCAGCAGCTGCTCCCAGGTGACTACGCCGGCCGCGGTGAACTTGCCGATCCAGCCGCCGTAGTGCCCCTCCCGCGGGGCCGCCATGATCTCCTCGACCGGCCGGCCGGCCGCGTACTCGGTCGCCTGCTCGCTGTCCCACGGCCGCAGCTTGTCCCGCCCGGCCTCGACCAGTTCCTCGGGCACCTCGCGGGCCTCGGCGATGGTGGCCAGGATCGGGTCGGGCAGCGGCTCGCGGCGGTGCTCGGCGACGATGACGTCCCAGTGCCACAGCCGGGAATCCTTGAACAGCAGCGTGTGGTCGGTGCGCTCGGCCCGCAGCAGCGCGAACTGGCCGGCCGGGCTCTCCTCGGCGGCGACCTCGGCCTCGAGCTCGTCGAGGGCGGCCTGCCGGGCGCCGGGCTCGGCGATGGCGAGGACCTGCTCGACGCGCTTGCGCACCGGCGGGGTGATCGGCGTGACGCGGTAGTTGGCCGGCTTGAGCTCGGCGGCGAACAGGTCGCGCACCGCGTCGGGGCCGTGCCGGTGCCACAGGTTGAGCAGCAGCCGCAGCTGGGCGGCCTTTCCGCGGACGCGCACGTGCCGGATGATGTGCCGCTGCAGCTCCTGGTCGGCGCAGTCCAGCGCGTCGGTGCCGTGCCAGCCCCCGGTCTGCTGGAACAGCTGCGCGCGGGCCTGCGGGTCGAACGGGCGGCCGGCCAGCAGCCGCATGCGCAGCCGGTGCGGGGTGTTGGTGCGGCGGAAGACCAGGCCGTTGACCTCAGGGTCGTCGAGGGCGGCGAGCCGCTCGGCCGAGGCGGCGTCCAGCGACGGGCGGGAGGCGAGCGCCACGCGCAGCACCCGGCGCGGGTCGGCGATCGCCCGGTCGAGCCACTCGGGCCGCCAGGCGCCCCGGGTGAACAGGTCGGCGACGGACTGCTCGTCCATCCGGTCGAGCAGGGCCAGGTGGGCCTCGGCCGGGGCGTGGTCGAGCAGCGTGACGAAGCCGGCCCGGGCGCTGGTGGTCCTCTCCGGCCAGGCGGCGGTCCCGGCCGCCTCCAGCAGCTCGGTGACGGTGCCCGGGAACGCGCTGAGCCTCGCCCGCACCCACGACCACTTGTCCGGATCGGCGCCGAGGCGGGCCTCGACCAGCTTCGCCAGCTCGTCGAGCCGGACCGTCTCCAGCACCGCGCCGGCGGGCCGCATCCGCTCCAGCAGCAGGCCCGGGTCGAGGCCGTCGGCGACGGCGCGCTTGGCGACGACCTTGGCCGCCTTGGCCGCGCCCTTCTTGGGCAGCGGGGCGAGGGCCATCTCCTCCGTGAGCCGGGGCACCGCCGGGGCCACGGCGGCGGGCTCGGCGAGGAACAGCGTGAACCGGAAGTCGTCGGGGCAGTCGGGCCGGGCGGCGAGCGCAGCCGCGGCGGGCCCGCCGAACGGGATCTGCGCGTGGCGCTGCGCCACCGCGGCCCAGTCCAGCTCGGCGCGCATGTACAGGTGGTCCGGGAAGCCCCGCCGCAGCTCGTCGATCGCGCCCCGGGTGCCCTCCCACTCGGCCGCGTGCGCCTCGAGCTCCTCCAGGTCGAGCGGCAGGTGCGGCCAGACGTCCTGGTGCAGGCTGGAGTCGGGGAAGCCCGAGTCCGGCCCCTCCAGGCGGCTCAGGGTCGCCAGGGCCCGCCAGTGCTCGGCGACGGTGAGCTTCACCGGGCCGAACCGCCAGGCCTCGCGGACCGCGTCGCCGGTCGGGCCGACGACCCCGGCGCGCTGCTGCTGGATGAGCCGGCCGAGGTCGGGGCCGTCGGGCGGGTAGGCGGCCAGGGCGAGCCGCTGCAGCCGCAGGTCCCACGAGCGCAGGGCGCGCTGGGTGACCCCCGGGGTGCCGCGGCGGGCCAGGCGCTCCTTGAGGTCGGGGTGCTCGGCGAGGTAGAGCTCGTTGTCGGCGAGCGCGTCGAACAGGGCGGGGTCGCCGAGGTCGAGGGCGGCGTCGACGAACGGCCGCGGGAGGCGGTGGTGGTGCCGCAGCAGCGGTGTCAACACCTCCCGCGCGCCGCTGACGAGGCGGGGCCAGTCGACGGACCCGCCGCCGACCTCGGCCGCCGCCTCGAACAACGCCAGCGCCGCATTCGCTCTCACGGCCCCGGACACTACCAACCGGGTACGACAGAAACCGCTAAGGCAAGATCCACTGCTGGTTGGCCGCGCCCGTGCACGACCAGATCTGCAGCTGGGTGCCGTCCGCCGAGCTCGGGCCGGTCGCGTCGAGGCACTTGCCGAGCGCCACGAGGCCGCCGTTGCTCGCGGCCGACCACTGCTGCGCGGCCGAGCCGTTGCAGTCGTACAGCTGCACCTTCGTACCGTTGGCGGAGTTCGCCGCGGCCACGTCGAGGCACTTGCCGAGCGCGCGCACGGTGCCGTCGGTGCCGACCGTCCACTGCTGGGCGGCGGTGCCGTTGCACGTGTACAGCTGGATCTTCGTCCCGTTCGCGGAGCTCGCCCCCGCGACGTCGACGCACTTGCCGCCGTAGCCGCTGATCCGCCCGGTGCGGCTCGTCGGGGTGCCGCTGTCCGCGCCGGCCCAGAGGTAGGTGCCGACCGTCTTCGCGGGCAACGTGCTCGCCACCTGCTGGGCGCCGACGCGCAGGGTGAACGCCTGGCTCGCGGCGGTCTGGTTGACCACGACGGCCACGAGGGTGCCGTCGGGGTTGCGGAACGCGACGTTCGTGACGCTGCCGGTCGAGCCGTAGCCGGTCGCCACCCGCTGCGCGCCGGGCTGCACGAACTTCGAGAACTGCGCGACCATGTTGTAGTCGGGCAGCGCCCAGAAGGTGTCGCGGTTCGAGGTGCTCTGCACGAGCATGGTGGGGTCGGGCGAGCCGGACCAGCGCTCGGGGGCGCGGTTCTGGTCGAGCATGCTGACCCAGCCCTCGTACAGGGTGGCGGAGTTGCGGAAGTACTGCACGATGCGGTCGGCGCCCGCGGTACCCCAGACGGAACGCTCGGTCATGAGCACGTCCTTGTCCGGGTAGCTCGCCTTCACCTGGGCCATCGCCGACGGGTCGCCCGCGTAGTCGTGGAAGGCGATGCCGTCGACGGCGGCGTAGCCGTCACCGCCCAGCACGCCGGCGGCGTAGGAGACGCCCTCGCTGAAGTTATGGTCGAAGGCCCAGATCTTGACGGTACCGAGGGCAGCCGACGACAGCTCCGCCCGCAGCGCCTTCGCCAGCTGCCGCTCCTGGTCCGCGCTCACGAGCATGCCCGGGTAGTCCGCCGGCGAGAACAGCGGCTCGTTCTGCAGGGTGAGCGCGTGGATGGGGATGCCCTGCGCGGCGTACGCCTGGACCGCCCGGCGGTAGTAGGTCGCCAGCGTCGGGATGTAGGTGCTGTTCAGGCTCCCGCCGATGATGTTGTTGCTGGTCTTCATCCACGGCGGCGCCGACCACGCGCTCGCGAAGATCTTGAGGTTCGGGTTGATCGCCAGGGCCTGCTTGAGCGTGGCGATGATGTTGTAGTCGATGTCGCGCTGGATGGAGAAGCGCGCCAGCGACGGGTCGGCCGCCCCGTCGTCGTACGTGTAGAAGTCGTGCGAGGTGAAGTCGCTGGTGCCGAAGGTGATGCGCACGACGTTGAAGCCGGCGCCGGTGGCGGGGTCGACGAGCGCGCGCAGCGCCCGGTCGCGGCCGGCCGCGCTCATGCGCGACAGGTTGAAGATCGTCGACTCCTCGAGGGAGGAGCCGACACCCAGGATGCTCTGGTACCGCGTGTTGGTGTCGACGGTGATCGTGGCGCTCCCGGACGCGGCGGCGACCGGGACGTCGGACTGGCGGGACAGCTGGTACGGGGTGCCGGCGAGGCCGGTGGCGGGGTTGGTGTACCAGTTGCCGTTCTTCGGCTCGTAGCCCGCGGTGCGCGACTCCGAGCTCCAGTAGACCTGCACGCTGGTGGCCGCGGCGGATGCGGGCACCTGGGCGGACGTGAGCAGGGCGGCCGCGGTGGCCGCCACGAGCAGTGCAGACAGTGGCCGGGTTGGGACCATGTGCACGCCTCCTTAACTTCAGGACTTGTATTAAGCCCCGGCCAAATAGGACTGTCAATATTCCTAACAGATAACGGGCCGGGCCCGGCCGTGCGAGGCTCGGATGATGCTCATGGTGTCGATCTCCTGCGCCCTCGTGGCGGCGGTCGGCTACGGCGCGGCGACCGCGGTCGAGCACGCCGCGGCGTCCGGCAGCGACCGGCGCGACCGGCGGTGGAAGCTGGGCATCACGCTCGACGGCGCGGCCGCCCTGCTGCAGGCCGCGGCGCTGGCCACCGGCCCGGTCGTGCTCGTGCAGCCGTGCCTGGTCCTGGCCCTGCCGGTGTCGCTGCTGGTCGCCTGGCGGATGGGCGCGGCCCGGCCGACCGGCGGGCAGTACGGCGCCTGCGGCCTCATCGTCGCGGGCCTGGCGGCGTTCTTCCTGCTCGTCGGCGACCCGGGCGACGCCGACCCGCTGCGCCTGCGCACGACCCTGCTCACCGCGGCGACCCTGCTCGCGGGCGGCACCGCCCTGCTGAGCGCGGCCCGCCGCTGGCCGGCCCGCGCCCGCGCGACCGCGTTCGGCCTCGTCGCCGGCTGCTGCGCGGGCCTCGCCGCCGTGCTGCTCGACGCCGTCGCCGCGGCCTGGCACCAGCTCGGCCGCGGCGCGCTCACCGACGCCGACGCGATCGTGGCGGCGGTACTGCTGGTGCCGTCGGCGGCGGCGAGCTTCGTCCTGCTGCAGCTGGCGTTCGCCGCGGAGGGCCTGGGCGTGGGCTACCCCGCGGACCTGATCGCCAACCCGATCACGGCGGTGCTGCTCGGGGCCCTGCTGCTGCACGAGGAGATCCCGCACAGCCCGCGCGACGTGGCCGTCTTCGCCGCGTGCCTCCTGGTGGTGGTCGCCGGCGTGGTGCGCCTGGCCACCCGGGCGTCCTTGGCCGGCCGGCAGATCGGCTAGCTCGCGGCCCGGCCGGCTCGCGGCTCGGCCAGGTCGCGGCTCGGCTAGGTCGTGGCTTGGGTCAGCCGGCGCCGCACGCCCTGGGCCGCGACCGCCAGCAGCGCGACCAGCCCGAGGCGCGCGAGCAGCACCGGAACCATCCACTCCAGGCGCGCCGTGAACAGCCCGTCGCCGATGAGCCCGGTGTGGGGCAGCGCGAACGTCGCCGCGACGGTCGCCGCGGCCCCGAGCCGCCACGCGACCGCCGGCCCGGTGCGCAGCCCGGCGCCGTGGCCGCGCTCGACGTACGCGAACCAGGCGACCGCGGCCGCCGCGTGCGCATAGAAGAGCACCGTCTGCGCCGTGCCGAGCCGCTCGCCCAGGTCGAGCAGGTCCGGCGACGGCGACGGCAGCCGGGGCAGCACCACGAGCGCCGCCACCAGGTCGGCCACCGCGGCGACGGCGAACAGCCCGGCCAGCCCGAGCACGCCCCAGAGCGCGCGCTGCCACATCGGCCCGGTCACACCCACCACCCCTTGACCTCGGCCAGCAGGTGCCGGGCGCCGGCGAAGTCGTCGGTCTGCACCGCCCACCGGTCCCCGGTCAGCAGCAGCTCCCCGCTGCCGGCGGCGAACGGCCGGTGCATGCGCGCGACCCAGTCGTCGCGCAGCCGGTTGTCGTCGAACGTCACCACGGTGCCGTGCCGCCCCGCGCGCCGGCACGCGATGGTGTCCCGCACACCCGCGTCGGAGTGGATGGGGTCGGCGGCGTCGGTGCACAGCAGCGCGGTGGCGAGACGGGCCGCGGAGGGCGGCGGGTCGGCCTGCGTGAGACCGCGCGCCGCCCACGCCCCGAGGCCGGCGGCGAGCACCACGCCCGCGATCACGAGCTCGGTCCGGACAGAGATCACGCGCGGCACAGTAATGGTTCGCCGACCACCCGGCGACCCCATATGCCGTGGCGGCCTACGGGATGAACTCCACCTCCGGGAACGCCGGGCTCGGGCCGTCGAGCAGGGGTGCCGGCCGGCCGCGCAGGTGCCGGTCGAAGAACGCCAGCGGGTACGCCTGCTGGATGCGCACCGCCCGTGCCGGGTCCAGGATGCCGACCGGCTGGCCCATCTGCGGCAGCAGGACCTGGTAGTCGGTGTACGACGAGTGCTCGGCCCCCGTGACCTGCACGTTGCGCCGCCAGCCGTGCAGGTGCGACCACAGGGTGGCCACGCTCGGGTACGCCGCGCGCGTGAACTCCGCGGTCATGAGCATGAGCGGCCGGTCGAGGACGTCGGGCACCTCCGGTTCCATGGGCCCGTCGAGGCTCAGCCCGGCCCGCACCCGCCGCTCGGCGAACATGACGTGCGTGATCGCGGTGGCGCCCTTGGACCAGCCGAACAGCCCGATCCGGTGCGGGTCGTGCCGGCCCGCGGTGAGCTCGCCGAGGTGGTCGAGCACGAAGCGGATGTCGGCCGCGAAGTCGTCGGGGTACATCGGCACGTCGGGGTCCGGGGTGAGCACCCGCCCGTCGGGCAGCTGGGTGAACGCGTCGCCGGTGTGGTCGACCGTCACCACGAGGTACCCGTGGCTGGCCAGCTCCTGCACGACGACGGTGTTGCCGGCCCGGTGGTCGTGGGCCCCGTGCGAGTAGAGCACGACCGGCAGCCGCTCGCCGCCGCGCCGCCCGGGCGCACCGAGCCGCCCGGCGGTCAGCGGCCCGAGCACGGCGTCGGGCGGGAACCCGGCCGACACGAGCAGCTCGCGCACGACGGCGGGCGCGAGCCAGGGCGCCCGCGGGTACCGCCCGGCATCGCGCGCCGGGTACCAGAGACTCGTCATGAGCACGCGGTCACCGCGCACGAGCGGCCGCACGGTGGTCCCCACGGGAAAAGGCCCGGTGGGCGGCGGCAATGTCAATCGCGGCGGAGCATCGGCGGCGGAGGCCCGGGACGCGAGCGGCACGGAGGCGGCAACGGCGAGCGCGGCCCCGAGCGCGCCGCGACGGGTGAGCGTGACGCGGTCGATTGTCATGCCCCTACCGTCCCGCCCGCCGCCCGGCCCGTCGTCCATCCACGGAGCTATCCACGCACGGCGATGTCATACGACGGATGTACGCCACCGGGCCGGCGTCACCCGATCGTGGCGGCGGGGCCGACGCGGGGCGGCTGCAGCGGCGGACCGGATTCTCGGCGGCGTCATCCTGGGCGCGGGGGTCGCCGGCCAGCTGGCCGCGCTACGCCGGCTATCGGTCGCTGCTCCTGCCGGTGTGCTCCGGGTGGGAGGACGAGCCGGCTCGCCGGCCTCGAACGACCTGCGCGCACTGTTCGCCGCCCCGGATGCCGCGTAGCGAAGCGGATCAGATCGATGTCGACGCGCGGGACAACCGGCTGCGGTTCCGGGCTAGCGCAGGCTGAGGCGCGACACCCCGCGCAGGGCCCGGGCGGCGACGGACATCCGCCGGGGGTACGACACCACCGCCGGTCGTCTGCGGACGGCGCGCATGAGCACCGTGACCGCCTCGTCGACACCGATCTTGAACGGCGTGACCGGGGACTTGGCCATCTTCGTGTCCACGAACCCGAACCGGACCGCGGTCACCGCCACCCCGCGGCGGCGCACCGCCTGGCCGAGGCCCAGCAGGTACGACGTGAGGCCCGCCTTCGATGCCGCGTACCCGGGCGCGTCCGGCGAGATGACCACGTCGGCCAGGCTGGACAGCCCGATGAGGTGCCCGCGCCCGGCCGCCAGCATCGCGGGCAGCACCGCCTCGGCGGTGAGCGCGGCCCCGAGCAGGTTGACCCGGATGGCCGCGGTCTGCTCCCCCAGCGCGTCCACGTCGAGGGGCTCGCCGATGCCGGCCGCGTACACGCACAGGTCGAACGCCGCCAGCCCGTCCAGCGCCGCCGGATAGCCGGCCGCGGCCACATCGGCGACCAGGTGCTCGTAGGCCGGGTGGTCCAGGCCGGACGCGCGGCGCGAGACGCCCACGGCGCTCCAGCCCTCGTCCAGCAGGCGGCGGGTCAGGGCGAGGCCGATGCCGTCGGTGTTGCCGACGATGAGCGCTCGGGGCATCGGCGAAATATACGCTTGCGGCGCGACGTTACTGTTGTCGTAGTCGATCGTGTCAGTCGAGTGTGGAGGGAGACCGCCGTGCAGTACCGCACCGCCGTCGTCGTCCCCCGCTCGCTGTACGAGGTGATTCGCGTGTCTTCGTCGCTCCCGGTGCCCGCTCGCGCGGCGGCACTGGGTCGTCCCGCCCGGAGCTGAGCCCGGCGGGGCGCAATCGCGCTGTCCAAGTCCGAGTGACGAGCCCAGAGGGGCAACAGTGCGTAACGAACTGCGACGCGTCCGCAACATCGGCATCCTGGCCCACGTGGACGCGGGGAAGACCACGACCACCGAACGGATCCTCTACGCCACCGGCGCGACGTACAAGCAGGGCGAGGTCCACGACGGCACCACCGTCACCGACTTCGACCAGCAGGAGCGCAACCGCGGCATCACCATCTTCGCGGCCGCCGTCAGCGTCGACTGGGACGGCCACCGGATCAACCTGATCGACACGCCCGGCCACGTCGACTTCGCCGACGAGGTCGAGCGCTCGCTGCGCGTGCTCGACGGTGCGGTCGCCGTGTTCGACGGCGTCGCCGGCGTGGAGCCGCAGAGCGAGTCGGTGTGGCGGCAGGCCGACCGGTACGGCGTGCCCCGGATCGCGTTCGTGAACAAGCTCGACCGGGCGGGGGCCGACCTCGGGGCCGCGGTGGCCTCGATCCGCGACCGCCTCGGCGTGACCCCGCTCGTGGTGCAGGCCCCGGTCGGCACCGAGTCCGGCTTCACCGGCGTCCGGGACCTCACCGAGCCCTCGGACGCGCCGGAGCGGGCCGTGCTGGTCGAGCAGGTCGCCGAGCTGCATTCGGAGGCGTTCGAGGAGTACGTGGCAACGGGAGGCCTGAGCCGCTCGACGCTGCGCAAGGCGCTGCGGGACCTGACACTGAGCCGGGAGGCGGTCGTCGTGCTGTGCGGCTCCGCCTACCGCGACAAGGGCATCACGGAACTGCTCGACGCGGTGGTGGCGTACCTGCCGGCGCCGGCCGGGGACCCGGACGCGCCGCTGACGGCGCTCGTGTTCAAGGTGCACGCGGCGACGACGGGGCGGTACACGTACGTCCGCGTCTACTCCGGCACCCTGCGCAAGGGCACCGACGTACGACTGTCCAACGCCGGCAAGGAGGAGCGCGTGTCACGCATCCTGCATGTGCAGGCGGACCGGTACACCGACGTCGACCGGGCCGTCGCGGGCGACATCGTGGCGCTGGTCGGGCTCAAGCCGGCCCGCGTCGGCGAGACGCTGTGCGACCCGGCCCACCCGGTGGTCCTCGAGCCGCCGAGCCGGGCCACGCCCGTCGTCTCGGTCGCGATCGAGGCCCGCAGCCGCGCCGAGACCGGCCGGCTGGCCACGGCGCTGGCGCGGCTGGTCGAGGAGGACCCGTCGCTGGTCGTGCGGGTCGACGCCGAGACCGGACAGACCCTGCTCAGCGGGATGGGCGAGCTGCACCTGGAGGTGGCGGTGGAGAAGATGCGCCTCGCCGCCAACGGGCTGGACGTCGCGGTCGGCCGGCCCCAGGTCGCCTACCGCGAGACCCTGGTCCGCGGGGTCAGCGGGTTCTACCACCGTCTCGTCAAGCAGGACGGCGGCTCGGGCCTCTACGCCCACGTGGCCATCGACGTGTCCCCGGTGGACGGTGAGGAGTTCGTGTTCGAGTCCACTGTGGTCGGTGGGCACGTGTCGAAGGAGTACGTGCGGGCCGTCGAGGCCGGCTGCCGCGACGCCCTCGCGGCCGGCCCGGTCGCCGGGTATCCGGTCACGGGCGTCAAGGTGACGCTCACCGACGGCAAGATGCACGACCACGACTCCTCCGACCTGGCCTTCCGCCTCGCCGGGCGGGAGGCGCTCCAGCTGGCCCTGCGCGAGTCGCAGATGGTGCTGCTGGAGCCGGTCACCGAGGTGACGGTGACCGTGCCCGAGGACATGGTCGGCGGCGTGCTCGGCGACCTCATGGCCCGCCGGGCCCAGGTCGGCGGCACCGCGCCGCGCGGCCGGACGGTCGTGGTGACGGCGACGGTACCGCTGGCGGAGCTGTTCGGCTACGCCACGCGGCTGCGCAGCCGCACGCAGGGCCGCGGCGTGTTCACCACGCGCCCGGCCGGCTACGCGCCCGCTCCGGCGGGGGTGTCGGCCGGGTAACACTGTTTGACACATGACAAATTGGGTAACGGGCGCCTCTCGTCCATTAATGTCAGAGGATTGATGGGAGGCGTCCGTTGCTGCTCGCCGTGCTCGATGTCGGGTCGAACTCCGCGCACCTGCAGATCGTGCAGGCCCGCCGGGGACGGCCGCCCCGGCCGGTGTACCGCCTGAAGGCCCCGACGCTGCTAGCCGAGGAGGTCACCGCCGACGGTGCGCTCTCCCCCGACGGCGTGGAGCGGGTCGTGGAAGCGGTGACGTGCACCATCGAGGCGTTCCGCCGGCACGAGGCCGAGGACCTCATCCCGCTGGCGACCGCGACGATCCGCGACGCGACGAACAACACCGAGATCTGCCGCCGGGTCCGCGAGGCGACCGGGGTGCAGCTGCGCTCGCTCACCGGCGAGGACGAGGCCCGCGTGACGTTCGAGGCGGTCCGCCGCTGGCACGCCGCGACCGAGGGCCTGTGGCTGCTCGACATCGGCGGCATGTCGATGGAGATCGCGGCCGGCGCCGGCCCCGAGCCCGACCTCGCGGTGTCGCTGCCGGTCGGCTCCGGGCGGCTGACGAGACAGTTCCTGCCCGAGCACCCGGCCGGCCGGGACGCGGTCGAGCGCCTGCGCCGGCACGTGCGGGGGGTGGTGAAGCCGGTCGCGCGGGAGCTGGCCCGGGCCAAGCGCCCGCGCAGCGTCGTGGGCACGTCGAAGACGTTCAAGCAGCTGGCCCTGCTCACCGGCGGCGACGGGAAGCTCGAGCGGCGGGCGCTGCGCCGCTGGCTGCCGCGCCTGGCCGCGATGAGCCCGCGGGAGCGCGCCCAGCTGCCCGGGGTCGCGGCGGCCCGCGCCCGGCAGCTGCTGGCCGGCGCGGTCACCGCCGTGACCGTGATGGAGGCCCTCGACCTGCGCTCGCTGGACGTCTGTCCATGGGCGTTGCGCGAGGGCCTGCTGCTGCGGCGGTACGCCGAGCTGCGGGGCTGAGTTCAGCCGCGCTGCCCGGCGTCACGCGGAAGGTGGAGCTTGCCGTCCGAGTCGACCTTCTCGTCGAACGGCATCAGCGGGTCGTCCGGCTCGCCGCCGAGGCTCGGGGTCTTCACGCCCCGCGCCGAACCGTTGGGCTTGTCCTCTTCGTCGATGCGCGACGCCCCGTCGCCTCCCGGCGTGCCGGTCGTGCCCATCGTGGCGTTCTCGTCGTTCATGAACTCCGACTTACCCAGCGGCCTTGCGCCCAACCGCGCCCCACACCGCGACCTGGTCGAACGTCGGCCGCGGCCCGGCCTCGGCCTCGGCGCGCCACTCGGCCACCGACACGATCCCGGGCTCCAGCCGCTCCAGCCCGGCCGTGAACTGCGCGAACTCGTCGCGGCTGCGCAGCTTGCCCGGCCCGTGGCGGCCCGACTGGATCTGCGCCGCGAGCTCCGGGGCGAGCCCGTCGGTCGTGGCGTGCGACATGACGAGGAAGCTGCCGGGCGCGAGGGCCGACAGCAGCCGCGCGACGAGGTCGTAGGGCTCGTCCTCGTCCGGCAGGAAGTGCACGACCGCCACGAGGATGAGCGCGACCGGCCGGCTCAGGTCGATGGTGGCCTTGAGCGCGGGGTCGTCGAGGATCCGCTCCGGGTCGCGCAGGTCCGCGTCGACGTACGCGGTCGCGCCCTGCGGCGTGCTGGTCAGCAGCGCCCGGGCGTGGGCGAGCACGATCGGGTCGTTGTCGACGTAGACGACCCGGGCGTCGGGCGCCACGCCCTGCGCGACCTCGTGCACGTTGGGGCTGGTCGGGATGCCGGTGCCGATGTCCAGGAACTGCCGGATGCCGTGCTGCTCGGCGAGCACCTTCACGACCCGGCGCATGAACGCCCGGTTCTCCACCACGGCGGTGCGGATCGCCGGGAACGCCGCGGCGATCGCGTCGCCGGACTCGCGGTCGGCCGCGAAGTTGTCCTTGCCGCCGAGCCAGTAGTCGTAGCGCCGGGCCGGGTGCGCGACCGTGGTGTCCACGCGTTCCGCCCAATCCGATGATGCCACCGCAGTCTCCGTCCGTGGTCGGCCCGTGCGGCTGGAATCATAGTCCGGCCTTGGCCGCCATCCCGGTGAGGATGTAGTCCAGGCCCGCGTCGAAGTCGGTGTCCGGGTCGGGGCCGAGGAAGACCTCGGTGGCGGCGCGGGCGGCGAGCGGGTACAAATCCGGCCGGAACGCCTCGGCCAGGGCCTTCGGGTCGTACGGGTTGTGCTCGTACCCGGCGCCGAGGCGGGCCTGCTCCTCGATGGTGTGCCCGACCGTGTAGTGCAGCACGGCGGCGAAGCCCCGGGCGGCGTCGGGCAGCGTGAAGCCGGCGTCGAGGAGCACCCGCAGGGTCAGCTCCATCGCGGCCGGCAGGTCGGGCCCGGTCAGGTAGGTGCCGGCGAAGACGCGGGCGCCGTCGCGGTACCGCAGCAGGACCTTGCGCAGCGTCCGGGCGCGCGTGGCGACCCAGTCCGGCCACGCGGCGGCGTCCGCGGGCGGCCGGAGTCCCTCGATCGCGTCGGTGAACATGACCGCGGCCATGGCGTCGAGCAGGTGCTGCTTGTTCTTGACGTGCCAGTACAGCGTGGGCGGGCGCACCCCGAGCCGGTCGGCGACGAGCCGCATCGTGAGCCCGTCGAGCCCGGTCTCGCCGAGCAGCTCGAGTCCTGTGCGGGCGATCACGCCCGGGTTGATGGCCACACCTTGACACTCTAACAGCGTTAGAGGGATGCTGGGCTCTCTAACGCCGTTAGAGAGACTTGGGGGACGAACATGGTCATCATCGTCGGCGCCGGCCCGACCGGCCTCTGGCTGGCCAGCGAGCTGCGCCTGCACGGCATCGCGGTCACGGTGCTCGACCGCCGCGCCGCCCGGATGGGCGAGTCGCGGGCCGGTGGGCTGCACGCGCGGAGCATGGAGATCCTGGAGTCGCGCGGGATCGCCGGCCGTTTCGTGGCCGCGGGCCGCCGGGTTCCCTACGCGCACTTCGCCGGGCTCTGGCTGGACCTCAGCCGCCTGGACACGAGGTACCCGTACGTCCTGGGCCTGGTCCAGTCCCGCATCGAGGCCCTGCTGGAGGAGCACCTGCGGGAGCACGGCACCGAGGTGCGCTGGAACACCGAGGTCGCGGCCGTGCACCAGGCCGAGGGCCACGCCGAGGTGACCACCGCCGCGGGCGAGACCCTGCGCGGCGACTACGTCGTGGGCTGCGACGGCGGCCGCAGCACGATCCGCCGGCTGCTCGGCGTCGCCTTCGACGGCACCGACGCCACGGTGAGCTCCATGCTCGCCGACGTCAAGCTGGCCGCCCCGCCGGACGGCGTGATCTTCCAGCAGCGCACGCCGCTGGGCGACTTCACCGCGCTGCAGCTCGAGCCCGGGTACCACCGCCTCATGGTGAACCGGTACACCGCCCCGGCGCCCGGCAGCGACCTGGAGTTCGACGAGTTCCGTGCGGTCTTCACCGCGATGGCCGGCACCGACTACGGCATGCACAGTCCGAAGTGGACCTCGCGCTACCACGACGCCGCACGGCTGGCCGCCCACTACCGCCGCGGCCGCGTCCTGCTCGCCGGCGACGCCGCGCACATCCACTGGCCGTCGGGCGGCCAGGGTCTCAACACGGGCCTGCAGGACGCCACCAACCTGGGCTGGAAGCTGGCCGAGACCATCCGCGGCCTGGCCCCGGCCCCCGGCGCCGACGTCCTCGCCGCCGCTCCCGCCGCGGTGGCGGGCGGCTCCGACCCGGCCCGGATGAGCGCGGCCGAGCTCAACGCGCTCGCCACCGGCGCCGTGACCGCGCGGCCGCACATCGACATCGAGGGGCTGGCGCTGCTGGACACGTACGAGGCGGAGCGGCGGCCGGTCGCGGTCCGGGTGCTCGCCAACACGCGGGCGCAGGCGGCCCTGTCCCGCCCGGGCCCGCAGGCCGACGCGCTGCGGGCCACGATGGCCGAGCTCCTCACCGTGCCCGAGGTCAACGACGGCCTGGCCGCGATGGTCGCCGGCCTCGATCAGGCCGAGCCCTCCAGGAGCGCCTTCAGCCGGGCGTAGCTGCGCGGAGCCGCACGGGCCGCCAGCCGGCGGACCACCGGGAGGAGCAGGTCGGCCGCGCCCCCGGCGGTGAAGTCGAGGGTGAAGGTCACGCGGGAGCGGCGGCCGTCGTCCAGCGGCTCCACGGTCACCGTCGCCTCGGGCCGCACGGCGCCGCCGACCGCCCGGGCCGCCCAGCGCCACGGCGCCTCGGCCACGGTGACCTGCTGCAACATGCCGCGGTCGGCGCCGGCGATGCGGCGGACGGTGGTGAAGCGGCCGTCCGCGTGGACCTCGACGCGGCGGACGTCGGCCTGCCACTCGGGGAACCGGGCGGGGTCGGTCGCGTACGCGTACACCTCGGCCGGCGGTCGGTCGATCTCGATCGTGGTCACGGTATGCCTCCCGGATTCGTCTCCCATCAGGACGTGTGCCGAGCCGAGGATGTGACCGTGGAGTTCGTTTTCGAGGAGTACCGCAGCTACCTGCAGGCGATCGCCTACCGCCTGCTCGGGTCGAGCGCCGAGGCGGAGGACGCGGTGCAGGAGTGCTGGCTGCGGTACCGCCGGGCCGGGCCGTCGATCCAGGATCCGCGCAAGTGGCTCGGGACCGTTGTCGCCCGCATCTGCCTCGACCAGCTGCGGGCCCGCGGCGCGCGCCGGGAGGTACCGCTGCTGCCGGATCCGATCGTGGCCGACGACGATCCGGAGCGGGCCGCCGTCGAGGCGGACGCCGTGGGGATCGCCCTGCTCGTCGTGCTCGGCACACTCTCCCCCGCCGAGCGGGTCGCGTTCGTGCTGCACGACGCGTTCGGGGTGCCGTTCGACGAGCTCGCGCCGATCCTGGACCGGACGCCGGCGGCGGTGCGGCAGCTGGCCAGCCGCGGGCGGCGGCGGGCCCGGGAGGCGCCGGTGCCCGACCCGGACCTGCGCCGGCAGCGGCGGGTGGTCGGGGCGTTCCTGGCCGCGGCCCGCGACGGCGACCTCGACGGGCTCGTCGCGGTGCTCGACCCGGAGCTGGAGCTGCGGGCGCTGACGCCGGGCGGCCTGCGGACGCTGCGCGGGGCGGCGGACGTTTCGCGGGAGGCGGCGCTGTTCGCGGGCCGGGCCGTCCAGGCGACGCCGGTGCTCGTGAACGGGTCGGCCGGGCTGCTGGTGCCCGGCACGGCGCTGCTCGCGTTCACGGTGTCCGGCGACCGGATCCGCTCGATCGCGATCTACACCGCCGGCGCGCACCACGGACAGCGGCCGGACGGCCGGCCCTGGGTGCGGCCGGACCGCTCAGTCGCGATCGACGCCGTAGACGCGCACGACGGACGGCGGGAGGACGGCGGCGAGGGCGGCCAGGGCCGGTAGGAGCGCCACGATCCGGTCGGGGGCGAGGCGATCGCCGGGGCGGGAGACCCAGACGAGGTCGCGCCCGGCGATGCGCCAGCCGAGGAGCCCGTAGCGGCGGGTCACGTCGAGGACCTCGCCGGTCACGAGGGCGTCGGCGAACGCGGGGTGCCGCGCCGGCGGCGCGCCGTCGAGCTCGGGCGGGTGCTGGAAGGCGAGGGCGGCCCAGGGCGGCACGGGGCCGACACGCCCCTCGGCGCTGGGCTCGCCGTTGGCCGGGTCGGGGATCACCGCCACCGGCGGCAGCGCGACGGGCAGGTGCAGGACGCTGACGGTGCGGTACCCCGCGGAGGACCCCAGCACCGTCGTGTCGAACAGCGTGAAGAGGCGCCCGGCCGGCTCGACGGCGCCGGTGAGCTCGTCGGCCGGGTCGAGGTCGGCGACGGCGGCCCCGGCGGCGCGCCAGCGGTCCTCGACGGCCCCGAAGCCCGGGCGTGACCCGCGGCGGGCGTAGTGCCAGCCGCGCTCGAAAGCGAGCTGCGCACGCGCCGTCCGGCCCCGTCTGGCCACACAGACTCATCCCCCGAGCTCGATCATTCACCGAGAGCGTAGCCCTCGTCACCGGGCGCGCGCGACCTCGAACCAGACTTCCTTGCCTCCCGCGGGGATCGACGAGGTGCCCCAGTCCACCGCGACCGAGGCCACGATGAGCAGGCCGCGGCCGTTCTCGCTGTCGGCCCCGGCCGGGCGCGGGTTCGGCAGCCGCTCGCTGCGGTCCTCCACGGTGACCCGCAGCCGGTCGGCCCCGAGCTCGAGGCGCACCAGGACGGCCCCGACGGTGTGCTGGATGGCGTTGGTGATGACCTCGTCGAGCAGCAGCAGGGTGTCGTCGGCGATGCGGCGCTCGCCCCACGCGGTGAGCACGTCGGCGGCGAAGCGGCGGGCGGCCGAGGCGCTGACGGCGTCGCCGCGGAAGCGCCGCTGGGCGGTCGGGCGGAACCCGTCGGCGGGCTCGGGGCGCTCGTCGACGGCGAGGAAGACCACGGCGACGTCGTCGGAGCGCGGCTGCGGCCCGACGTCGGCGCTCAGCACGTGGTCGAGCACCGCGGCCGGCTCGCCGGGCGGGGCGGAGCGCACGGCGTTGCGCAGGTCGGCGAGGCCGTCGTCGAGGTGGTACCGGCGGTCCTCGACGAGCCCGTCGGTGTACAGCAGCAGCCCGGCCCCGCCCGGGACGAGGAACGTGGTCTCGCTGTAGACGATGTCCGGGCTGACACCGAGCGGCGGCCCGGGGCGCAGGGTCAGGATGTCGGCCTCGCCGCCGGCGCGCATCACGGGCGGCGGGTGCCCGGCCAGGACCGCGGTCGCGGTGCCCTCGGCCAGGTGCAGCTCCAGGTAGGCGCAGGTGGCGACGGCGTCGGGGGCGAGGTCGAGCAGGAGCCGGTTCACGCGCTGCATGACCACCGACGGGCTGTGCCGCTCGGCCGCGTAGGCCCGCAGCGCGTTGCGGACCTGCCCCATGACCGCGGCGGCGGTGGCGTTGTGCCCGACGACGTCGCCGATGACGGCCGCGACCACGCCGTCGCCGAGTGGGATGACGTCGTACCAGTCGCCGCCCACGTCGGCGCCGTGCGTCCACGGCAGGTAGCGGGCCGCGTGGCGCAGCCCCGGCACCTGCGGCAGCTCGGCGGGCAGCAGCGCCCGCTGCAGCTCACCGGCGATGGACAGCTGCGCCTCGAACAGCAGCGCCCGCTGCATCGCCTGCGCGCACACCGCGGCGAAGGCGGCGAGGTTGGCGCGCTCGGCCTCGTCGAACTCGCGCGGGCTGCCGTACCCGATGACCAGGGTGCCGAGCACGTCGCCGGCCGCGGCCAGGGGCAGGAACGCCCACGCCTGCCGGCCGCCGCTGGGGATCGGGGCGGCGTCGCCGGACTGCGCCGCCGCGAACTCCTGCAGGCTGTTGAGGTAGCGGGCCCGGCCGGTCCGCGCCACCTCGGTCGCCGGATACGGATGTTGCAGCGGTACCGCCTGCAGGCGCTGCACCACCAGCGGTTCGTAGCCGGCGTGGTACTGCAGCACCAGGTGGTCGTCGCGGCGCAGCAGCACCGCGAGGCCCTGGCCGCCGGCGGACGGGCGCAGGACGGCGCCGATCGCGGAGTACACGTCGGCGGCCGTGCTCGCGGCGACCAGCGCCGTGGTGACCGCCTGCAGCGCGGCGTTGCGCCCGGCCGCCCGGCGCGCCGCGGCCATGCTCTGCTCGAGCCGCTCCTGCTGGTGGACGAGCGCGGTGACGTCGCGGAACGACACGGCGACCCCGTCGGCCCCGGCGTTCGCGGCGCCGACCTGCCACACCTGGCCGACGTCCTCGTAGCGCAGCTGCTCCTGCCACGGCCGCCCCGACTCGGCGACCTCGCGCCAGCGCTCGATCAGGCCGTGCACCTGCACCTGGCCGCCGGCGAGCTCGCTCCAGCGGCGCCCGATCGTCTCCTCCACACTGCGCCCGGTGAGCGCGGCGCCGGGGCGGTTGACGTACTCGCAGACGAAGTCGTGCACCGCCCCGGACGCGTCGCGCAGGGCGCGCAGGAGCGTGAACCCGTCGAAGGCGGCGTCGAGCACCTCGTACAGCCGCGTCCCACCGGCCGACTGCGGCCCGAGCGTGACGGCGCGCAGGTCGACGAACCGCGCGGCGAACCCGTCGCCGCTGGGCCCGATCCACAGCTCGAAGTGCCCGGACACGCTGGGCCGGTCGTAGTAGACGGTGCGGGAGACGGGCTCGCGGGTCTCGACGACCTTGCGGTACAACGGGATCGTGCTGTCGTTCACGGTGTCGGGCCACAGCTGCCGGTACCGCCCGCCGACGAGCTCCTCGCGCGGCTGACCGAGGTATCGCGCCCCGGCCTCGTTGAGGTAGAGCAGCTGGAAGTCGACGATGTCCCCGCCGTCGCCGCGCACCGCGCGGGCGAAGGCCCACCCCTGCGGGTCGGCGTCGAGGACCGCGAGCACGTCGGCGGAGGGCAGCACGTCCGTCCCGTCGACCATGCCGCCATCATCCCGAACCCACCGCGCGGACGCCAACCACTCCCCGGCGAAGCCCCGCGCCGGCCTTCAGAGCGTATCGAACAAACGTACAACACCACTGGCCGCGGGGTCAGGGCTGCAGGCGGGCCGTTGTCCAGCCGGTCGGGGTGCGGTCATAGCGCAGGCGGCGGTGCAGGCGGTCGGTGCTGTCGTGCCAGAACTCGATCGACTCGAAGGCGAGGCGGTACCCGGCCCAGGTGTCCGGCCGCCCGGCCGGGCCCGCCGCGCCCAGTTCGGCCGCGCGGGCGCGCAGGGCGGCCTCGTCCCGCAGCGGCTCGCTCTGGCGCGAGGCGGCCGCCATCGCCCGGGCCACCGGTGCCCGCTCGGCGAACAGGGCGTCCGACTCGGGGTCCGCGAGGCGGTGCACCGGGCCGGCGACGTGGAGCTGCTGGAGGGTCTCGCGCCAGAAGAAGGTCGCCGCCGCGTACGGGTTGGCGGTCAGGTCGCGGCCCTTGCGGCTCACGGTGTGGGTGCCGAAGACGAGGCCGTCGGGGCGGATGTGCTGCACGAGCACGGTGCGGTTCGACGGGCGGCCGGCGGCGTCGGCGGTGGCCAGGGCGATCGCGTTCGGCAGGGCGATGCCCCGGCCGGCGGCGGCGTCGAGCCACGTGCGCAGCAGCGCCACCGGGTCCGCGGGCGGGTCGGCGAACTCGGGCAGCGACAGGTCGTCCATGCGGCCACGGTACCGACGCTCAGGTCGGCCGGGCGCGCTCGGGCGGGCGTTCAACCTCCGCGGGCGAGGCCGGCAAGATCGACCGAGCCGGGCGAGCCCGGCCGCGCTCAGGCCTCCTCCGGTGACGCCGGCACGTTCAGGCGGGCCAGGAGGGCGCGGCGCTCGGCGCCGAAGCCCGGTGCGTCCGCCGCGCGCGGGTGGGGCAGGGCGACGCGCCGATCCTCGGCGATGCGGCCGGCGTCGAGGATGAGGATGCGGTCGGCCAGCAGGAGCGCCTCGTCGACGTCGTGGGTGACGAGGAGGGCGGCGAAGCGGTGGCGGGCCCGCAGCCGGCCGAACAGGGCCTGCATCTTCAGGCGGGTCAGGGCGTCCAGGGCGCCGAACGGCTCGTCGAGCAGCAGCAGGTCGGGGCGGCGCACCAGAGCGCGGGCGAACGCGACGCGCTGGGCCTGGCCGCCCGAGAGCTCGAACGGCCACGCCGAGGCGCGGTCGGCCAGGCCGACCTCGGTGAGGGCCTCGCGGACGCGTGCGGGCAGGTCCGCGCCGCGCACGCCGAGGGCCACGTTGGCCGCCACCCGTTTCCAGGGCAGGAGGCGGTGTTCCTGGAAGACCACGGCGGTGGAGCCTTCGGTGCGGTACACCCCGGAAGCCTCGGCGTCGAGCCCGGCCAGGACGCGCAGGAGGGTGCTCTTGCCGGAGCCGCTCGCGCCCAGCAGCGCCACCACCTCGCCCCGGGCGATGGTCAGGTCGACGCCGTCGAGCACGACGGTGGCGCCGAACGCGCGGCGGACCGCCGTCGCGGTGGTCACGTCGCCCGCAGTCCCCGGTGCCATGCCAGGAGCCTCCTCTCGCCGTAGCGCAGCGCGAGGTCGGAGAGCAGGCCGAGGGTCGCGTACACGAGCAGGCCCAGCACCACCACGTCGGTCTGGCTGAACTCGCGCGCCTCCATCATCATGAAGCCGAGCCCGCCCTGGCCGTTGACCTGCTCGCCCACGACGAGGCTGAGCCAGCAGGCGGCGAAGGCGAAGCGCAGGCCGAGGAACAGCGAGGGCAGCGCGCCCGGGACGACGACGTGCCGCACCCGTTCCAGCGGGGTGAGGCCGCAGGCGCGGGCGGCCTCGACCAGGCGCTCGTCGATGCCGCGGATGCCGGCGTACGTGTTGAGGTACACCGGGAAGAACGCTCCCAGCCCCACCAGCGTCACCTTCAGCGACTCCCCGATGCCGACCCAGATGATGAGCAGCGGCACGAGCCCGAGATGGGGCAGCATCCGGGCCATCTGCACGGTCGGGTCGACGAGGTCGTCGCCGAGGCGCAGCAGCCCGGCCACCGCGCCGAGGGCGAGGCCGAGCAGGCCGCCGATGAGCAGGCCCAGCGCCGCCCGCTGCAGCGAGTCGAGCAGGTAGCCGCCGAGGGTGCCGTCGGCGGCGAGCCGCCAGCCGGTCGCCAGCACGGTGCTGGGCGCGGGCAGCTTGTCGGTGTCCAGCAGGCCGATGCGGGCGCCGCCCTCCCACGCGGCGGCCAGCAGGACCGGCGTGACGGCGCGCCGCCACCGGCGGGCCCGGCCGCGCCCGGCCGGCGGCTCGGCGCCCACGGCCCGGGCGGTGCGCGGGCGCCGGTCCAGCAGGGTCATCGCAGCAGGTCCGAGTACTGCTCGTCGACGCGGGACCTCATGTCGACCTTGCCGGGAATGAGCTGCAGGTCGGTGAAGCCGTCGGCGATCTGCTGCAGCTCGTCGCCGATCTGCGGGCTGATCGCGGCCAGGGGCTGGGCGCTGCGTTGCAGGGCCCGGCCGGCGACGTCCTCGGGGATGCCGAGCTCGGGGGCGAGGATCTTGACGCGCTCGGCCGGGTTGGCGATGCCCCAGTCGGTCACCTCGCGGTAGGTCTTGAGGAACTCGCGGATCTTCGCGCTCTTGGACCTGAGGGCCTGCGGCGAGACGAGCAGGTACTCGCGGTTGTTCGCCAGGCCCGTGGCGTCGACGAGCACCTTGACGCCGGCGTTCTCGGCGAGGGCGAAGTACGGGTCCCAGATGATCCAGGCGTCGACCTGGTCGTTGTCGAAGGCGGGGCGGGCGTCGGCGGGCTTGAGGTACTGCACGTCGATGTCCTTGATGGTCATCCCGTTGGCCGCGAGGAGCTTCACGAGCAGCCAGTTGACGTTGGAGCCCTTGTTCAGTGCGACCTTCTTGCCCTTCAGGTCCTTGAACGAGGTGTACCCGCGGGAGGCCTTGACGAGCACCGCCTCGCCCTTGGGCACCGGCTGCGAGGTACCGATGATCCTGAAGTCGATCCTGCCCGCGGCCGCGAAGATCGGGGGCGCCTCGCCGACCTGGCCGATGTCGATCGCGCCCGCCTTGGTGCCCTCGGTGAGGGCCGGCCCGCTCTCGAACAGGTTCCAGGTCGTGCCGGGCGCCTCGGCCTTGCGGGCCTTGACCAGGCTCAGGCCGCCGAAGCGCTGGTAGCCGATGCGCAGCGGCTCGTCGGCCGCGGCCGCGGCCGGCTCGTCACCCTTGGCGCAACCGGCCGTCAGCGTGGTGGCGAGCAGCAGCAGGACGCCGGCCAGGGCGGTCCGTAGACGCATCGATGACTTCCCGATAGTGGTTCGTGAATCCTTTGCCCCGGCACTATACCCACATGCCCTACCGGTTGACTAGGATTAGCACGTGACCCTCACCTTCCACTGGTTCCTGCCCACGAACGGCGACGGCCGCGACATCGTCGCCGGCGGGCACGGCGCCCAGCCCGGCGCGGCCGGCGGGGTCCGCCCCGTCACGGTGGCGTACCTCGGCCAGATCGCCCGCACCGCCGAGCAGCTCGGCTTCGAGGGCGCGCTCACGCCGACCGGGCTGTGGTGCGAGGACGCGTGGCTGACCACGGCGATGCTGGTGGCGGCGACCCAGCGGCTCAAGTTCCTGGTCGCCTTCCGGCAGCCACGCGGAGGTGGCCGACCGCATCGAGGAGTATCACCGCCTCGGCATCACCGAGTTCATCCTGTCCGGCTACCCGCACGTGGAGGAGGCGTACTGGTTCGGCGAGGGCGTGCTGCCCGTCCTGCAGGCCCGTGGCCTGTGGCGGCACCCGTCCGCCCCACCGGCGGAGCCGGCGTCGGTCCCCTTCGCGGGAAGGTAGCTGTCGGGAACCCGATGCCGCCACGGTGAACGGTTCCGGCCCGGCCGCGTGTCTCTCGGCAGGTGACCGAGCAAACTCGCGGAGGGGGCACCATGAACAGCATCGTCCGGCGAATCATCTGCATCGCAGGCGTCGCCGCGATCGCGGTCGCGGGCAGCGCCGTGCCCGCGCAGGCCTATCACTACAAGACCAGCAACGGGTGTACCCCGGGCAAGTGGTCGACCCCGGACCCGAACCCGAAGTACTACATCCACATCAACGAGTTCTTCGCCGCCGGCTGGAACGCGAGCGACCTCGGGGACCTCGACGCGGCCGTGTACGACGTCATGCGCGAGTTCAACGCGATGGGCGGGACCACCGCGTCGGTCGACACGTCCGGCATCAACAACAACGTCGAGCCGTACGAGGCGAACACGCCGTTCAACGACACCAGCCCGACCATCCACATCGGATTCACCGACGACCCGAACGAGGTCGACACGAGCGGCGTGGCCCGGGCCAGCGCGAAGTACCTGCCCGACGCGTCGTGCGAGTACGACGAGGTGCGCATCACCTTCGAGGACAAGAGCCTGCTGGACTGGAACTTCGGCACGCCGTCGAACTACTACACGGCCACCGACACCGACTCCTCGGGCGCGTTCTGGTTCCGGCCGGTCATGATGCACGAGCTGCTGCACGCGTTCGGACTGGACCACTCGGCCGACTCGTACTCGTTCATGAACGGCGGCTGGTACCCGTGGGCGGGCGGCGGCGGCGACATGGCCGACGCCATCAAGCCGCTGCCCGACGACGTCCGCGCGCTCCGCGACCTGTACCCGGCGTCCGGCGACCGGTCCGAGATCGCGCTCCTCACCACCTGGTACGACCGGAACCGCATCACGTCCGGCGCGGCCGACCAGGTGTGGGTGTGCAGCCCGAGCCGCGGCAGCGCCATCTCGACCGGCGCGCTCGCCACCGCGTACTGCGGCGTGGGCGGCCCGAACGCCGGCTCGACAACGGTCTGCGCGGGCGACAACGTCTATGCGTGGTACGTCATGGCGAACTACTCCACCGACACGGCCGACGACATCAGCGTGCGCATGTACCTGTCCACCGACGACGTGTACAGCAGCAACGACCTGCTGTCGCCGAGCACGCCGAGCCCGACCGTCGAGGCCGCGCGCTCGAAGGTGATCGGGAACCGGCTGGAGGTGCCGAGCGGGCTGACGTCCGGCACGAAGTACTACGTCATCCTCCACGCCCTCGGCACCACGTCGTCCGGCGACTGGGTCGAGGACTGGACCCCGCTGCCCGGCCGGCTCACCGCCTGCTGAGCGGTCAGGGCCGGGTTCCCGTGCGGGTCAGCTCCATGGCGAACGTCTGCCGCCGATCCGTCCCGGTGAACCCGGCCTGCCGCCAGGTGTCGCCCTCGATCGTGGCCTCGAAGCGGACCGGCACGCCGGGCGCGACCTCGTAGCCCCAGCCGAACGAGCCCGGGCCGACCTCCAGCGGCACCTCCACGCAGCCGCCGGCCGAGTAGGCCCGCCAGGTGCAGCCGCCGGCCTCGGCGTCGAAGCGCGCCACGGCGAACGCGGTGAAGCGCACGTCGTCCCGGTCGCCCGGCGCCGTGGCGCACCCCTCGACGGTGACCAGCGCGCCCCCGAGTACCGCACGGACCACCTCCTCCTGGTCGAACTCGACGGTCCGGGGGCCCACCGCGGTCCAGCCGCGCCCGCGCCAGTGCCCCAGCAGGAAGCCCAGCCGATCGGCGGCCGTGTTCACGCCGTGCCCACGGCCGGGGCCGTCGCCAGGCTCTCGGCCGCGGCGCGAGCGCGGGCCAGGCCGGCCGCCCGGGCCCGCATGCCGGTGCGGATCGAGTACCCGATCAGCGCGGCCAGGAACGCGAAGGGCAGCAGCGTGGCCACGGTGTTGGCGAGCTCGAAGTCGTCGATGCCGTACGCGGCCGCGATCCGCAGCGCCGCCTCGAGCAGGAAGCCGAGGCCCCAGACGATGGTGATGCGATACTGCGAGGCGCGGAAGTCCGGGTACTGCCACAGGCTCGACCAGTGCCGCATCCCCTCGCGGGTGCCGTCGGTGGCGAACTTCGCGCCGAAGTAGAACATCAGCGGGCGCGGCAGCAGCAGCGACAGCAGGCACACCGCGCCGAACCCGCCGGTCACCAGCGAGTCCTTGGCGATGAGCAGCCGCTGGTCGGCCCCGCCGAACAGGGTCGCCGCGGACGACAGCAGCAGGAACAGCAGGATGACGGCCGAGGCGCCGCTGAGCGTGCGCGCCCGGATCCAGGTGATGGCCATCATCGTCAGCGGGCCGATGCCGGAGACCAGGTAGGCGATGCGGTCGCCGGCGCCCAGCCGCTCCGCCACGGAGAACGCGACGAGCGCCAGGCCCACGTCGAAGACCGCGGTGAGCAGGAAACCGGTGAGCATCGCGCGGCGACCGGCGGGTTGACTCATGGAGGGGTACCCTTCAATTGTTACGGAGGAGCTCACGACCGTGAACGTAAACCTAACATCACCGGCCGATGCCGGGCCACCCCGGCGCAGCGCGAAGGTGGGGCTGGTGCCGTTCGTGTTCGGCGCCGCCGGGGCCGACGAGCTGCCGGGCACGGTGCTGGTGGGCGTGCTGGGCGACCTCGGGATGTCCGCGGTCGCGGCGCGCGGCCTGCTCGCCCGGATGCGCGATGACGGTCAGCTGGCCGTGCGGCGGCAGGGGCGGGGCGGGCTGTACCGGCTCGCCGGGCCGTTCGCGGACGCGTTCCGCCGCCTGCGCAGCGGGGAGCGGCCGGGCCCGCCCCCGCCCTGGCCCGGCCACTTCCACGCGCTGCTCTACCAGGTGCCCGAGGCCCGGCGCGCCTACCGGGACCGCCTGCGCCGCCTCGCGCAGCTCGCCGGCTTCGGCATCATGCAGCAGGGCGTGCTGATCGCGGTCCGCGACCTCGCCGGCGACCTGGCCGGCGTGCTCGCCGAGGCGCCGCCGGACTGCCGGGTGCAGCCCGCGACCCTCGGCCTGCCGGTCGCCGACGCGGCCGCGGTCGCGCGGACGGCCTGGAACCTTGACGCCGTCGCCGGCGGCCTGGCCCGGCACGTGGCCGTGCTCGCCGGGGCCCTGGCCGCCGCCGGGCCGCCGCCCACCGGCCCCGACGCCCTCGTCCGCCTGGCGGGCCTGCTCAACCCGGTCTACGTGGACCTGATCCAGGACCCGGGCCTGCCGGCCGCGCTGCTACCGGCGGGCTGGCCGCGGCCGGAGCTGGACCGGCTCATGGCCGAGACGCGGGCGCGCCACGTGCCGGCGGCGGCGCGGTACATCCACTCGCTGGTCGCCTTCACGGCCGGCTGAGCGCCTCGAGCTCGTCCGGCAGCCGGCCGCCCACGGGCACCGCCCCGGAGGCGGCGAGGTCCCGCAGGCGGCCGGCCACCGCCTCGGTTTCATTCCCTATCGGCGCTCAGCCGTACGCCTCGAACTCGTAGATCCGCGCGGCGCCGCCGGTGCCCGACTGCTCCGCGGCGATGACGTTGAGCCGCAGGTACCGCGCCGAGACGTTCACCCCGTGCGTGGTCACGCTCGCGGTGTTGCCGCGGGCCTGCACGATCGTCGTCCACGTGGTGCCGTCGGTGGACGCCTGCACGTCGTAGTCGCGGGTGTTCCAGGCCGCCGACTCCCCGCCCGCGCCGGCGTGGCGGATGGTGACGGTCCTGACGGTGGCATTGGCCCCGAGGTCGACGCGCCACCACTTGGACGCGCCCGTCGAGCACCACTTGTCGCTGGTGCCGCCGGAGACGCTGCCGTTCACCGCCTTGGCCGGGCCCTCGTTGGCGTTGCAGGACGAGTCGGCGGTGGCGGGCTTGTTCAGGGCCAGGTTCGCCGACGCCGGCGGCGCGGAGTCGAACGACGGCGGGGCGTCGGCGGCCGCGCTCCCCCACGCGGTGTTCGCGGTCGTGCCGAGGGTCAGGTCGACGGTACCGCCGGCCGCGAGCACGCTCTCCGGCAGCCACGGCCGCGTGGTCGTGGCCCCGTTGAGCTTCGCGCTCTGGATGTACGGCGCGTTCGTCGCCGCGCCGGTGCCGTTGATCGTGATGGTGGCGCCGTTGCCGCGGTGGATCGCGACCTGGCCGAACAGCGGGCTGCCCAGCAGGAGCTCGCCCCGGCCGGGCGCGAGCGGGTAGAGGCCGATGGCCGCGAACACGTACCACGCGGACATCGCGCCGAGGTCGTCCTGCCCCGGGATGCCGCCGGGCCCGTTCGACCACAGCGTGTTCACGACCTGGCGCACGGTCTGCTGCGTCTTGTACGGCTGGCCGGCGAAGTCGTACAGCCACGGGGTACCGATGGACGGCTCGTTGCTCAGGTCCGACTTCGTGCCGCCGGCGTTGGACAGCGCCCAGCTGCCGTCGCTGTTGTGGAAGAACCCGTCGAGCCGGGCCGCCGCCGTGGCCGCCCCGCCCATCTTCGCGAACAGGCCGTTGACGTTGAAGGGGACCATCCAGGTGTACTGCGCCGCGCTGCCCTCGGCGAACCCGTCGGAGCTCGCCGGGTCGAACGACTGCCAGGCCCCGGCCGAGTTGCGCTGCTGGATGTAGCCGGTCCCCGGGTTGAACACGTTCTTCCAGTTCTGCGCGCGGCCCAGGAACTGCGCGGCGTTCGTGGAGTCGCCGAGGCGCCCGGCGAGCTGGGCGATGCCGAAGTCGGCCGACACGTCCTCGAGGGTCTCCCCCGCGCCGCCCCAGGCGTTGCCGTCGGAGGGGACGTAGCCGATGGACAGGTACTTGTCCAGGGACGGCCGCTCGCCGACCACCATGACGTTCCAGCCGGTGCGGCTCAGGTCGGCGGCGGTGACGGTGGTCGCGGCGTGGACCATCGAGGTGAGCGCGCCGGGCGCGTCGAACGTGGTGCCGCCGAAGGCGTAGATGCTCGCCACCGCGGCGTGGCCGGGGTCGCCGGTCATCACGTGCGTGCCGCCCTGGTTGTGCGTCCAGCGGTCCCACACGCCGTTGTTCTGGCTCGCCTGGTTGAGCAGCGACTGGGCGATGTCGGCGCCGACGTCGGGGCGCAGCAGCGTGACGAGCTGGACCTGGTCGCGGTACACGTCCCAGCCGGAGAAGTTCGCGTACTGGGCCCGCTGCGCCCCGGCGACGGCGTGCACCTGCTGGTCCATGCCGCGGTACTGCCCGTTGGTGTCGCTGAACACGTTGGGGTGCAGCAGGGAGTGGTACAGCGCGGTGTAGAACGTGCCCTGCTGCGCGCTCGTGCCGCCGGTGATGGCGACCCGGTTCAGCTCGGCGTTCCAGGCGTCGTGGGCGCGGGTCCGCACCGTGTCGAACGCGGTGCCGGCCGGGTTCTCGGCGTCCAGGTTGGCCTTGGCGTTGGCGAGGCTGACGTAGGAGACGCCGACCCGCATCCCGACCGCCGCGCCGGTGCTGGTGTCGAAGGAGACGTATGCGCCGGAGCCCCTGCCCGCCGGCGGCCAGCCGGACGTGCCGTAGGTGGTGCCGCCGCTGGAGCTGGTCGAGCCGGGCGACAGCGTGCCGTCCTGCCACGTGCCCGTGCTCGCGAACGGCTTGTCGAAGGCGGCGTAGAAGTACAGCGTGTAGTAGCTGCGCCGGTCCTCGGTGTTGATGTAGCCGCAGAAGTTGCCGCTCGTCACGGATCCGCTGACGACCCGGTTCGCGGTGTCCACAGTGGTCGTCGCGGCGCTGGAGCCGACCTCGGAGTTCGACGTGCGCACGAGCAGCGACGCGGTCTTGCCGGCCGGGTAGGTGAACCGGCCCGCGCCCGTGCGCGTGGTCGCCGACAGCTCCACGTCGACGCCCGAGTCGAGGCCGACGCGGTAGTACCCCGCGGTGCCGGTCTCGTTCGCGTGCGCGAACGAGCTGGCGTAGGTCGCGTCGGTGCTGTCCGACGAGGGCGAGGAGGACACGGTCGCGGGGTACGGCAGGAACGGCACGTCCCCGGCGCCGCCGGCGCAGCCCGTGCCCGACATGTGGGTCAGGCTGAAGCCGCGCGTGCGGGTCACGTTGTAGTCGTAGCCGCCCGGCTGCGGGGTGCGGGTCTGGTCGCCGCGGGTGTTCTCCGGGCTCCACTGCACCATGCCGAACGGGGTGTCGGCGCCCGGGAAGGTCTCACCGGAGTTGGCGGAGCCGATGAGCGTGTTGACGGTGGCGGCGGGATCGGCCACCGCCGCGCCGGCGCCGGCCACGGCGCTGAGCTGGACGGCCCCGACGGCCGCGGCGAGGGCCGCCACGGCACAGAGGGCCCGCCTGAGGGCATTTGGACGCATGGGGACACGCCTCCTGAGGGGATGCTTCGCAGCGGCGCTCTGGCGGGAGCGCGGCGCGCGGAACGGGTCAACGACCTTCGTCGATCCCTAAAGGAAGCTAACAATGGCGACGATCGATAACAAGGGGGTTTTGTAAAAATTTGCCCTCTGGACGGGACGGGCCCCGCGCTTGTACCTTGCAGCTGACCGTGACGCCGCCCGAGGAGGTGAGACCCCATGAACGCTGTAGCGATGTGGGTGCTCCCCCGGCCGTCACGGCTGGGCGACTGACGTAGGTGTCGCCGGGAGCGCCCCGCCCACGAGGCACTCCCGAAAGGCAACACCCATGGACCCTGAATTTGACGTGATCATCGCCGGCTGCGGGCCGGCCGGTGCGATGCTGGCCGCCGAGCTGCGGCGGCACGATGTGCGGGTGGTCGTCCTGGAGCAGGACACCGAGCCCACGTCGTTCGTACGCATCGTCGGCCTGCACATCCGCAGCCTCGAGCTGCTGGCCATGCGCGGGCTGCTGGACGGCATGCTGGAACGCGGAAGGCGGCGCCCGGCCGGCGCTTACTTCGCCGCCATCGACAAGCCCGCGCCCGAGCGCGTGGACTCCGCGCACGCCTACCTGCTGGGCATCCCGCAGCCGGCCGTGGTCCAGCTGCTCGAGGAGCACGCGATCGCCCTGGGCGCGCAGGTCCGGCGCGGCTGTGCGGTGGCCGGCTTCGAGCCGGACGACGACGGGGTGACCGTCGAGCTGGCCGGCGGCGAACGGCTGCGGGCGCGCTACCTCGTCGGCTGTGACGGCGCGCGCAGCACGGTGCGCAAACTGCTCGGCGTCGGCTTCCCGGGCGAGCCCGCACGCAACGACACGCTGATGGGCGAGCTGGAGGCGAGCGCGCCGCGGGAGGAGATCGTCGCCCGGGTGGCGCAGATCCGCGAGACCGACAAGCGCGTCATGTTCGGGCCCGCCGGCCCAGGCGTCTACCGCGTCGTCATCCCCGCCGCGGGCGTCAGCGACCGCGCGGAACCGCCGGTCCTGGAGGACTTCCGGGAACGGCTGCACGCCATCGCCGGTGCCGACTTCGGCGTGCACTCCCCGCGCTGGCTGTCCCGCTTCGGGGACGCCACCCGGCTGGCCGAGCACTATCGGGTCGGGCGGGTGCTGCTGGCCGGCGACGCGGCCCACATCCATCCGCCGATCGGCGGCCAGGGCCTGAACCTGGGCCTCCAGGACGCCTTCAACCTCGGCTGGAAACTGGCGGCGCAGGTCCGCGGCTGGGCCCCCGAGGCCCTGCTGGACACCTACGAGGCCGAACGCCGCCCGGTCGCCGCGGACGTGCTGGACAACACCCGCGCCCAGACGGAGCTGCTGTCCGACGGACCGGGCCCGCAGGCCGTGCGCCGCCTGCTGACCGAGTTGATGGACTTCGACGAGGTGAACCGCTACCTGCTCGAGAAGATCACCGCGATCGGCGTGCGCTACGACTTCGGCGCCGGCCCCGACCTGCTCGGCCGCCGCCTGCCCGACATCGACGTCAAACCGGGCCGCCTCTACGACCTCCTGCGCGGCGGCCGCGGCCTGCTGCTGGACCGCACCGAGGGCCTGGCCGTGGGCGGCTGGTCGGACCGCGTCGACCACCTCGCGGACGCCACGGCGGCCCTGGACGTTCCGTGCGTCCTGCTGCGCCCCGACGGCCACGTCGCCTGGATCGGCGACGACCAGCGGGACCTGGACGCGCACCTCGCCCGCTGGTTCGGCCGCCCCACCGGCTGAGCGAGCACGGCGTCAGGCCCCGGCGGCCTCGGCGGCGTAGGCAGCGGCCAGCGGGCCGACCACGCGTTCGAGGAAGCCGGGGCCGTGACCGCCGCGCACGCCGCCGGCCGGGTCAGCGCCGGGTCAGCGCGATCAGGGGAATGCGCCGGCTGGTCTTCGTCTGGTAGTCGGCGAAGCCCGGCATCCGGGCGACCAGGCGCTCCCAGGTCGCGGTGTAGTCCTCGTCCAGGATCTCCTCGGCGTGCACGTCGAGCACGTCGGTGCCGACCTCGGCGGTCGTGTCGGGGTTGGCGCTGAGGTTGTGGTACCAGTCCGGGTTCTTGTCCGCGCCGCCGGCCGAGGCGACGATCACCATGCGGTCGCCGTCGGGCAGGTAGGCCACGGGGTTGACACGCTCGGTGCCGGTGCGGGCGCCGAGATGGTGGATGAGCAGCAGCGTGCCGCCCTCGAACGGGCCGCCGACCTTGCCGCCGTTGGCGCGAAACTCGTCGATGATCTTTGCGTTCCAGTCGCTCACGGCTCAATCACATCACCGTACGGCGCCGACGGCTACCTCGGCGCCGGCCACCGTCCGGGCGACCCACGGCCGCCCGGGCGGTGGCGGGCGGTTCAGCGCAGCAGGGACACGTCGGTGATGGTCACGCCCGGGGCGTCCTGGACCGCCCAGAACACGGTCTGGCCGACCTGGATCTCGACCTCGGCCGGCTCGGCCGCCGCGCCGCGGACGTGCACCAGGGTGCCGCGGGCCAGGGCCCGCTGCCACTGCGTGCGCCGCCCGTTCGCCTTCTGCGCCCGGGGCTCGGGCGCGGCGACGCGGACCACGCCGCGCAGGCCGCTGCCGTTGGCGTCCGCCCACTCGTACGTGCCGGGCAGGCCGAACGCGTGGGTGTAGACGGACTCGTCGCACAGCGCGGCGGAGTCCACGACGGTCTTGCCGATCGCGCCGCGCACCGCGAAGCCGGTGCCGGTGGTGCCGTCGGTCGACCAGGTGACGAGGTCGCCCCGGTTGACCTCGAGCCGCGCCGGGGTGGCGGTCAGCTCGCCGTCGACCCGGGCCACGGTGATGTGGTGCTGCTGCTGCGTGCCGCCCTCCCGGTCGGCCACGACGATCGCACGCGCGTCGTCGTCCTCGTCGGCGAGGCCGGTCGGCAGCGGCGACAGGTCGTAGCGGAAGGTGCCGGGCGCGCTGAAACGGTACGAGAAACAGTTCGTCAGGTTGAGGAACCTGCTGTCGAGCGTGTGCATCGGCCTCTCCTCACAGGTCCGCGCTGAGGACGAGCTCGTCCTCGCCGGTGGACTGGACCTCCGCCGCGAGCGCGGCGATGGTGAACGGCACGGCGGGGTCGTTCGGGCCGGCGGCCGGCAGGGTGATGACCTGCGAACGGCGGGTCAGCTCGATGGTGAGGCCGGCGACGAACAGGTTGACGACAGTGCCGAGCAGGCCGGCGATCGACGCGACGCCGAACGCGGCCATGATGACGCCGACGGCCAGGGCGAGCAGCGGGCCGATGAACGGCACGGCGGCGACGGCCGCGGCGACCGCGCCGCCGATCGCCAGCACCAGCGCGGTCGCGGCGGCGCCGAGGTCGAGCTTGCGCACCTGCTGGATGACGAGCGCGACCACCCAGTCGCCGCCGGCGAGCGTGACCGACAGGCCGAAGTCGGCGGAGACGACCGCGGTGCTGGAGAACGACACCGGCACGGTGATGGTCGGGAAGCCCAGGCAGATCTTCGGCGTGCAGATGTCGCCGAACGGCGTCGGGATGCAGATCCGCGGCAGGCAGAAGTCGAGGAAGCTCAGGTCGAGCGTGAGTTTCAGCGACAGCGTGTAGTGCACCGCGACGTCGTCGACGGCGGCGGTACCGGGAGCGACGAGCCGCAGCACGCCGCCGGTCAGGTTCGCGGAGGCGCTGTAGGCGGCGCCGAACGGGCCCAGCGCGGCCGAGCCGGAGGCGCTGCGGGTCCCCAGCGCCTGCTCCCCGCGCTGCAGCAGGACGTTCGCGGCGGCCTCGTCGACCGCGGCGATGATGTCGGTCGCCATCAGGCCACCCCTCCCCACACCTCGAGCCGGTCGTCCGCGACGGCCGGGCCGGACTGCAGCACGAGCTTGAAGAACCCGCCGTCGATGAGGTCGAACGGCAGCCGGACCTGGCTCAGCGCGCCGTTGAGCAGCGTGCGGACCAGGCATTCGAGCAGCCCGTCCAGCGACGGCGGCTCGACCTTCTCGATGGCCACCTGGTCGACGACGAGCGAGACGTCGCCGACGCCGGGCGAGAAGTACCGGGCGCTCGGGTGGCCGACCGCGACCACGTCGAGCGTCGTGCGCACCGGCGTCACCGTCCGGTGCCGGTCGTCCTTGGGGTCGTCGCGCAGGCAGCCGACGGTGATGGTGGCCGCGGTCGCGACCGCGAACTGGTTCGGGCCCAGGCCCAGCGGCGCCGGCAGCGCGCTGTCGGCCGGGAACAGGTCGACGTGCGGGACGGTGAAGTCGACCGCCCACGGGATGCCGCCGGGCACCCCGGGGAACGGGATCGCGCTCATCGCCGTGACCGCCGGAGAACTGGCGGACACGAACGGCGGCGAGGCGTAGTGCAGGTAGTGCGGGCGGACGGTGAACAGGGTCGTGAGTGCCTTGTTCACCCCCGCCTGGCCGAGGGCGCCGAAGACGCCGAAGGTTCCGGTCAGGCTCATGGAAGTACCCCCCAATCCTTTGCCTTCTCGACGCGCGGGGGTCACCGGTTGATACGACAGTGGTGCGGTTGCCCGGGCGGCGGCAGCAGCACGGCGCCGACGCCGGGGATCGCGTCGCGGCGGGCCTGGGCGATGAGCGCGGCCGCGGCGGCCGGGCCGTTTTCGCCGGTGCACGACATGCGGGCCGCGATGAGCCCGGCGACCATCGGCGTGGAGAACGAGGTGCCGCTCCACGTGGCCATGCCCTCGAAGCGCTGCGGGACGCCGCGGCGGGGCGGTTCGGTGTACGTGTACACGCCGCTCGGGAACGCGTTGACGAGCCGCTCGCCGGGCGCGTACACGTCGACCCACGAGCCGAAGTTGCTGAACCCGGCGCGGGCCCGCCAGTGCGCGGCGAGGGCCCCGACGCCGACCGCCCAGCGGCTCGCGGCGGGCCAGAACGGCGCCCGGCCGCCGTCGTTGCCGGCCGCGGCGACGAGTACCACGCCCTTGTACCGGTGCAGGAAGCCGTCGTGGAAGGCTTCGAGGACCATCAGCTTGGCCGGGTCGTCGGTGAGCGTGCCGGCCGACAGGCTGATGACGTCCGGGTGGTCGTGGACGAGGCCGTGCTCGAGCGAGGCCGCCAGCTCGCGCTCGAAGGCGGTGCCGGGCGGGTTCGTCGCCGGGCCGAACAGGCTCCCGGGCAGCCCGGCGCGCACGATGACCTCGGCGGCCGGGGCCACGGTGCGGATGACGCCGGCGATGAAGGTGCCGTGGCCGGCGTACCGCTTGATCCCCCCGCCGCCGACGCCCGGATCGGGGTCGCCGGTGACGCCCGCCAGCCACGGCTTCGCGGCCGCCTGCGGGTCCAGGCCGGTGTCGATGACCAGGATCCGGATGCCCTCGCCGGCCCGGTGCTCGCCGGTCGGCGGCGGGTCGGGCGGCGTGTGCGGCGGGACGTGGCCGGGCTCGTCGGCGGGGCAGACACCGGTGTGGTCGGTCAGGTGCAGCAGGTGCTCCGGGCCGACGTCGCCGGGGCTCAGCGGGTCGTGGGTGCGCCGGCCCTTCGTGTCGAACAGGCCGTTGCGCAGCACCCGCAGCGCGTCGAAGACGCTGCGACCGGCGCCGAGGCGCAGGTACCGCAGGCCGTGGAACGCATCGCCGTCGCGGGGCTCCTCCGGGCGCCGCTCCGCCCCCGGGTGCAGCGCCGCGATGCGCTCGGCGTCGTCGCGGGGCCGGAGGTGGGCCGCGGCCAGGATCTCGCGGGCCCGGGCGGCGGACTCCTCGCGGGCGAGCACGAAGCCGCGCCGCACGAAGTACCGGATGCCGCCGGTCTCGCGCCAGTCCGGCGGCCCGGGCTCGACGTAGTCGCCGTACTCCTCCAGCACCATTGCGGTCTGGGCCTCGGCCGGCGTGCGGGCCTCGCTGGACCGCGGCCATCCTTCGTCGTTCATCATCGGCTCCTTCCGGTATTGCCGTTGGTCGGTGGTCGGGTTGGCCCCACACTGGGAGGCGTGCCCGAGGGCGACGAGCTGCTGCTGCTTGCGCTGTCCCGCCCGGCCGACGCGCTGGCCGAGGCGGACCGGCTGATCGCGGCCGGGGTGGGGCCGGGCCCGGCGTCCGTGGCGCACCAGGCACGCGCGATCGTGGTTCGCGACGCGGGACGGTTCCCGGACGCGCTGCGGCAGCTGCGCCAGGCGCTACGGCTGGCCCGGGCCGCGGGCGACGGCGGGCGGGTCGCCGACGTGCAGGCGACGCTCGGCTCCACCCTCGCGATGGCCGGGCGGACCGCGGCGGGGCTCGCGGCGCTCGACGCGGCGGTGGCGGCCGGCACCGGGCGGGTCGCGGGCCGGGCGCTGATGCGCCGCGCGCACCACCTGGCGACGATGGGCCGGCGGGAGGCGGCGCTGGCCGACCTCGACCGCGCCATCCCCCTGCTGCACCGCCACGGCGACGTCGTGTGGGAGGCGCGGGCGCACAGCTGCCGGTTCGGGGTGTACGTCAACTTCGGCGAGGCGGCCCGCGCCGAGCGCGACCTGGCGATCGCCGGGCGCCTCTTCGCCGAGGCCGGCCAGGAGCTCGAGCTGGCCTTCATCGTGCACAACCGGGCCGAGCTCGCCGTGCTCGCCGGGGACCTGCCCGCGGCGCTGGCGCTGCTCGACGAGGCCGAGGGCCGGTACGCCCGGCTGGGCGCGTACGTGTCGGACCTCGTCTTCGACCGGTGCAAGGTGCTCGTCGCCGCGGGGCTGGCCACCGAGGCGCTCGCGCTCGCCGACGCGGGCGTGGCGCGGCTGCCGGGCCGTACCGCGGACAAGGCCGAGATGCTCTTCGCCGCCGCCCGCGCCGCCCAGGCCGCCGGCCGCCCGCACGACGCGGCCGAGCGGGCCCGGGCCGCCCGGGACCTCTTCCGCGCCCAGCACCGCCGGTGGTGGGCCGCCCGGGCCGCGTTCCTGCTCGTGCAGTCCGGCTACGACGCCGGCCGGCGCGACGGCCGCCTGCGCGCGGCGGCCGAGCGGATCGCCGACCGCCTCGACGAGCTGCACGCCGAGGAGGCCGGGGCGGCGCACATGCTGGCGGGCCGGCTCGCCACGGCCGGCGGGCGGCTCGCCGCGGCGGACCGGCACCTCGCGCGGGCGGCGGCGCTGGGGCGGCGCGGGCCGGCGTACGGGCTCGCGGCGGCCTGGCTCGCCCACGCGCTGCGGGCCGAGGCGCGGGGCCGGACCGGGGCGGCGCTGGCCGCGTGCCGGCGCGGCCTGGCCGCGGCGGCCGAGCACCAGCAGCGGCTGGGCGCGGTCGAGCTGCGCATCCACGCGGCCGCGCACGGCACGGAGCTGGCCGCGATCGGCCAGCGGCACGCCCTGCGCCGCGGGGACGCCGGGATGCTGCTGCGGTGGAGCGAGCGCTGGCGGGCGGGGGCGCTCGCACCGGCGCCGCTGCGGCCCGTGGAGGAGCCGGAGCTCGCCGCCGACCTCGCCGCGCTGCGGGACATCATGAACCGCATCGACCGGGCGCGGGCGGCCGGGGCCGGGATCGGGTCGCTGGAGCAGGACCGGCGGCGGCTGGAGGCGGCGATCCGCGCCCGCACCCGCCGGGCGGCGACGCGGCGCCGGGCCGACGAGGCCGCCGACCACCCGTCGCGCGACCACCGGGCGGCGGCGCCCCACCGCGCCGGCGAGGGCGCCGACCGTCCGCCGCGCAACCACCGGGCCGGCGCCGGCGCCGACGGACACCGGCCGCCCGGCCGCCGGGCGGCCGGACATGCACCGCGCGGCCGGGGGGACGGCGAATCCGGCGACCAGCCGCCGGGCGGCCACCGGGCCGAGGACGCCGCCGGAGACCCGTCGCCCAACCCTCCGGCCGGCCAGGCCGCCGGAGACCCGTCGCCCAACCCTCCGGCCGGCCAGGCCGCTGAGCACCCGCCGCCCCGCGCTGCGGCGGCCGGACACCCTCCATCCGGCCGCCGCAGCGACGACACCGCCGGGCCACTGCCGCGCGATCGCCGGGCCCGCGAGGCCGGGTACCCGCCGCGCGACGAGGTGCTCGGGCGGCTCGACGGACACCTGCTCGTGGAGCTGGTCGCGGTCGACGGCGTGCTGTACGCGGTCACGGCCCGGGCCGGGCGCACCCGGCTGTACGAGGTCGGGCCGCTGGCCGCGGCGGTCCGGGAGGTCGAGCTGGCGCGGTTCCTGCTGCGGCGCCTGGCCCGCGGGCGGGCGCCGCGCGGCAGCGAGGACCTGCTCGAGCGCGCGGGCCGGTGCCTGCAGGCCGCGCTGCTCGGGCCGGCCGCGGACGAGGTCGGCGGGCGGCCGGTGGTCATCGCGCCGCCCAGCCGGCTGCACGCGGTGCCGTGGGCGATGCTGCCGGCGCTGCGGCGGCTCCCCTGGTGCGTCGCGCCCTCCGCGGCGGTGTGGCTGCGGGCGCGGAGCCTGCCGCCGGACCCGCGGCGGCGCACCGTGGTCGTCGTGGGGCCGGGACTGCCGGGCACGCGCGCGGAGGCGGCGCAGATCGCCGCCGGGTACCGCCGGCCGGTCGTACTCACCGACGCGGAGGCCACCGCGGCCAAGGTGCTCGCGGCGGTGGACGGGGCGGCGACCGCGCACATCGCCGCGCACGGCGTCTTCCGCGCCGACAACCCGCTGTTCTCGTCGCTGCGCCTGGCCGACGGCGAGCTGACCGTGTACGACCTCGGGCGGCTGCGCCGGGCGCCGCGCCGGCTGATCCTGTCCAGCTGCGAGTCCGGGATGGTGGCCGCGATGCCCGGCGACGAGCTGCTCGGCATGATCAGCGTGCTGGTGCCGCTGGGTACGACGAGCCTGCTGGCCAGCGTCGTGCCGGTGAACGACGCGGCGACCGCCCCGTTCATGGCGCAGGTGCACGCGGGCCTGCGCGCGGGCGCGGCGGGGGGCGAGGCGCTGGCGGACGCGCGGGCGGGCACCGACGGCGGCCCGGTCGCGTTGGCCACCGCTCTCGCTTTCGTCGCGCTGGGCCACTGATCCAGGAGCGGGCGTCACACGGTCACCCAGGCCGTCGTGACACGCGCCCCGTCCGCCGCGCGGCAGTGCAGCCGCACCCGTCCGTGCTCGACGTCCTCCACCAGGAAGCGGCCCAGCTCGTCCAGGTCGACCCCGCGGCGGCCCGTGGCCGACTCCAGGTGGCAGTCCCCGGCGGCCGCGCCCGTGATCAGGCCGATCAGCCGGACCCGCCCCCCGCGCGCCTCGACCTCCAGCTCCACCGCGATCCCGCCCCCCTCGAACGACAGCAGCCACCGGCCCGGCGCCGCGGCCGGTTCGGACCGGACGGCCGCGTACACGTCGTGGGTGCGGGAGTCGGCGATGAGCAGCGCGATCTCGGCGTCCAGGTCGCGGGCGAGGAAGGCCGCGCGCGCCGCCGGCAGCAGGTGCGCCGGCGGCGGGTCGACGGCGGCCGCGATGCGTCGGAAGGCGGCGAGCGCGTCCTGCTGCCATCGGGAGAACATGTCGGGCGTCACCGCGATCACCCCTTCCGGGCGTCGGTCGGCCGGTGCGGGGCGTCGTCGAAGAGTTCGTCGCCGTCCAGCAGGTCGCGCAGGCACTGGAAGCAGCGCTGCCGGGTCGGGCCGATGCTGCCCATCGGGATGCCGAGCGCGGCGGCGATCTCGGCGTACGACGGCGGTGGATCGGCCATGAGCACGCGCATCAGGCGCTGGCAGGCGGGGCGCAGGCGGCCCAGGGCGTGCCAGAGGGCGGCGTCGCGCTCGTCGCGCAGCAGCCCGTCCTCGAGCGGGTCGGCGACGGCCACGATGGCGTCCCAGCCGTCGGCCTCGTCCGGGGCGCCGAGCTGGAGCCGGGCGGCGCGGCGGTGGATCGTGAGGCTTTCGTGACGTACCGTCGTGGCCAGCCAGGCGCCGAGCCGCTCCGGCCGCTGGATCGCGTCGAGATTCTCCAGCAGGCGCAGCCAGCTCGTCTGCACCGCGTCGGCGGCGTCGGCCTCGTGCAGGCCGAGGCTGCGGGCGACCGACCAGAGCAGGCCGGTGTACCGCCCGGTCAGCTCCTCCCACGCCGCCGCGTCGCCGCCCTGGATGCGTCGCAGCAGCTCCGCCGGGTCGAACTCGTCCATCGCGCCGCCCCCTGCCGACCTGGTCCCTGCCGACATGACGCCGGAGGGCACCGGTCTGATACATGCGCGAAGCCGGACCCGCCACAGAGGCGGATCCGGCTTCGCGGTAAAGGGACGGCCCTGGTCAGACCAGGTCGAACCGGTCCAGGTCGGTGACCTTGGCCCACGCCTTGACGAAGTCTCGGACGAACTTGTCCTGGGCGTCGGCCGAGGCGTACACCTCCGAGATCGCGCGCAGCTGGGAGTGCGAGCCGAACACGAGGTCGACCGCGGTCGCGGTCCACCTGACCTCGCCGTCGGCGCGCCGGCCCTCGTACACGTTCTCGTCCGACTTCGACGCCGACCACTGCGTGCCGGCACGCAGCAGGTTCACGAAGAAGTCGTTGCTCAGCGTGCCCGGACGGTCGGTGAACACGCCGTGCGCGGCCCCGCCGTGGTTGACGCCGAGCGACCGCAGGCCGCCGACGAGCACGGCCATCTCGGGCGCGCTCAGGTTGAGCAGGTACGCCCGGTCGACGAGCAGGACCTCCGGCGGGAGCTTCTCGCCGGCGCGCACCCAGTTGCGGAAGCCGTCGGCGCGCGGCTCGAGCACCTTGAAGGAGTCGACGTCGGTCTCCTCCTGCGTGGCGTCGGTGCGGCCGGGCGCGAACGGCACGGTCACCGTGTGGCCGGCCTCGTGGGCCGCCCGCTCGATCGCCGCGCCGCCGCCGAGCACGATCAGGTCGGCGAGGGAGACCTGCTTGCCCCCGGCGTTGAACTCGGAGCGGATGCGCTCGAGCACGGGCAGTACCGCCGCAAGCTGCTCCGGCTCGTTGACGGCCCAGTCCTTCTGGGGCGCGAGGCGGATGCGGCCGCCGTTGGCCCCGCCGCGCTTGTCGGTCGAGCGGAAGCTGGCCGCCGCGGCCCACGCGGTGGCGATGAGCTGGGTGGCGGTCAGGCCGGAGTCGAGCAGCTTGGCCTTGAGGGCCGCGACGTCGGCGTCGTCGATGAGCGTGCCCTCGACGGCCGGGACCGGGTCCTGCCACAGCTGCGGCGCCGGGATCCACGGGCCGAGGTAGCGCGCGATCGGCCCCATGTCGCGGTGCAGCAGCTTGTACCAGGCCTTGGCGAACGCGTCGGCGAGCTCCTCCGGGTGCTCGTGCCAGCGCCGGGTGATCGGCCCGTAGATCTCGTCGTAGCGCAGCGCCAGGTCCGAGGTCAGCATCATCGGGGCGTGGCGCCTGGCCGGGTCGTGGGCGTCGGGAACGGTGTCCGCGCCCGCGCCCTCCTTGGGCTTCCACTGCTTGGCGCCGGCCGGGCTCTCGGTCAGCTCCCACTCGTACCCGTACAGGTTGTCGAGGAAGCCGTTGTCCCACTGGGTCGGCGCGTTCGTCCACGCGCCCTCCAGGCCGGAGGTGAGCGCGTCGACGCCGACGCCGGTGCCGGCCTGGTTCTTCCAGCCGAGCCCCTGCTGCTCGATCGGGGCGCCCTCCGGCTCCGGGCCGAGGTGGTCGGGCTTGTGCGCGCCGTGCGCCTTGCCGACGGTGTGGCCGCCGATGATGAGCGCGGCGGTCTCTTCGTCGTTCATCGCCATGCGGCCGAACGTCTCGCGGATGTCGCGGGCGGAGCCCAGGATGTCGGGGTGGCCGGCCGGGCCCTCCGGGTTGACGTAGATGAGGCCCATCTGCACGGCGCCGAGCGGCTCGGCCAGCTCGCGCTCGCCGTCGTAGCGCTCATCGCCGAGCCAGGTGTCCTCCGGGCCCCAGAAGATCTCCTCGGGCTCCCAGATGTCCTCGCGGCCGAAGCCGAAGCCGAAGGTCTTGAAGCCCATCGACTCGTAGGCGACGTTGCCGGCGAAGACCAGCAGGTCGGCCCAGGAGATCTGGCGGCCGTACTTCTCCTTGACCGGCCACAGCAGCCGGCGCGCCTTGTCGAGGCTGGCGTTGTCGGGCCAGCTGTTGAGCGGCGCGAAGCGCTGGGCTCCGCTGCCGCCGCCGCCCCGGCCGTCGGTGGTGCGGTAGGTGCCCGCCGCGTGCCAGCTCATACGGATGAACAGCGGTCCGTAGTGGCCGTAGTCGGCCGGCCACCACTCCTGCGAGTCCGTCATGAGCGCGTTGAGGTCGCGCTTGAGCGCCTCGACGTCGAGCTTGGCGAACTCCGCACGGTAGTCGAAGTCCTCGTCCAGCGGGTTGGCCCGGGCCGTGTGCCGGTGCAGCACCGACAGGTCGAGCTGGTTGGGCCACCAGTCACGGTTGGTGTGCGGGCGGCTCGCCTTCGCGGTCGGGGCCGGGATAGACGGGTTCTCGCTCTCGCTGGTGCTCTCGGTAACGTCCTTGTTGTCAGACATTGTCCGCTTCTTCTTCCCCACGTTCTGGAATCAATCAAGTCTTAGTCGAGCACAGCCTACCGGTGACCGCGCCCTCCGTTCCACCGAACACCCCGATGATTTTGCGGCGGGCGGGTGACTCAGCGGCTGAGCGCGGCGGTGGCGTCGAGGCGGTACCCCCGCTGCAGGAGCAACGCCAGAAGCATCAGCGCCGCCGGTACCGCCCCGAAGCCGAGCCGGATCCAGGTGACCGCCGAGGCCGGCTGGACCACCTCGTCCGCGCTCGCCACGAAGCCGCCGAGGGCCAGGCACGCGGCGTACACGTACGGCCCGAGCGCCCCGCCGAGCGAGTCCACCGCGGTCCACACGCCGGTGTAGCTGCCCGCGCTCTCGGCCCGGCCCGAGGCGGCCACGACGTCGGGCAGCATCGAGAACGGCAGCAGCTGCAGCGCGGCGAACGCGACCCCGAGCACGGCGACCGCGGCGACGAGCACCGGCACGCCCACCGCCGAGCCCGCGGCCAGCACCAGGCAGCCGAGGACGAAGACGGCCTGGGCGACGAGCAGGCCGCGCTGCTTGCCGTAGCGGCGCGCGAGCGCGACCCAGGCCGGGGTGGCGATCAGGGCCGGGGCCAGGAACGCGGCCACGAGGACGGTGGTGAGCTTCGGGCGGCCGAGCTCGTACTCGGTGTAGTAGGGCACCCCGGCCAGCACCAGGTGCGACGTCGTGGACATGGCCAGGTAGGCCGCGATGAGCCGGCGGAACTGCCGGTCCCGCAGCGCGACCAGCAGCGCGTGGCCGCTCCGGGTGCGCTCCAGCGGGGCGGCCGCGGCGAGCCGGCCGACGCCGGCGACGCCGACCAGCATGGCGACGAGCATGCCGGCGCCGAGCGCGAGGGCCATCGTGGCGTAGCCGGCCCGGGTCGGCTCGTCGCCCCCGGCCAGCAGCGGCGCGGCCAGGCCGCTGGCGAGGATGCCGATGGTGAGCACGACCATGCGGAAGCCCATGAGGCGGGTGCGCTCGTGGTAGCCGATCGCGAGGTCGGCCGGGGTGGACAGGTAGGGCACCTGGTAGGCGGCGAAGAGCAGGTTGCCCGCGACGAAGGCGACCGCCACCCAGCCGGCGGCGGCGGGGCCGGAGAGGTGTGCCGGTACCGTGAAGAGCGCGGCGAACGCGGCGAAGAGCGCGCAGCCGAGCAGCAGCAGGCGGCGCCGGCTGCCGTGGCGGGCCAGGCCCGCGTCGGAGACGGTGCCGACCCAGGGGTGGAGCACCACGTCGGCGATCTTGGGCACGAGCAGGGCGGCCCCGGCCAGCAGCGGCGTGACGGCGAGGACGTCGGTGAGGAAGTACAGCAGGAGCAGGCCCGGCACCGTGATCCAGATGCCCATGCCGAACGACCCGGTGGCGAACGCCGCCAGCCCGGCCCGGGGAAGTCGTGCGCCGTCCATGCCGCCCCCTGGTTATCCAACGGTTGATGGATACTAGGCGATGATGGAACGCATTGACAGCCCCCGTCGCGGCCCCGGCCGGCCCCGGCGGGACGAGCGGGCCGCCACCAGCGAGTCGATCCTGGCCGTGGCCGTGGGCCTGTTCGCCCGGCACGGCTTCGCCGCCGTCAGCCTGCGGCAGATCGCGGAGGCGGCCGGCGTCGACGTGGCCACCGTGCACCACCACACCGGCGGGAAGGCGGCGCTGTACGAGGCCTGCTTCGGCGTCGTGTACGAGGCCGAGCGGGCGGCGCTGGGCCCGGTCCTCGCCGACGCGCGCCTCGCGCTGCCGGACGGGGCCGACGCGGTGCTGCCGGTGCTGCACCGTCTCGTGGACACGTTCGTCGACTTCCTCGAGGCGCATCCCGAGAACACCGGGCTGTGGCTGCGCCGCTGGCTCGACCCGGCCGGGCACGAGGGGCTCGACGAGCGTTACGCGGCGCCGCTGTACGACCGGGTCGCCGACGTCCTCGCCGCGGCCGACGCGGCCGGCATCCTGCACGAGCCCGCCCCGCACACCGCGGTACGCAGCCTCATCTGGGCCCTGCACGCGCACGCCGTGCAGGTGCTGCACGCGGGGCCGGACCCGGACCGGCAGCGCGAGGCCCGGGCGTTCGCGCACCGCTGGCTGCGGCGGATGTACGGCACCGCTTGACCTTCACCGATACCCCGGCGCATTATCCATCAGGTGTTGGATAAACCGGTCGTCGTCATCGGCGCGGGCCCGGCCGGCCTGGCCACGCTGAAGGCCCTGCGCGACCAGGGCGTGCCGGCGGTCGCCCTCGACGCCGGCGAGCGGCCCGGCGGCCTGTGGGTGCTCGGCGCGCCCGGCTCGGCGGCGTACCGCACCCTGCACCTCAACACCAGCCGCACCCGCACCGAGTTCGCCGACTTCCCGATGCCCGCGGACTGGCCCGACTACCCGGACCACGCGCGCATCGCCGGCTACCTCGCCGACTACGCCGCCGCCTTCGGCCTCACCGACGCCATCCGCTTCGGCACCCCCGTCACCCGCGTCGAGCGCGGCTGGCGCGTCACCACGGCCGCCGGCGAGACGCTGGAGGCCCCGGCCGTCGTCGTCGCCACCGGCCACAACGCGGTGCCGCGGCTGCCGTCGCCGATGTACCCGGGCCACTTCGACGGCGAGGTCATGCACAGCCACGACTACCGCGGCCCCGAACAGCTCGCCGGCCGCCGCGTGCTCGTCGTCGGCGGGGGCAACTCGGCCATGGACATCGCCGTCGACGCCTCCCACGCGGCCGCGGCCACGCTGCTGTCGCTGCGCCGGGGCGTGTGGATCGTGCCGAAGCACCTGCTGGGCCGGCCCGCGGACACGCTCAACGGCGCCCTGGCGCGACGGCTGCCGTGGCGGCTGCGGCAAAGGATCAGCGAGCGGCTCCTGCGCCTCGCGGTCGGGCCGCCGCAGCGCTACGGCCTACCGGTACCGGCGCATGGTTTTCTGCAGGATCACCCGACCCTGTCGGACGGACTGCTGGCGCGGATCACGCACGGGGAGATCGGCGTGCGGCCGGGCATCGAGCGCCTCGACGGCGAGGCGGTGCGCTTCACCGACGGCCGCCGCGACCCGGTCGACCTCATCGTGTGGTGCACCGGCTACCGCGTCGACCTGCCGTTCCTCGACCCGGCGCTGCTGTCCCCCAGCGCCGAGACCATGCCGTTGTACCAGCGGATCTTCCACCTCGACGCGCCGGGCCTGCACTTCGTGGGCCTCATGCAGTCGACGGGCGCGGCCCTGCCGGTCGTCGAGGCGCAGGCCCGGCTGGTCGCCGCCTTCCTGGCCGGACGCTACGCCCTCCCGCCGCCGGAGCAGCAGCGCGCGGCGTGCGCCCGGCAGCTGCGGGCGGCGCGGGACCGCTGGGGCGAGCGGAGGCCCGCGATGCGGATCGACTTCGACGCGTACCTGGCGGAGGCCGCAACGGAGCTCCGCACACGGCACTCCGGAGGTGTGACATGGCGCTGACGCTGCACGGCCGGCGGGTCCTGGTGACCGGCGCGTCAGGCACGTTCGGGCGCGCGCTGACGGCGCGGCTGCTCGCGGCCGGGGCCCGGGTCGTCGGCCTGGACCTGGTGCCCGGGCCCGCCGGTCCGGCGCCGATCCTGCCCTGCGACCTGACGTCCGACGCGGCGGTACCGCCCGCCGTCGCCGAGGCCGCCGGCCGCCTCGGCGGCCTGGACCTGCTCGTGAACAACGCGGGCGTGGGCGGCCCGGCCCCGGCCGAACTGCCGCCGGGCGCGGAGGTCCGCCGCCAGCTGGAGGTCAACCTGCTCGCCGCCTGGCGCACGACGGCCGCCGCGGTCCCGGCCCTCGAGGCGTCCCGCGGCCGCGTCGTGTTCGTGGCGAGCCGCATGGCCGTGCTGCCGCTGCCCCTGGCCGCCGCGTACGGCGTGAGCAAGCGCGCCCTCACCGCCTACGCCGACGCGCTGCGCCTGGAGGTGGGCTCGCACATCGGCGTGAGCGTGGTGTACCCGAGCATGGTCGCCTCCCCCATCCACGACGCGACGGCGAGCGCGGGACTGTCCCTGGAGGGGGTCTCGCGCTACGAACCGGTGGACGGCGTGGTGGACGCGATCCTGCGCGCGGCGACGGCCCGGCGCTCCCCGCGCGACGTGGCCACGACCGGGCGCGGGCGGGTCGAGCTGGCCCTGGCCCGGCATCTGCCGTCGCTGGCGGCGGCGATGGTCACGCGGACGGTGCGGGCGCGGCTGGCCGCGGGCGACCTGGACGGCGCCGAGCTCGCGGAGGGCATGCGCCGCCGCGCCCGGTGACCTCGGCCAGCCCGCCGTTGATGATCGACCGGACCGGCTGGATGGCCGAATTGGCCTGATCGGCGGAAAGTGCACGTCCCGACATCGGGGGCCCCTTCGGTCGAATGGCAAGAATCGTCCCGACGGCACCAGCGAGCATTGTTGCGGTCGCGGCGAGCGCCCTATATTGAACCCTCAGGCGGCGCAAACCGGCCGAAGGGAGCACGATGCCGGATCTCGGTGCAATCCATGAGAACGTTCGTTTCGACTGGGCCGCCGCCGACCGGCTCGCGGGCGAGCTCCGGGCGTCCGCCGACGTGCTGACAACGCAGGTCGGTTACCGCAACACGATCGCCGCGCAGGCCCGGCAGGAGTGGCGCGGCGGCTTCGCGGAGCAGTTCGACGGCCGGATGGGCAGCTGCACCGGCGACGCCCAGCGCCTGGCCACGGCCCTGCTCCGGGCCGCCGACCAGGTCGACGAACTGGCCCGGACGGCCCGCCAGGAGCAGGATCGCCGGGAGCAGGCCCGGGCCTGGGAGCAGCGTCAGCACGATGAGGGCAACTCCGAGACATTCAAGGACTTCTTCACCGGTGAACACGACGGGCCACCGGTTCCGCCGCCGGTGGAACCGCCGAAATTCGTCATTACCGAAACCGCCTGCTCGACCCGGAACGGTTAATACGAATGGCTACGAGCTCCGCCCGACCGGACGATCTCGACGCATTTGCACAACGCAGCCGAAATGCCGACGAGGAGCTGCGCGGACATTCCGGGCGACTCAACTCCCTGTACGCGGATTTCGCCGCCCGGACCGGCTGGGGCCGGCTCGAGGCCGAATCGCTGCTCGCGGCGGTGCACAGCTACGTCGACCTCAACGAGCAGGACGCGCGGTGGGTCGCACGGATCGCCGAGGCGTTCCGCATCGCCGGCGGCGGCCACGGGCCCGCGCGCCTGCCCGACGCGGCGATCCAGGCCACTCTGGGCGCGGCCGGCCTCGACGGCGGGCGCGCGGCGGTCACCTTCGACGACCCGGTCGCGTACGGCACGCCGCCGGCCACCGGCTACGCCGACGACCCCGTCAACACCGCCAGCGGCAACTTCGTCGAGGTCGAAACGGACCTGGTGCACGGCGGCCGCGACGCGCTGCTGACCCTCACCCGCACCTACAACAGCCGCAGCGACCGCACCGGCCCGTTCGGGCCCGGATGGTCGTCGTGGGCGTCGGTCCGCCTCGCCAACCGCCCCGACGGCCTGGAGTACGAGGGCCCGGACGGCCGGCGGGCGCTCTTTCCCCGGCTCGGCGACGGCTACGACATGGTTGCCGGCGTGGCCGCGCGGCCCCGGATCGCCGACGACCGGCCGGTACTGGAGTGGACCGGCGGCCGCCGATGGGAGTTCGGCGCCGACGGCCGGCCGATCCGGCTCGACGAGGGGCCGGGCACCGAGGTGCGGCTCATCTACGCCGGCGGGCGGCTCACCGGCCTGACCGGCTCCGGCGGCCACACCGTGACGCTGACGTGGGAGGGCGAGCGCATCGTCGCCGCGGCCTCCAGCGACGGGCGAGCGGTGACGTACTCCTACGACGAGCGCGGGGCGCTCGTCGGCGTCGACGCGCCGGGCTCGTCGCGCGCATACGAGGTCGACGAGGCCGGGCGAATCCTCTCGGTCCGCGACGGCGACGGCGTGGCCCAGATCCTCAACGTCTACGACGCCGAGGGCCGGGTCCTCCGGCAGACCTCCGCCTTCGGGCGCCGCAGCCGGTACGCCTACCTCCCCGGCCGCGTCACCGTCGTGGCCGGCGAGGGCGACGACGAGCCGGCCGACACCTACGTCCACGACCGCGCCGGACGGTTGCTGAACCTGGTCGACGCCCACGAACACCGTTTCTCGGTCACCTACGACCCCCGCGGGAACCCGGTGACGGTGTCCGAGCGGGACGGATCCGTGACGGTCAACGAGTGGGACGAGCGATCCCGGCTCGTCCGGCAGGTCCGCCCCGGCGGCGGCTCCATCGCGCTGCGCTACGACGATCACGACCGGGTCGTCGAGGCGACGGGCGCCACCGGCGGGCGCACCCGCCTGCGCTACGACGGCGACGAACGCGTGCCCTGGGAGATCACCGACGCCGAGGGTGGCGTCACCCGGCTGCGGGTCGCGGGCGGGCTCGTCCACGAGGTCACCGACCCCGACGGCGTCCGGACGAGGTTCCGGTTCGACCACAACGGCGAGGTCGTGGCGATCACCGACGAGGACGGCAACACCGCGACGCTGGAGCGCGACGCGGCCGGCCGGGTGACGGCGGTCGTGACCCCCGAAGGCCGGCGCACCACCCTGGAGTACGACCGGCACGGGCGGCTGACGCGGCGACGGCCGCCGTCGGGCAGCACGTGGCGGTACGAATACACGCCCGGTGGGCGCCTCGCCGCGGTCGTCGAGCCCACCGGGAACCGGCGCGAGTTCACCTATGGCCCGCACGGCCACCCGACGGCGACGGTGGACGGGCTGGGCCGGGTCATGACCCGGGAGTACGGCCCGCTGGGCAACGTCACCCAGGTCACCGGGGCGAACGGCGCCCGGTGGGAGCTGCACCACGACGGCATGTCGCGGCTCGTCGCCACGGTCGACCCGACGGGAGCGGCGTGGCGGTGGGAGTACGACGCCAACGGCAACGTCGTCGCCGAGACCGACCCGACCGGCGTCCGCCGCACGATGACGGTCGACCCGGCCGGGCGCCCGGTCACGGTCCACGACGGGCTGGCGGCGTGCGCGTACGAGTACGACGCGGACGGCCGGCTGCTCGTGGAGCGGCTCGCCGACGGCACGCACACCCGCGCCGAGTACGACCGGTGCGGCCGTCGCGTCGCCGTCGCGAACGCCGCCGGCGGCATCACCCGGTTCGTCTACACGGCCGGCGGCCGGCTCGCGGAGGTCACCCGGCCGTCGGGGCGCGTCGAGCGGTACACGTACGACCGCTGCGGCCGCCTGGAGTCGCACACCGACGGCGCGGGCCGTCGCACCCGGCGGCGGTACGACGCCGACGGGCTGCTCGTCGAGCGCGTCGACGCCGCCGGTACGGCCGAACGGTTCACCTACGACGCAGGCGCCCGGCTCGTCACCGCGACCGCCCCGGGCCGCGGCACCGTCCGCTACACCTACGACGACGCCGACCGGGTCGTGGCGGTCACCGACCGGCTCGCCGGGGCGCGGCGGTTCGAGTACGACCCGGCGGACCGCCTGACCGCGGCCGTCGACGCCAACGGCGGCCGGACCGCCTACCGCTACGACGACGCCGACCGGCTGGTCGGGGTGGTGGACGCGCTCGGCGGCACCGTCGTGCGCCGGTACGACGAGGCCGGACGGCTCGTCGCGGAGACCGATCAGCTGGGCCGCACGGTCACCCTGAGCCGGGACGCGGCGGGGCGGCCCAGCGGGTACGCCGACGCGTCCGGCCACGAGCTGCACTGCACCTACGACGCCGCGGGGCGCCTCGACTCGTTCGCCGTCCCGGGCCACCCGCCGGTCACCGTCCGGCGCGACGCGCTCGGACGCGCGGTCGAAGTCAACGAGCCCGGCCTGTTCCTGCACCGGCTGCGCTGGGACCACGACGGACGGCTCGTCGAGCGCCGCCGCGACGGGCTCGCCGAGCGATGGACCTACGACGCCGACGGGCGCCGTACCGCGATGGTGTACCCCGACGGCTCCCGCACGAAGTACACGTACGACGACGGCGGGCTCGTCGCCGGGCTGCACCATCCGGCGCTGGGCGCCCTGACGCTCGAGCGGGACCCGGCGGGCCGCCTCCTGCGGGTCACCGGAGACCGGCTGCGGCAGTGGTGGCACTACCGCGACGGCGACCTCGTCGGGCACCGGGTCGAGACCGACGGCGTGGTCCGGTTGACGGAGCTGTTGCGGGACCCGGACGGCCGGGTCGTGGCGAGCAAGGCCGACGGGGTCACGCTCCGCTTCGGCTACGACCCGGCCGGGCAGCTGATCTCGGCCGGCGACGCCACGTACGCCTACGACGCCAACGGCCGCCTCGAGCTCGAGCGCGGCCCGGCAACCGAGGTCCGCTACCGGTACGATCCGGCCGGGCAGCTGCTGGCCCGCCTCGAGGCCGGCGCCGAGACGACGTACGCGTACGACGCCGCCGGTCGCCGCACCCTCGAGCGGACCGGCGAGTCGTCCCGCGCCTACGACTGGGACGCCGCCGGTCGCCTGACCGGTGTCCGTGACTCCGGCGGCGCCACCGTGCCCGTCACCGTGGATGCGCTCGGCGAACTCGCCGAGGTGGGCGGGGTCGCGCTGCTGTGGGACTCGGCCGATCCGCTGGCCCCGCTCTCGTTCGTCGGCGACGTGGCCGTCGTCGGCCTGGGCACCCCGTGGGCGCTCGCCACCGCCACGGACGCGCTCCGGCTGCGGCCGGGCTGGCAGGGCACGGTCGGCGGGCCGCGTGACGCCTGGGGGGCCGGCGCCGAACCCACGCCCGCGCCGCAGGTCGGCCCCTGGGGCGAGATCGAGTTCGGCGGCCTGGTGTGGCTACGGCACCGGGTCTACCAGCCCGGCACCCGCGCGTTCCTGCAGCCCGACCCGCTCGACCCGGTGGCGGGCACGGCGGTCGCGGGCAACCCGTACCACTACGCGGGCAACAGTCCGCTCGCGCTCGCCGACCCGCTCGGGTTGCGGCCGGTGACGGACGACGAGCTGCGGCAGTACCGCGACCGCATGGGCCGCAACCTCTGGGACCGCACCGGCGACTGGATGGACGACAACTGGAAGTACCTGGCCGGCGGGGCCATGGTGCTCACCGGCGTCGGGACCCCGGTGGGCCTGGCGCTGATGTCGGCCGGCTCGAACGTCGTCATCCAGGAGGCCTTCACCGGCGACGTCAACCGGTGGATGGCCGGCGCCACCGGGGCGCTCGGCGGATTCGCGTCCATCAGCGGTGGCATGGCGGTCTCGGCGGGCATCGGCGCCATCACCAACGGCGCCTACAGCGGCCGGGACTACCTGGTCACGGAGGATCATCCCACCGCCCGCGGGTTCATCGCGAACGTGGCGGGCGGCGGTCCCGGCGGCGTCTCCGGCCCGGTCGGCGGCACCATCGCGAAGAACGCGCTCGGCAAGGCGGCCCGGGGCTTGACCGCCAAGGGCGTCACGGTCGCGCTCGGCAGCGGCGCCGACGTGGCCGGCACCGCGGTGCAGGACGTCTTGGCGGGCGCCCCGGTCCGGCCGGGCGACCTGGCGGTGTCGGGCTTCACCGGTGCCGTCGGCAACGCCGTCGCACTGCCGATCAGGACGGAGGCGATGAGCTCGGTGCGTCAGGTGACGAACGCCGAAGGGGCGCCGCGCACCCTGCACGGCATGTTCAACCCGCAGGGGAGGAACACCGTTCGGCAGTGGACCGGCGGACTCGTCAGCTCTGCCGTGCAAAACCTGCTCAAGGGCGACTGATCTGCACCAGCTCCACGGTGCCGTTGGGGACGAGGTAGCCGCGGCCCGGGTCCATCGCGACCGGGCGCGCCGGCGACCGGCCCCGCAGCGGCGCGCCGAGGGTCCGCACGCCGCCGGCCTGCCGCCGAGCGGTCACAGCCGGGCGGCCACCACCACCGCCAGCAGGCCCACGACCCACAGCGCCATCGTCCGCCGGGCGAGGGTGGCCTGGCGTTCGCGGTCCCGGGCCCGCAGCAGCCGGACGCCGTAGACGCACGCGGCGACCAGCACCGCCGAGCCGGCGACCCAGACCCCCCGGCCCGAGGCGTGGAACAGGTGGGCGGCGCCGGCCAGCAGGGCGATCCACGTCGTGGCGAGCGACAGCCAGGCCGGGGCCCGGCGGGCCTCACGCCACGGATCGCGGCGGAACTCCGGGTCCACGGCGGCACTCCCTGGTAGATCATGATCGGCGAACCGGTCCAGGGTGCCGCGAGAATTGCTCACATTCAAGTGCTTACGGCGTGTCGACCAGCTCGATCGTCACGGTGGCGCGGTCACCGATGCTCAGGCGCCGGGCGGTGCGGACGGCTTTCTTCAGCGGCAGCACGTACGCGCCGTCGCTGCCCGGGAAGATCGAGGTCCTCCACGCCGTGGTGCCGATCTGCGCGCGGACGCGCACGGAGCCGAAGCCGCGCCGCGTGCCGGTGGTCAGCTCGCGGATCTCCTCCGACGGCTCCGGCGGGAGGCTGACGAACACCCAGGACTCCCCGGGGCGGGCGTCCCACTCCCAGAGCTCGGCCTCGAACTCGACGATCACGCGCCCAGCATCACACACCGAGCCGTCGGAAGAGTGCCTCGGCCGGACCGGCCGCGCGTTTCGCGTCGGTCGCCTTCCGGTCCTCGGCCCGGCTACGCCACGTCGACCTGGGCGGACTGGGCGGTCAACCACGCGGCCAGGGCCGGGCCGGACAGGACCTCGCCGCCGATCGCCGCGGCGCCCGTCACGCGGCCCGTGGCGCCGGTCAGGGCGGCGCCGTCGAGACGGGCGCCGGACAGGCACAGCGGGGTGCGGGCGGTGCCGAGCACGCAGTGGCGCAGCGAGGCGCCGCGCAGGTCCGCGCCGCGCAGGTCGGTGCCGATGAGCGTGGCCGAGTTGAGCAGGGCGTCGCGCAGGTCGGCGCCCGTGAGGACGGCGGCGACGAGGTCGGTCGCGAAGAGGTTGGCGGCGCGGAAGGCGGCCCCCGGGGCGTTGACGCGGTCGGCGCGGGCTCGGGTCAGGTCGGCGCCGGAGAGGTTGGCAGCGGTCAGGTCGGCGCCGGAGAGGCGGGCGCGGCCGAGGTCGGCGCGGACCAGGCGGACGCCGGTCAGGGTGGCGCCCGTGAGGTCCGCGCCGCCGAGGTCGAGGCCGGTGAGGTCGGCGCCGCGCAGGTCCGCGTTGGCGCCGCCGAATGGGCCGGGCGCGGACAGGTGGCGCTCCAGGTCGGCCCGCGTGCATGCGTCGGTGGGCCACGCTACGGGAGTCCGGCCGTACGTCGTCATTCGAACCGGACCCGGCCCGCCCAGTCCGGGCGCTCGTCCGCGCGGCGGCGGGCGTCGGCGTTCGCGTCCTTCGACAGGCCGCTGGTGTCGACCACGACGTTCAGGCCCTTCGCCAGGGCGCCGTCCAGCTGGTTCTCGAAGATGTCGCCGTCGTAGCGGCCCGGCTGGTCGTCCGGCATCCGCTCGCCCGCGTTGGGGCCCGAGCCGAAGATGTCCGCCGGGGACTGGATGTCCCAGCCCTGGCCGGCGCCGTCCACGAACTCGCCGAGGTCGCGCTCCAGGCCCGGGCCGGCTCCGCTCAGTTCCGTGGCGCCCTCGACCGCGTGGACGGCCTCGGCCAGCGTCTGCCCCGCGCCACCGTCGAGCGCGGCCATCGCGGGCGCCGCGTCGCCGAGCGAAGGCGCCGCATCCCCCAACCCCGGAACGGCCGAATCCCCAAAACCGGGCGCCGCATCCCCCGAACCGGGAACGGCCGAATCCCCAAGAGCAGGCGCCGCATCTGCCGGACCGGGAACCGACGAGTCGGGGGCGTCCGGCAGAGGGGTCGAGTCGCCCCGGAACGGCACCGTGTCCCGGCCGCCGCCCATGCCCGGCGCCTCCCCCAGCCCTGCCGCACCCTCCAGCGGCGACTGCGGCAACGAGTCGGTCCCCCGCGCCGGCACGGTGTCACCGCCCGCCGCGCCCGCCCCGGACTCCGGCTGCAGGGGCGTCAGGTCGCCGAAGCGGTCACTCACCGCCGTCCACCGCCTTGCGCACGTCGCGGGCCCAGTTCACCGAGGACCGCCGGTCGTTGTCGGTCCACACCGCGGGCGGGTACCGCCGCCGGAACGCGTGCACGAACACGCACACACGGTAGTCCTGCCGCCAGGCCGCCGCGTCGGCCCCGGACGGGGCTGGCGGCGGGTTCCCGCCGAGGTCGTCGAGGCGCGAGGCGATCGAGCCGAACCACGCCGACGTCCCCATCGACCCGAGCAGCCGGCCCGCGGCGTCCTTGCCCTCGGCCCCGCCGAGCACCGACTCGGCCCGCGGGCGGAAGGCGCAGCGGTGCCGGCACTCGACGCACTCCGCGTAGGGCGCGAGCGCGTGGTCGACGCTCGGCTCCGCCGCCCGCCAGGCCTCGAACCGGGCGTTCACCATGACGTCGTCGGCGAGCGGCGCCTCGGGCAGGCCCCGGCGCGCCGCGTCCTGGGCGCGCACGTCCGGTACCGCCACCAGCACCGCCTGGTCGAGCGCGTTGTGCGACACGATGGCCTCGAACGGGCGCAGGGCGGCCGCCGACTCGATCTGGTCCTCGTGCATGCCCATGGTCGAGCCGAGCAGCTCGCGGTCCTCCTCGGCGGAGGTCCGGTGCATGATCTTCAGGTTCGTGATCTTGTACGCGTCCTCGGCGACCTTGCCCACCTGCTGGTCGATGAGCAGGTACGACTGGCGGTACTTGCGGTCCTCGGCGAGCCCCTGGGCGATGCGCTCGGCCGCGAGGGCCTGGGCGTTGCCCTCCTTCTGGTCGCCGGCGCCGTTCTGGGGCGTCGCGCGCGGGAAGACGCGGTGCGCCTCCTCCAGCAGTACCACGTGCGGGGTGTCGGAGGAGCGGCGGTGCTGGCGGTACCAGCCGCGCATCGCGGTGACGATCAGCAGCGTGATGAGCGACTGCTCCTTGGCGTTGTCGCCGACGCCCGCGAGCTCGAAGACGACCGGGCGGCGCATGAGGGTGCCGATGTCGTACGAGCGGCGGCAGTTCAGCGTCGTGCCGCACGCGCCCTCGACGAGCGCCTCGGCGCGCAGGCGGGCCGCGGCGTCGATGTTCGCGTGGGTCTCGCCGGCGTACCCGAGCTGCTCCACGACCTCCGCGAGGACCCCGGCGAACTCGGGCAGCACCGGCCACCGCTCGCCGTCGGCCGGCCGGGCGCGGTGCGTGGCGTGGAAACCGCGGCGCCGGTACGTCTCCACGAGCGCGCGGCGGTACAGGAACGGCAGCGGGTCCCAGAGCCCGAACGCGGCCTCGAAGCAGGCGAGCAGGTTTGACACGTGGGAATTCACGGTCGCGCCGTCGGGGACCTGGAACGGGTTGAGCCGCAGCGGCGCCACCTCGTCGTCGCCGACGGTGAACACGAGCAGGTCGTCGAAGTCCTCGAGGGTGGCCAGCCAGCGGTAGTCGTCCAGGGCCGAGTTCACCGGCTCGATGACGGCGAACGGCACGCCGTGGCCGCGCAGCTGCCGGCACAGGTGCAGCGCGGTGTTCGTCTTGCCGGACCCGGGCGTGCCGACGATGAACCCGTGCCGCGGCAGGTCCGCGACCGCGAGCCCGACCTCGCCCCCGGTGCTCGCGCCGGGCTGGCGGCCGAGCAGCAGCGCCGGGCCGCTCGGGGCGTTGACGACCCGGACGGGATCGCGGGGCGCGACGACCGGGATGCCGGGGGTGTGCCCCTCGAGCGCGAGCGGGAGCCGGAAGAGGCTCGCGGCCTCGTCCCGGTCGACGAGCAGCCGCAGCTGGCGCAGCGCGTCGCGGGCCGAGGCGCGGCCGGGCACGGACTCGGCCCGCAGCACGGCGTCGAGCTCCCCGCCGCCCCACTCGAACGGCTGCAACGTGGTGAAGGCGCGCACGAGCGCGTCGTGCTCGGCCGGGCCCGCCGGGCGGGCCACCGTGTGTCCACTGAGGACGGTCTGCGGGTCGTCGCGGTCCGGCTGGGCCTTCGGCGCGGGGCTCAGGGTCGCGGCGACGTGCCCGGCGAGGGTCTCCGGCAGCGGCTCAGGGCTGGCGATGGTGACCGCGAAGCGGAAGGCGCGCCCGTCGTAGCGCCGCAGCGCGTCGAGGTAGTAGGGCTCGATGACGACCGCGCCGCCGTCGGCCGGCATGCGGATCTGGCCGCCGACGTCGGCCGGGATCTCGTTGGGCTGGGCGAGCCGGCGGTACCGCGTCGTCTCCGTCTCCAGCAGCCGGCGCAGCGCCTGCGGCACCGCCCCGGCGGTCAGCTCCACCGACAGGGCGAGCGGCGACGGGTGCAGCCGCACGGCCTCGAGCAGGCTCTCCCACCCGTGCGGCTGGCGGCCGAAGGGCTCGACGGCGATGTACGCGGGCACGCCGGCGTCGACGCGCTCGGGCCGGGCCAGCCGGATGCGCTTGTGCACCTGGGCGAGGCCGCCGGGCGCGGGCACGAAGGGCGAGAGCACCTCGCGGACCCGTTCGGCCTCGAACAACGGCTCGGCCCGCACGTGCTCGGGCAGGTTCGCCAGGGTGGCCGCGAGCGAGCGGGCGGCGGCGAGGGCGCGGTCGGCGTTCGGCTGCTCGACCCGGCCCAGCAGGTACACCTCGATGCGCCCGGGCTCGAGGTGCAGCAGGCGCAGGGCGACGGACTCGGTCTCCGGCAGCGCGAGGAACTGCCCGAGGTAGGCGGCCTGCTCACCGACGGCACGAGCGAGCCGCTCGGAGACGTCCAGACGGGCGTACTCCGAGCGGCGCGCGAGGTCGACGGCGGCGGTGACCCGCAGCGCGACCCAGCCCCAGACCCGGCCGGGCCCGTTGAGCAGGTACGGCGCGGGGACGAGCGCTCCGGTCACTGCGGCGGCTGGGTTCCGTAGTACGGCGGGCCGGACGCCGGCGGCGCGCTGCTGGGCGGTGCGCTGCTGGGCGGTGCGCTCGTCGGGTAGCCCGGCTGCACCTGGGGCCAGCCGCCGGTCACCGGCGGCTGGTGCGTCGGGACGACCATGGCGGGGGCTATGGCGGGCGGCGCGATCTGGCTGCCGGGCGGCATCGGAGCCTCGGGCGTGGTCGCGACGAGCCGGTTGGTCTCCTCGGTCGCGGCGAGCCCGGCGATCGCCGACTGCACGCCGAGGCGGGTGATGCTGTGCGTGATCTCGCGCAGCGCCCGGATGCGGCCGCCGTTGATGGCGGAGCGGTACGAGGCGCCGCCGGCCATGGCGCGGAACCCGTCGCGCAGCGCGTGCCCGATCAGGATGATCGTCGAGCGCGAGCGCCACATGGTCCAGCCGAAGTACAGGTCGGTGCCGTAGGTCTGCACGGCGACGAGCGACTGCAGCCGCGTGTCGCCGAACGACATGAGGTACTGCCCGGCGATGCGCACCGGCGCCATCGGGAACGGCAGCGCACGCTGGGCCGCGGACTGCAGCATGTACCCGTACACCGCCGGCGCGGCCGCGGCCCGGTTCTCCACGAGCAGTGCGTACTCGGCGATCGGCTCCTTGATCGGGAAGAACAGCACCACGATCCAGGCGATGAACGCCAGCGCGATGACGATGGCCGGCACCAGGAAGGAGGCGCCGCCGACCGCGGTCAGCGTGTCCACGTCCTGGGCGTTGGAGCCGATGTTCGCGAACAGGCCGCAGGTGCAGCACACGATGACGAACGTGACGAGCGACAGCACCAGGGCCACGTTCGCGGCTCGCACCGTGTGCGGCCGCAGCTGCTTCCAGGTGACGCTGTCGTCGGCGAACTCGTCGGGCTCGGCGTACGTGACGCGCGCGTTGCGGTAGGCGGCCTGCACGTTGTGCATCGCCTGCTCCCAGGGTTCGCCGCCCGCGCCGCCCCAGCCCTGCGTACCCATCGAACTCCCGGTGGTTTCGGCGTGACGCGCGGTAGGTCGCGCGGTCTCGTCGGTCAATCTATGGAAGCCGCGGGCACCGTCACAAGTCCGGCACACGGAATCCGGCGTTCTTCGCCCCGTTCGGTGCGGCCGCCTCAACCGGTCGGCGCCACCCCCGGTCCGTTCGCCGGACCGGATCCGCGAGCGGGGTTGCCGGGCGGGCCTAGGCTGTTCGTCGATGCCTCCGCTGCTCGTGTCGCTCGGATACGCGGTGCTCGTCGTGGCCGGCTATCTGGGTTTCGTGCGTCTCGTGACCGCGCTCCGCTCGCGGCCGCGGGCCATCGTGCCCGGGCCCCCGACGCCGGAGCTGCGCGACGAGCCGCCGGCCGTGGTCAACCTGCTGGTGAACCGGCTCCAGCCGACGCACGGGGCCAGCGCGACCCTGCTCGACCTGGCCGCCCGGCGGGCGCTGGAGCTCTTCGCGACCGGCGACACGGTGCGGGTGCGGGTCCGCGGGCCACGGCCGGACGGGCTCGCCCCGCACGAACAGCGCGTGCTCGAGCGGGTTGCGCGGGTGGCGGGCGATCAGTCGGTACCGCTGGAGCTGCTCCTGGAGCGGCACGCCGCGGGAGGCCGGCGGTGGCTCGGGTGGCTGGCCCGGGAGGTGCGCTTCGAGGCCCGCCGGCTCGGGTTGGTCAGCCGGTCGGAGCGGTTCATGCCGATCGCCGCCGTGGTCGCGGGCGCGCTGCTCGCGCTGGCGGTCGTCCCGCTGATGCCGGCCGGCTCATGGCTGCCGGCGTGGGCGTGCCTGGCCGCCTTCGCGTGGCTGCCGCTGTTCCTGCTCGAGACGGTGGTCATCGACGAGCGCGACCGCATCACCGCCCAGGGCCGCGCGGTGGCCGCGCACTGGCTGGGGGTCGCGGCCTGGCTGCGCGCCCACGAGAGCCTGCGCGACCTGCCGCCCGAGGCGGTCGCGGTCTGGGACCGGTACCTGGCCTACGGCGTCGCCCTCGGCGTGTTCCGGCACGCCGCCGACGTGCTGGACTTCGAGACCGTCGGGCGCGACGACGAGCTGTGGTCCGATGTCACCGGCACCGCCCGGCTCGTGCGGGTGCGTTACCGGCGCCCCAGCCGGCTGCTGGAGCCGCTGGGCCGCGTCGACGCCCGCGCGCGGCTGATCTGGTCGGCCCTGTCGCTGCCGGTGTGGTCCCTGGTGGCCGGGCTGGCGCTGCGCGTCGACGCCCTCGCGCCCCGCACGGTCGTGCTGGCGCTGGCCGGGTTCCAGGTGCTGCGGCATCTGTTCCGCATCGCGCGCTCGGCCTACGAGCTGCTGCGCCCGGTCCGCCTGACCGGGACGGTGCTCGACGTGACGCTCAACAGCCGGGTCCCGGTCGACTCCATGGGCGTGGCCGACCTGCCCGCGTCCTACGCCTTCGTGGTCGACGACGGCACCGCCGACCGGCTCACGCCGTGGCTGGTGCACCGGGCCCTGGCCGGCGGCCGGGACCGCCGGGGGCCGAGCGGCGCGGACGACGACTTCCAGGGCCGGCTGGCCGCCGCGCGCCACCTCGGCTACGCGCCCGGCGACCGCGTGCACCTCGTCGGGCAGCGCTTCAGCCGGTACGTCCGCGAGCTGCGCCACGCGAAGTCCAGCCCGGCCGGACCAGGCCCGACTCGTAGGCGATGACGACCACGTGCGAGCGGTCGCGGGCGCCGAGCTTCGCCATCAGCCGCGACAGGTGGGTCTTCACCGTGGCGACGCTGAGGTACAGCCGCCCGGCGATCTGGTGGTTGCTCAGGCCCTGCGCGGCCAGCGCCATCACCTCGCGCTCGCGCTCGGTGAGCCGGTCCAGCGTCCCGGACGGCGGCCGGTCCCGGGCGTGGGCGGCGAACTCGCGCACGACCCGGCCGGTGACGCTCGGCGCGAGCATCGAGGCGCCCCCGGCCACCGCCCGCACCGCGCGCAGGAGGTCGTCGGGCTCGTTGTCCTTGACGACGAAGCCGCCGGCCCCGGCGCGTAAGGCGGCGAAGATGTACTCGTCGAGCTCGAACGTGGTGACGATGAGGATGCCCACGCCGGCGATGCGGGCGTCGGCGCGGATCGCCCGGGTCGCCTCGATGCCGTCCAGGGCCGGCATGCGCACGTCCATGACGACGACCTCGGGCCGCAGCTCGGCGGTGCGCCGCACGGCCTCGTGCCCGTCCGCGGCCTCCCCGACGACGCGGATGTCGTCGCTCTCCTCCAGCAGCGCCCGCAGCCCGGCGCGCATCATGGCCTGGTCGTCGGCGAGCACGACGCGGATCACGGCGCCTCCCCGTAGGGCAGCCACGCGCTGACCCGCACCCAGCCCCCGACGGACCGGGCCCGCTCCCGCATCCCGGCCAGGCCGTGCCCCTCGGTCACCTCGATGTCCAGGGCGTCGCGGCCGTAGCCGAGCCGGACGGTCGCCGATCCGGCCGCGGAGTGCCGGCGCACGTTCGTGACGGCCTCCTGCACGATCCGGTACGCGGCCAGGTCCACCGCGCTCGGCAGCGGCCGGGGCTCGCCGGTCGTGACCGCGTCGACCGCCAGCCCGGCCGCGGCCGACTGGGCGCGGAGCTCGTCGAGGCGGTCGAGCCCGGCCGGTGGGCGCCGCTCGCCGCCGGGGCCGGCCCGCAGCGTCGTGAGGATCGCGCCCAGGTCGGCCTTCGTGGCCCGGCTGACGTCCTTGATGGCGGCGAGCGAGGCGCGGACGCGCTCGAGGTCGCCGGAGCCGGGCTCGCGGTCGAGGATGCGCAGCGCGAGGTTGGCGTGCACGGTCACGAGGGAGACCTGGTGCCCGAGCACGTCGTGCAGGTCGCGGGCGGTGCGCAGGCGCTCCTCGGCGATCCGGGCCCGGCGCTGCTCCCGGGTGCGCTGGCCGCGCACGCGCGCCACCTCGCCGGCGGTGAGCACGAGCGCGAGCACGGCGGCGATCGCGGTCACGGCGACCGGGCCGGGGCCGTCCGGCCGGTCGAGCAGGCGGCCGAGCAGGACGTACCCGGCGAGACCGGCCCCGGTCGTGACCCACGCGGCGGCGCGGCGCTCGTGGCGCACCGCGGACACCATCGCCGCGCCGAGCGCGATCATGCAGGGCGCGTAGCGGTAGCCGAGCGCGAAGTACAGCGCGGGCGGGGCGAAGCTCGCGGCCAGGGTCAGGACCGGCGCCCGGTGGCGCCCGGTCAGCAGGGCCGGCCCGGCCAGCAGCAGCGCGACGGCGACGAGGTCGAGCGGGCGCCGCGGTGAATCCCGCTGCGTGGCCACGTAGACGGCGACGAGCTGCACCACCGCGACCCGCAGCGGCAGCCCCCGATCCCACCGCGACGCCTCCACGCACCGATGCTATGAGCGCGGGCGCGTTCTGGAAGCCCACCCCGGTCCCGTCCGCGACTACATCCGTGAGCGTATGTCGGCCGTTCCCGGCTACGCCCGCGGTACTACGCCCCGGCCGCGGCGGACCCCTCGGTCACGAGCAGGACCACGGTGGCGTCCGGCGGCAGCAGCGCCCCGGCCCGCAGGACATCGAGGGCGGCCAGCGGGGCCGCGCCGCACGGGCCCGCGTCGACGCCGTGCGCCGCCAGCTCCCGCCCGGCCGCGGCCGCGGCCCCGTCGTCCACGCTGACGCACGCGTCGAGGCCGGCGCGGATGTACGGCCAGGCCAGCGCCGACACGGTGCCGCAGTTCAGGCCGGCCATGATGGTCGTCGCGGTGGCCACGGTGACCGGCCGGCCGGCGGCGACGCTCGCCCGGACGCACGCGGCCGTGGCCGGCTCGACGCTCACGACCCGCACCGCGCCCGGGCGGCTGCGGTAGTGCGTCAGCGCCGCCTGCAGCAGGGAGCCGACGCCCGTGGGCACGAGGACCAGGTCCGGCTCGCCGTCCAGCTGCTCGTCGAGCTCGGCGAAGAGGGTCGAGTAGCCGTCGACGATCCAGGCCGGGATCTCCTCGTACCCCGCCCAGGCCGTGTCCTGCACCAGCAGCCCGCCGGGAGCCTCCGCCGCGGCCCGGACCGCGGTGTCGTAGTCGCCCGGGACGTGCACGACCTCGCCGCCCTCGCCGCGGATGGCCTCGACCGCGAACGCGGACACGCCGTCGGGGACGTAGATCGTCGCGCGGTGGCCGAAGGCGCGGGCGAAGTGGGCGACGGCGCGGCCGTGGTTGCCGTCGGTCGCGGTGACGATCGTGACCGGGCCGGCGGGCCGGTGCTCGCGCAGCGCCCGGTGGATGGCCCAGGACGCGCCGAGGGCCTTGAACGCGGGCAGGCCGAGGCGGTCGGACTCCTGCTTGGCGTACAGCCGCGAAATCCCGGCGGCGCGCGCCAGGGCGGGCAGCTCGGCCAGGCGGGTCGGCGCGTAGCCGGGCAGGCTCCGGTGGAAGTCCGGCACCGCGGCGGGCGCCGGCCGGCACGCCCATGCGGTGTTGCGGAAGGGGTTCTGCACCGGCCGATTATGCCGCCGGCAGCAGCGCGGTCGCCCGGTGCAGCACCGTGTCGAGCACGCGGCCGGCCGTCGCCAGGTCGGCCTCGGGCACGTCGCCCCAGAGCCGCTGGGTGACCTCGAGGACCGCGGCCCGGACCTCGCGCCACGTCTCCCGGCCCCGATCGGTGGCCTCCGCGGAGCCGTCGGCGCCGAGGCGCACCAGCCCCGCCGCGGCCAGCTCGGCGAGCAGCCGCCGCTGCGTGGCCGCGTCCACGTGCAGGGCGTCCGCGATCGAGCCGCGGCCGTTGACGGTCAGGGTGAGCGCGATCCACTGGTGCTCGGTGAGCCCGGGCCCGGCCAGCAGCCGGTCGAGGATCGCGTTGAGGGCCTTCTCGGTGCGCCCGATCAGCTGGGCGTCGAATGTCGGCATGTCCCGCCTCCATAGCGTTAGTGACACTAACGAAGCTAGACCGTTAGTCCCACTAACGCAAGTGCTATCGTTCCGGGTGTGAGACCGCTGCGCATCCTGCCGACCCGCCTGCTGTCGCTCGCCGCCATGCGGTCCGACCGGCGGGTGAACGAGGGCCTGGCGCGGGCCGGCGCGCGCAAGTGGCACTACGCGATGCTCGCCACGCTCGCCGAGTCCGGCCCGGCGAGCCAGGCCCAGCTCAGCGAGCGCACCGGCATCTTCCGCAGCGACGTCGTCGCGGTCGTCAACGAGCTGGCCGAGCGGGGACAGGTCGAGCGGGCCCCGAACCCGGCCGACCGCCGTCGCAACGTCATCACGCTCACCGCGGCCGGCCGCCGCCAGCTGGCCCGGCTCGACGAGCTGATCGCCGAGGCCGAGACCGACGTCTTCGCGGCGCTGACGCCCGCGGAGCGGCAGGAGCTCGTCCGGCTGCTGTCAGCCCTGGTCGGTGAATAGCCGCACGAGGTTGACGTAGTACCGCACGCCGACCTCGAGCGCGTCGTCGTCGAAGTCGTAGCCGGGGCTGTGCAGCGGCACCCCGCCGGCGCCGTTGCCGAGCAGCATGAATGTTGTGGATGCCGAACATCGCCTGCCGATCCGGTTGTCGATCCGGTCCAGGCCCCACGGCGGCCGGCTCTGCGATCCCTCGGTGTGCGGAGCCGAGTGCCCCGGCCCCGGCCCGTGCCCCTGCGGCGCGCGCAGCAGCACGTTGCGCTCGACGCGCGCGACCTCGGGAGCGGACGCGAGCTGCCGGGCGTGGGCCTCGTCGAGCCCGCCGATCGCGAACCCCTCGACGGCGCTGCTGTACTGCTCGCGGACCGTCCCGCCGAACCGCCGGGCAGCACCGCCGCCGCGAAAACGCCGACCTTACCGAGCACCCACATCATCCCGAGAGACGAATCGATCACTAAGCGTGACACTAGCAGGGCAGTGGCGGTACCACTCTCACCGCGGTCTGGTTGGGCATCCGTGATCGCGCGACGGTGGTGGCATGACCAACACGCACAGACTCCTGATCATCGTCGGCAGCGTCCGGGAAGGCCGCTTCGGGCCCACGGTCGCCGAGTGGGTCGCGGCGCAGGCCCGCACCCACGGCGCGTTCGCGGTCGAGGTCGCCGATCTCGCCGGCGTCGAGCTGCCGCTGGAACTGCCCGCGGTGTCGCCGAAGTTCGCGGGCGAGCAGTACCCGCGCCCGGCCGGGATGGCCCCGCTGACCGCCGCGCTCGAGCGCGCCGACGCGTTCGTGGTCGTGACGCCGGAGTACAACCACAGCTACCCGGCCGCGCTGAAGGCGGCGATCGACTGGCACTTCACGCAGTGGACGGCGAAGCCGGTCGCGTTCGTCAGCTACGGCGGGGCGGCCGGCGGGCGGCACGCGGTGCTGCACCTGGAGAACGTACTCACCGAGCTGCACGCGGTGACGATCCGCGACGGGCTGGCGTTCCCGGCGTACTTCCACACCTGGCGCGACGGCGAGCCGCTCGACCCGGAGGCCGCGGGCTACGCCAAGACGCTGCTCGACCAGCTCGCCTGGTGGGCCGGCGCCCTGCACACCGCCCGGGCCGCGGTGCCCTATCCCGCCGGATGACGGGCCGTCGTACCCTTCGGGGGTGACCGTCGCCGCGAGTCCGCCGCCGATCGCCTGGTACGGCGGGAGCTTCGTCTACTACGACGACGAGCCCGCCGCCGAGCCCGAGCCCGGCGAGCCCGAGCTCGACGCCGCCGCCGCGCTCGCCCGGGAACAGCGGCGGGCCACGCCGGAGCAGTTCGGGCCGGAGCCGGGCCCGCGCGAGCGCACCGGCGTGGTCCTCGGCCGGTTCCTGCCCGTGCACGAGGGCCACCGGTACCTCGTCGAGTTCGCCCGGGCCCACGCCGAGCGCCTGCACCTCTTCGTGCGCATCGCCGACGACGACCCGATCCCGTGGGAGGTGCGCAGCGGCTGGATGGCCGAGCTGTTCGCGGGCCTGCCGGTCACCGCGATCGGCGGCGGGCAGGACGAGTGGGTGCCGCGCATCCTGGCCGAGGTACAACCGGATTATCTCTTCAGCGCCGAGCTGTGGGGCCCCGGGTTCGCCGCGAAGCTCGGGGCCACGTTCGTCGGCGTCGACCGGCTCGCCGTCCCGGTCTCCGGCACGTCGGTGCGCAACGGGCCGTGGGACTACGAGCAGTACCTGCCGCCGCCGGTCCGGGCCTGGTACTCCCGCCGCGTCTGCCTCATCGGGGCCGAGTCCACCGGCAAGACGACCCTCGCGAAGAAGCTCGCCCGGCAGTTCGACACGGTGTGGGTGCCGGAGCGCCTGCGCACCCTCGGCCCGGACTTCGGCCCGGCCGACCTCGCCCTCGCCGCGCACGGCCAGCTCGCCGCCCAGGAGGCGCTCGCCCGCCGGTCCCGCCTCGCGGTGTTCTGCGACACCGACCTGCTCTCGGCGCGGCTGTGGAGCGAGCGGCTGTTCGGCACCGCCCCGGCGTGGCTGGTCGAGGCGGCCGAGCGGCCAAGCCAGGATTTGTACCTGCTGTGCGCTCCCGACGTGCCGTACTACGGCGACAGCCGGCACAACGCCCCGGCCGAGCGCCGCGAGTTCCACGCCGCCGTGGAGCGCGAGCTGATCCGGCTCGGCCGCCCGTACGTGGTGCTCGACGGCGACTTCGACGCGCGCTACCCGCGGGCGCTCGAGGCGGTGCGGGAGCTCATAGCGCCGCGCCGGCGATGACGGACCCGGTCGCCTGGGACGGCCGGCTCCGCCGGTTCATCGTGTCCGGGCACGCCGAGGTGGTCGCGGTGCTGCAGGACCCGGCGACGTTCTCGTCCGCGGTCGCGCCCGCGGTCCCCGCCGCCGACCGCGCCCAGCTCGCCGAATTCGGCGCGTGGTCGGCCCGCTGGCTGTTCTTCCTCGACCCGCCCGAGCACACGGCCCGGCGGGCGCCGCTGGCCCGCGCCCTCGCGCCGCACGCGATCGCCCCGCTGGCCGGGCCGATCACGGAGCTGGCCCGCGACCTCGCCGCCCGGCTGCCCGGGGCCGGGTTCGACGCTCTTGCCGCCTTCGCACACCCGCCGCCCGGGGCCGGGTTCGACGCTCTTGCCGACTTCGCACACCCGCCGCCCGGGGCCGGGTTCGACGCTCTTGCCGACTTCGCGCACCCGCTCGCCGCGCGGGTCATCGCCGGGCTGCTGTGCGCGCCGGGGCCGCCGACGGAGGCGTTCCTGGCCCGCGCCCGGATTCTGGAGCACGCCGACGCGTACGCCCGCGACCCGGACGCCCGCCGGGCCGGGCTGGACGCGATCGCCTCGATCACGCCGGGGTCCTTCTCGGACGACGCCCCCATCCCGTCGGCGTTGCGAGCGGCCTGGGGCGCGGCGGACGAGCACGTGCCCGCCCACAGCGTGATGCTGCTGTTCGCCGGCGTCGAGACGACCCAGAACCTGATCGTGAACACGCTGCACGCGCTGCTGAGCCGGGGGCTGTGGCCGGCCTCGGCCGCCGGCGCGGTCGAGGAGGGCGCGCGGTTCGCCCCGCCGGTCCTCGGCGTGCTGCGCCGCGCCACCCGCGACGCCGAGCTGGCGGGCCGGGCGATCCCCGCGGGCGCGGAGCTCGTGGCGATGACCGCCGCGGCGAACCGGGACCCGGCGCGCTTCGCGGACCCGGACCGCTTCGACGTGTACCGCCGGCCGAACCCCCATCTGTCGTTCGGCCTGGGGCGGCACTACTGCCCCGGCGCCGAGCTGAGCCGCCTGACCGCGCGCGCGGCGCTGACGGCCCTGCTCGACGCCTTCCCGCGGCTGGAGCTGGCCGAGCCCGACCCGCCGTGGCGGGACCATGACCCGATCATCCGCGCCCCGAAGCGGTTGCTCAGCCGGCGGCCGAGCGGAACACCGGGTAGTACCCGCCCGACTGGCCCGCGGCCGTCGGGTGGTACGACACCGTGAGGTTGACGTAGTTCAGCGCGTGCAGCCACTTCTCGCCGTAGCTGCACAGCTGGTGCCCGACGAACACGGACCGCACGTCGGCGAACGTGAACCCCGCCGCGGCGGCGGCCGACTTCGTAGTGTCGTCGAGCAGGTTGATGCCCTCGTTGATCTTCGCCCGCGAGTTGGCGCTCAGCCCCACACAGATCGTGCCGAGCTGGTAGAACACCGGGTACCCGACGACCACGACCCGCGCCGAGGGCGCCTTGGCCTTGATCCCGTTGTAGACCCCGGCGAGCTTGCCGGGCAGGTCGCTGCGCACCTTGGCCTCGGCCGCCGACACCGCGGCGACGCAGTCGGCCTCGCCCTGCAGCACGCAGGTGGTCATGATGCTGGTGAACCCGACGTCGTTGCCGCCGACGGTGACGCTCACCAGGGTGGTGCTCGTGGTGAGCGCGGACAGCTGCCCGTTCACCACGTCGGCGGTGGTGGCGCCGGAGCAGGCGACCGACTTGTAGGCGGCGGGCTTGACGTTGGTGTTGTAGAGGGCGGGGTAGGCGTTGGTGCTGCGCTGACAGGAGCCGCTCTCGGAGGTGTAGCTGTCGGCCCCGACGCCGGAGGCGTAGGAGTCACCGAGGGCGACGTACCGGTCGGCGGCGGCCGCACTGGCGGGCGCGGCGATGGCGAGCGCGACACCGAGACCGGTGGCCGCGCTGAGGACGAGGGAAACGAGACGGAATCTCCGCACGCCGTACTCCAGGGGTGAAGGAGTGAGTCGGGGAGATTGATATCAAACGATGACTAAGGAAGTGAAGATCGTTTCGCGCCCGTTGATCAAACGCACAATAGGCGCAATCTGATCATCCCCGCGCCCCGACGACCGCACCGTCCTCAACGTGAACGCACAATGAGGCGTGATCGAGAAGCGCAACCCGCCGGACGTGCACGAGCCGGCCGGCTACAGCCACGTGACGATCTCGGACGCCGGCCGGCTCGCGCACCTGGCCGGGCAGTGTCCGCTCGACCTGTCGGGCCAGGTCGTCGGCGCGCCCGGCGACCATGCGGCGCAAACGGGGCAGGTGATCGCCAACTGCCTGGCGGTGCTGGACGCGGCCGGGGCGGCCCCGGACGACGTGGTGAGGTCGGTCGTCTACGTGGTCAGCGCGGACAGCGCCGTCCTGGCCGCGGTCTGGCGGCAGCTCAACGCCTCGGCCCTGGCGCCGGCCTTCACCTCCGCGAGCACGCTGCTCGGCGTGGCCTCGCTCGGCTACCAGGGGCAGCTCGTCGAGGTCGACCTCACCGCGGCGCTGCCGGGCTGATCACACGAGCCGGTGTCGCCGATGCGGGGCCACCGCACGATCATCGCCGCCGCACGCTCGTCACCGCGGGGTGCGCCGGTTGAGCGCGTTGAGGCCGATCAGGTCCTCCGGCTCGGTGTCGGGTACCTCGGCGTCGAAGCGGGCCAGCGGGCGGTACCGCATCGCGGCCAGCACGATCGCCGCCATCGCGCCACCGAAGAGCAGGTAGCTCGGGCCCAGGCCCAGGGCCGACGAGACCGCCGGGGCGATCACCAGGAAGGCCGGCGGCAGCGTCGCGAAGGCGAAGACCGTGTTGACGGCGAAGACGCGGCCGTGGGCCCGCGGCGGGATCTTCACCTGGATGATCGTGGTGTAGATGGCGTTCATCACCGTCAGGGCCACGAACATGCCGAAGACGCCGACGGCGATGAGCGGGATCGAGCGGTGCACGCCGGTCAGGGTCGCGAACGCGGCGAACGTCAGCGCCGAGAGCATGACGCCGCGCATGCGCCGGTGGGCCGGGCCGCCCCAGAACGCCATGATCAGGCCGCCGGTCACGACGCCCGCGCCGCCCGCCACCGCGACCTGGGTCACCGCCCGCAGGTCGGCGATGCTCAGCACGAGCGGCTGCACGAGGATCAGCGACGGGCCCAGGAACAGGTTCGTGACGGCGAAGAACAGCAGCATGGAGCGGAACCCGGGGGTGCCCATGGCGAGGCGGAACCCGCCGCGGATCTCCTGCGCGATCGGCTCGCGGCGGCGGTACCCCATCAGCGCCGGGAACTTCACCAGTGCCAGCACGACCAGCGCGACCGAGTAGCTGATCACGTCCAGCGCGAGGATGCCGTCCAGGTCGATGGCGGCCATCACGCCGACCGCGACGACCGGCACCAGGAACTGCGCGACGCCCGCGCCGACCTGGACCATGCCGTTGGCGTGGCCGAGGTACCGCTTCGGCACCAGCTGCGGCACCGCCGAGTTGTAGGCCAGGCGCTGGAAGGTCAGCGCCACCGACAGGCCCGACAGCAGCACGTAGATGTGCCAGATCGCGAGCGTGTCGGTGAGCAGCAGGGCCAGGAAGACGCCCTGGATCAGCAGCGCGGCGCCGTCGCCGGCGAACATGACCGCGCGGCGGCTGTGCCGGTCGACGAGGGTGCCCGCGAACGGCAGCGCGAGCATGCCCGGCACCAGCGCGACCGTGGAGAACAGCGCCAGGTCGAACAGCGAGTGCGTGTGCAGGAAGATCCAGACCGGGATCGCGAACTCCGTCATCGCGGTGCCCAGCATCGACACCAGCTGGCTCGCGGCCACGCCCGTGAAGCGGCGCATGCTCGGCGCCGGCCCGGCCGCGGGCTCGACCCGGTCGCGGACGGAGACACCGGCCAGCCGCCAGGTGCCGGTGGCGGGCAAGGAGGGGTCGGCGGCGAACGGGCGGCGGGCGGTCAGGATGGCCGCCAGCTCCGCCGCGCGCCACTTGAGGAAGTAGTGGCCGCCCTCGTCGAGCACGTACAGCGCCGTCGTCCCGCTCAGGAAGTGCCACTCGCGGTAGCGTTCCTGGTAGTACATGGTCGCGTCGTCGCGCTCGCCGACGACCGACACGATCGGCGCCCGCAGCCGGGTGGTGCCGCGGCGGAACAGCTCGGTGAAGAACTCCTCGGCCGCCTCGCTGTCGCGGCGCATGCCCCGCACCATCGCGCGGACCTGGTCCGGGCCGAGGTCGCTGAGGTCGATGCCGACCGAGGTGAGCCAGTTGGAATACGTGCGGTCGCTGCGCAGGCGCTCGAACCGGTTGAGCAGCGTCGCGAACCGGCCCCGGGGGCGGGCGAACGGGAAGATGGCCCCGATGAACAGCGTCTCGACCTCGCGGCCGGCCGCCTCCAGGGCGACCGCGACCGCGACCGCCAGGGCGCCGCCGACGCCGCAGTGGCCGTAGACGGCGACCGGGCCCTCGACGCGTTCCAGGATCTCGGCGGTGGTGTCGGCGACGAGGGCGTCGAAGGTGGCGCCCTGCTCCTGCAGGCCGACGTCGTTGCCGGGGATGGCGAGCGCGTAGAGCGAGTGGCCGGCCGGGAGCGCGTCGGCGAGCGGCTGGTACACGATCGCGCTGCCGCCGCCGTAGGGCAGGCACACGAGCGTGAGCACCCGCTGGGCCCGCGGCACCGGCTTCGTCAGCTCGTACAGCAGCCGCTTGGGTCCCCGCTCGTCCTGCGGGGTGTCGACGAGCGCGGCGAGCCCGCGCACGGTCGGGTGCTTGAACATGTCCATCACGCTGACCGGCGCGGGCAGGAGACCGCGCAGCTTCGCCACGACCTGGGTGGCGAGCAGCGAGTGGCCGCCGAGGTCGAAGAAGTCGTCGCCGGCGCCGACGCGGGGCAGGCCCAGGACCGCAGCCCACACCCCGGCGATCGCGGTCTCGGTGGGGGTGGCCGGCTCGGCGAACGACGCCGCTTGCGCGACGGGCGCGGGCAGGGCGCGCCGGTCGAGCTTGCCGTTGGCGGTCACCGGCAGCGCGGGCAGCGTCACGTACGCGGCCGGCACCATCGCGTCCGGCAGCACCCGCTTGAGCGCGGCCCGCAGGTCGCCGGTCTCCTCGCCGACCACGTACGCGACCAGGCGCTGGTCCCCGGGCTGGTCCTCGCGCACGACCACGGCCGCGTCCCGCACCCCGTCCTGCGCGCGCAGGACGGCCGCGATCTCCCCCGGCTCGATCCGCATCCCGCGCAGCTTCACCTGGTCGTCGAGGCGGCCGAGGTACTCCAGCGAGCCGTCCGGGTTGCGCAGGGCCAGATCGCCGGTGGCGTACACCCGCTCGCCCAGCGCGTCCTTGAAGCGCTCGGCGGTCAGCTCGGGCCGGTTCAGGTAACCGGCCGCGACCCCGACGCCGGCGATGTGCAGCTCCCCCGGCACGCCGACGGGCACCGGTTCGCCGGCCGGGTCGAGCACGTACAGCCGGATGTTCTGGATCGGGCGGCCGATCGGCACCCGCGCCCGACCGGCGAGGGCGGCCGGCGTGCACTCCCACCAGCTGACGTCGATCGCCGCCTCGGTCGGCCCGTAGAGGTTGTAGACCGGGCAGCCGAGCCGGTCCAGCGCGGTGCGGGCCAGGTCGACCGGGAGCGCCTCGCCGCTGGCGATGACCCGGCGCAGGCTCGTGCCGCCCTCGATCCCGTCCTCGGCCAGGAACACGGCGAGCATCGACGGTACGAAGTGGACGGTCGTGATGTTCTCGGCGGTGATGAGGTCGCGCAGGTAGGCGGCGTCGCGGTGGCCGCCGGGCCGGGCCAGCACCAGCCGGGCGCCGGCGATGAGGGGCCAGAACAGCTCCCAGACGGAGACGTCGAAGCCGATCGGGGTCTTCTGCAGCACCGAGTCGTCGGGGCCGAGGCCGTAGGCGCGCTGCATCCAGTCGAGCCGGTTGTGGATGGCCCGGTGGGAGTTCGGCACGCCCTTGGGCCGGCCGGTGGAGCCCGAGGTGTAGATGACGTAGGCGATGTCGTCCGGGCCGGCCAGCGGCTCCAGGGGTGTCCCCGGCGGCCCGTCGAGGTCCACCGTGGACAGTACCGCGACCGGCTCGGCATCGCTCACCATGAACGCGGTGCGCTCGGGCGGGTTGTCCGGGTCGAGCGGCAGGTAGGCCGCGCCGGACTTCAGCGCGGCGAGCAGGGCGACGACGAGCTGCGGGCCGCGCTCGGCGTGCACGCCCACGATGCGGCCCGGGCCGGCCCCGTCGGCCCGCAGGCGGGCGGCGAGCGCGTCGGCCCGGCCGTCCAGCTCGCGGTACGACATCGAACGCCCCTCGAACACGACGGCGGGCGCGTCCGGGGTCCGGCGCGCCTGCTCCTCGACGAGCCCGTGCAGGGTCTTGGCGGGGCCGATGTCCACGGTGGACGCGTTGGCCGCGTCGACGACGAACGCGCGCTCGTCCGGGGCGAGCATCGGGATGGCGCCGATCCGCCGGTCCGGATCGGCGACGACGGCCCGCAGGATGGCCTCGAGGTGCCCGGCCATCCGCACGATCGTGGCGGGCTCGAAGAGATCGGTGTTGTACGTGAAGAAGCCCGACAGGCCGCCGGCGTCCGGGTCGAACAGGTACAGCTCCAGGTCGAACCGGGTCTGCCGGGCGTCGATCGGGAACGGCTCGAGCTCCAGGCCCGCGTCGGGCAGGCCGCCGCGGGCGTAGTTGAGCATCGTGAACGTCGCCTGGAACACCGGCGAGCGGGACACGTCGCGGGGCATGCGCAGGTGGGTGACGAGCCGGTCGAACGGCGTCTCCTGGTGGTCGAACGCGTCCAGGACCCGGTCGCGGACCCGCCCGAGGAGCTCGGCGAAGGTCGGGTCGCCGGACAGGTCGGCGCGCAGGGCGAGGACGTTGGCGAAGAGGCCGACGACGCCCTCGAGCTCGGGCAGGGTGCGGCCGGCGACGGTGGAGCCGACGGCGAAGTCGTCCTGGCGGGAGTACCGCAGCAGCAGCGTCTGGTACGCGGCCAGCAGCGTCATGTACGGGGTGGCGCCGAAGCGGCGGCCGAGCTCGGCGACGGCGCGGGCGAGCGGCTCGCCGTACCGCAGGACGTGCCCGGCCCCCTCGAAGCGCTGCTCGGGCGGGCGGGGCCGGTCGGTCGGCAGGTCCAGCGGCGCCACCCCGGCGAGCTGCCCGTGCCAGTAGTCGAGGTCGCGCTCGAGCACCGCGCCGGCGTAGCGGGCCCGCTGCCAGGCCGCGTAGTCGCCGTAGCGCACCGGCAGCGGCGTGAGGTCGTGGCCGTCGTAGGCGCTGAGCAGGTCCCGCAGGAACACGTCGATCGACCAGCCGTCGGAGCCGATGTGGTGCAGCACGACCGCGAGGACGTGCTCCCCCTCGGCGATCCGCACGAGGGCGGCGCGGGCGAGCGGGCCGGTGGTGAGGTCGAACGGGCGGGCGCCGTGCTCGGCGACGATCGCGCGCACCGCGGCCCCGTCGGGCTCGGCGTGCGTCTCCAGCGGCACGCGCACCCGCTCGTCGACGACCGCCGCCGGCCGCCCGTCGGCGTCGGTGACGAACCGGGTGCGCAGGGTCTCGTGGCGCGCCACGACCGCGTCCAGCGCCGCCTGCAGCCGCTGCGCGTCGAGGGGGCCGCGGAGCCGGACGGTGATCGGCACGGTGTAGGCGCTCGTGCCGGGGGCGAGCTGGTCCATGAACCACAGCCGCTCCTGGGCGAAGGACAGCGGCGGGTGTACGTCGTCGGCGCGGCGCGGCACCGCGGGCGCGGCGGCCTCGGCGCGGCGGGCCTGCAGCCGGCGCCGCAGCAGCTCGGCACGGGCGGCGGAGAGCTCGACATCAGTGGTCACGGCGGTTCAGCCCCCGTACCGTTTCGCGGGCTCGCGGTTCCAGACGAACGCCGGGTCGTCGGTCCAGCCGAAGCCGGTGAACAGGCGGTCGGGCCGGCCCAGCTGCCACGCGGCGATGAACTCGCCCAGGTCGAAGCACCAGTCGAGGCCGGCGCAGGCGATCGACTCGGCCAGGGCCCGCACGGTCGGGGCGTCGTCGCCGAGGCGCTCCCGGGTGTCGACGGCGAGCAGGACGGCCGCGACGGCCGGGAGGAGCAGCGGCCCGGCGACGGCGGTCGCGGACAGCGTGCTGACCCGGTTCAGCTTCGGCCGGCCCCGGCGCGCGTGGACGTCGAGGAGCCACTGGCCGGACTGCCCGTACGTGATCAGGCGACGGCACACCGTCCCGAGCGACTCGATGCTGCTCTTGTCGTGCACGACGACGGCCTCGGGGTCGCAGACGATGGCGTGCCCGGCCTCGGTGAGGCGCAGGCCGAGGTCGACGTCCTCGCCGCCGACGACGGTCAGCGGCCGCTCGGCGAAGCCGCCGACGGCCTCGAAGGCCTCGCGCCGCACGGCCAGGTTGCAGGTGGTGGCCCAGCCGACCTGGCGCGCCTGCGCGGGCCACTCGAAGGCGGAGTTGAGCAGCTTGGAGCGGGACATGATGCGGAACATCGCGTTGTCGACGCCCTGCACGAAGGTCGGGCCGGCGACCGCCCCGACGCTTTCGCCGGCGTTGCGCAGGGTCTGCACGTGCCGCTGGAGCAGGTGCTCGGTGGCCAGGCAGTCGGAGTCGATGAACAGGATCAGGTCGTAGGCGGCGGCGCGCACGCCGTCGTTGCGCTTGGCCCCGACGTGCTTCGGTCCGCGCAGGTACCGGGCCTGCAGACTCGCGCAGGTGTCCTGGTGGGCCTCGGCGTCGGCGGGCCCGGAGTCGTCGACGACGATGACCTCGACCGGCTCCGTGCAGGCGTCGACGGCCGGGCGGAGGCTCTCCAGCAGCCGCCGCATCTCCGCCACCCGGCCCTTGACCGGGATCACGACCGACAGGCCTTTGTCGCTCATCGGGACTCCCGTGCGGTCCGGTGACGAAAGAGTCGAGCGCTCATACCGCCTCCAGGGCGTTCATGGCTACGGTCTCGAAGGCGTCCATGACGGCCTCGATGGGGACGGGGACGAGCGGCGGGCCGCCGGCGGGGCCGGGCACGGTGCGGCCGACCGAGTCGAGCAGCACCATGAGGACCTCGCCGGGAGCGCACGGGCCGTAGCCGCGCTTGTTGTCGGCCGCGAGCGCCGCGCGGATCGCGTCGCGGCCGAGGCCGTCGAGGCGGGTGGCCGCGTCGGGCAGGTCGAGCCGGGACACGAGCCGGTGGTGGGCGGCGACGTCGTCGGCGGCGAGGCCGTGGCGGCGGCGGGCGACCTCGGCGGCGACGAGCATGCCCCAGGCGACCGCCTCGCCGTGGCGGATCGCGCCGCCGCTGACGAACTCGACGGCGTGGCCGGCGGTGTGGCCGTACTCGAAGATGAGCGCCCCGCCCCGCTCGCGCGGGTCGGCGGCCACGTACGGCGCCTTGGCCTCGACGCCGATCTCCAGCAGCGCCCGCAGGGCCAGGCGCGGCTCCTCGAGCGCCCGCACCAGCTTCGGCTCCAGGCCGGGCGCGGCCACGAGCACGTTCTTGACCATCTCGGCGAGGCCGGTGAGCATGTCGTGGCGGGGCACGGTGGACAGCCAGGCCAGGTCGCAGGCGATGAGCGCGGGTACGAAGTAGGTGCCGGCGAGGTTCTTGCCGGCGCTGAGGTTCACGCCCTGCTTGAGCGAGACGGTCGCGTCGAACGCCGCGACCGGGGTGGTCGGCAGGTGTACCAGGCGGGTACCGCGGAACAGCAGCGCCGCGGCCAGCCCGGCGAGGTTGCCGACGGTGCCGCCGCCCATCGCGACGACCGCGGACCGGCGGGTCAGTCCCCGGGCCACCGCCGTCTCCAGCAGGTGCTGCACGGTCGGCAGGGTCTTGTGCCGCTCGGCCGCCTCGACCGCCACCGGCTCCACCCGCACCCGGCGGGCGAGCTCGGCGGCGACCGCGTCGGCGTGCCCGCGCACCCCGTCGTCGAGGACGAGCAGGATCGCGTCGACGTCGCCGAGCCGGTCGAGGACCGCGGCGGCGAGGGCGGGCGTGCAGTCCGTGCCGTAGAGGTACGGCACCATGGCGTCGCCGAAGGCGAGCCCCAGCTCCTCATACGGGGAGCGCATCGTAGTTCACCTTCCCGTTGGCCCGGCGCGGCAGCCGGTCGATCGCGGTCACGCGCACCGCGGTGCGGTGGATGCCGAGCTCGCGGCCGACGAGCGCGGCCACCTCGTGCGCCCGGGCGGCGGGCAGGCCCTCGCACCAGACGAGGACCCGGTCGTCGCCGGCGAGGGCCGCGGCGGGCGCGAGGGCCCCGGCGGCGTGCTCGACGGCGTCGAGGTCGACGCGCACGCCGTACGCCTTGCCGATACGGTTCAGCCGCCCGGACAGCCACAGGTGCCCGTCGGCGTCGAGGCGGCCGCGGTCGCCGGTGCGCAGCACGCCGCCGCAGTCGTCGCCGCGGGCCAGGTCCCCGGCGGTGTCGGCGTAGCCCATCATCACCGTCGCCGAGCGGCACACCACCTCCCCGTCGGCGGCGATGGCCAGGCGCATCCCGTCGACGGGCGGCCCGACGCAGCCGGCCTTGGCCGGCAGGTGCCCCGGCGGCAGGACGCAGATGCGGGAGCCGGCCTCCGTCTGGCCGTACATCGAGTAGAACGCCCCGCCGGCCCCGGCCATCGCGCCGGCGAAGCGGGTGACGAGCGCGTCGCGCAGCCGCCCGCCGGACACCGCGAGGCTGCGCACCCGCGGGCTGCGCGCCGGGTCCCACGGCAGCCGGACGAGCAGCTCGAACGTGTGCGGGACCCCGGTGATCGCGGTGACCCGGTGCCGCTCGACGCTGCCCCAGAAGCCGGCGTCGAGCACGCCGCGGGGCTCGAGCACGACGGTGGCGCCCGCGAGCAGGTGGCTGTGCAGCACGCTGAGGCCGAGCGTGTGGAACAGCGGCAGGCTGGTGACCGCGGTGTCGTCGGCGCCGATGTGCAGCGCCTTGACGATCGCGGTGGCGGCCGCGGCGACCGCGGCGCCGGAGTGCCGCACGAGCCGGGGGCGGCCGGTCGAGCCCGACGTGGCGAGCATGAGCGCGAGGTCGGGGTGCAGGTCCACGGCCGGCCCGAAGCGCTGCGTCAGCCCGGCGGCCGCGGCCGGGTCGCACACGAGCGCGGCCCGGCCGGCGGCCCGGGCGCCGAGGTAGCGCAGGACGGACGGGGCATCGGCGCGCATCGGGCACACCACCACGCCGGTCGGAGGCAGCGGCTCGGCGGCGATCGCGGTGATGAGCCGGTCGCCGGCGTACTCGTCGCCGGTGACCGCGTCGATGATCCGGGCCCCGGGGCCGATCATCGCGCGTCCCCGGCGAGGAGCCGCCGGACCTCGTCGTCGTCGAGCGCCGCGATCTCGGCCAGGAGCAGCTCCTCGACCGCGGCCGCGAGGGCGGCGACGGTCGTGTGGCGGAAGATCGTCCGCAGCGGTACCTCGACCCCGGCGCTCGCCCGCAGCCGCGCGGCGACCCGCGTGGCGAGCAGCGAGTGCCCGCCGAGGTCGAAGAAGTCGTCGTCGGCCCGGACCTGGGGCACCCCGAGGACCTCCGCCCAGACCTCGGCGACGAGCCGCTCCCCGTCGCCCTCGGGCGCGCGGCCCTCCCCCGCGGCCACGGCCACGGGCGGGAGCGCGGCCCGGTCGACCTTGCCGTTGCGGGTCATCGGCAGCCGGTCGAGGGTCGCGTAGGCGCGCGGGTGCAGGTACGGCGGCAGGAGCTCGCCCAGGTGGGCCCGCAGCGCGCCGGGGCCGGGGACCGACGCGCCGGGCGCGGGCACCAGGTGGGCGACGAGCCGCCCGTCGCCGCCGGCGGAGACGACCGCGTGCCCGATCGCCGGGTGGGTCAGCAGGGCGGCCTCGACCTCGCCGGGCTCGATGCGGTACCCGCGGACCTTGAGCTGCTCGTCGGCCCGGCCGAGGAACTCGTAGGCGCCGTCGGGGCGGCGGCGGGCCCGGTCGCCGGTGCGGTAGTGCCGGACGCCGCCGAGGTCGGCGAACCGCTCGGCGGTGAGCTCCGGGCGGCCGAGGTAGCCGTCGGCGACGCCGGGGCCGCCGATGACCAGCTCGCCGGCGACGCCGTCGGGCACCGGGGCGCCGCCCAGGCCGGTGATGTGCACGCAGGTGTCGCCGATGGGGTGGCCGATCGGCGGGCGGCCGGCGGTGTCGGCCGGGGTGAGCCGGGCCGTGGTGGCGATGATGGTGGCCTCGGTCGGGCCGTACGTGTTCACGACCTCGACCCGCTCGCCGAGGTGGGCGAACCAGCGTTCGAGGGCGTCGGGGCGGACCTGCTCGCCGCCGAGGATGAGCAGCCGCAGCCCGGGCGGCCAGGCGACGGCGGCCGGGTCGGCGCACAGCTCGTGCCAGTAGGAGGTGGGCAGGTCCAGCACCGTGACCGACTGCCCTTGCGGGGTGGCGAGGAAGTCCGGGAGCTCGGCGCGGGCGCCGGTGGGGACGACGAGGGTGGCGCCGGCGGCGAGGCACGGGTACACCTCCTCGGCGAACGTGTCGAAGGACGGCGACGCGAACTGCAGGACCCGGTCAGCCGGGGTGAGCGCGTAGCGCTCGCGCATCCAGGCGACCCGGGCGGCGAGGGCCCCCGGGGGGACGGTGACGGCCTTCGGGCGGCCGGTGGAGCCGGAGGTGTAGATGGCGTAGGCCATCGGCTCGGCCGTCGTGCGGCCACCGGTCGCGCGAACGCCGTCCGGCGTGACGACGACCCCCGCCCCGCTGTCGGCGAGCTGCTCCTCGACGCGCCGCGGCGGGGCGTCGGGGTCGAGCGGCAGGTAGCCGGCTCCGGCCCGCCACGCGCCCAGCATGGTGGCGACCAGGTCGATGCCCGGCGGGAGCTGGACGGCGACCAGGCCGCCGTGCTCCCCCAGCTCCGGTGTGCGGGCGCCGAGCTCCACATAGGACACCTGGGCGTCGCCGTGGACGATCGCCGGGGCGCCGGAGCCGAAGTCGATGAGGTCGAGCGTCCGCCGGTCCACTGTGGATCGGGCGCAGGCCCAGGGGCCCTGCTCGGCCTCGGTCATCGCGGCGTAGATCTCCGACAGGCGCGCGTCCGGGTTCTGCGCGGCCCGCCGCAGCAGCTCGCCGTAGCGGCGCACCAGGGCGGCCACGCTCGCCGGGTCGAAGAGGTCGCGGCGGGACTGCGCGACGACCTTCAGCTCGCCGCCGCCGGCGAAGCACTCGAAGGTGAGGTCGAACTTCACCGCGCGGTGGCCCGGGTCGACGTACTCGGCCGTGATGCCGGGCAGCGCGAGCCCGTGGTCCTCGGCCCCGCCGTGCACGACGAACATGGTGTCGAAGAGCGGGGTGCGGGCCGGGTCGCGCCGCACGTCCAGGCGCGCGATGAGGTCCTCGAACGGCACGTCGCGGTGCTGGTACGCCTCCAGCGCCGTCGTCTTCACCCGGCCCAGCAGCTCCCGGAAGGTCGGGTCGCCGGCCAGGTCGCCGCGCAGCACGACGGTGTCGAGGAAGTACCCGATGAGCGGCTCGGCGTCGGTCCGGTCGCGGCCGCTGACCGGGGTGCCGACGCTGATGTCGTCCTGGCCGGTGGCGAGGCCGAGCAGGGCGAGGTACGCGGCGAACAGGGTCATGAACGGTGTCGTGCGGCCGGCCCGGCCCAGGGTGCGCAGGTCGGCGGCGCGGCCGGGGCCGAGCTCGAAGCCGTCGAACGCGCCCGCGGTGCCGCGCCGGGGCGGGCGGGGCCGGTCGGTCGGCAGGTCCAGCACCGGGGCGCCCGCGAGCTGCTCCGCCCAGTAGGCGAGGGTCTCGGTGCCGTCCGGGCGCGGGGCGCGGGCGAGGTCGGCGTACTGGGTCGCGAGGCCGGGCAGGCCGGCTCCGGTGTACGCCTTCGCCAGCTCGTCGCGCAGGACGCCGATCGACCAGGCGTCGGCCAGGATGTGGTGCAGGACGAGGACCAGGATGTGCTCGTCCTCGGCCAGGCGCAGGATCGCGGCGCGCATCGGCGGGGCGGCGGTGAGGTCGAACGGGGTGTTCGCGAGCGCGGCGACCGCCGGGCCGGCCGCGGCGGCGGTCGTGGTGCGGATGGGGACGTCCGGCCGCCAGCCGTCGAGGACCTCCTGGACCGGGCCGGCGCCGTCGAGCGGGAACCGGGTGCGCAGGGCGCCGTGGCGGGCCACGACGTCGCCGAGCGCGACGGCCAGGGCGGGGGCGTCGAGGGGGCCGCGGAGCCGGTAGGCGAGCGGGATGTGCCAGTCGAGCGCGTCGGGGTCGACCTGGGCCAGGAACCACAGGCGCTGCTGGGCCGGGGTGACCGGGGCCCTCACGCGCGCGCCGCCACGGCCGCCGCGAGCTCGGCGACGGTGCCCGCGTTGAAGTATTCGGCCAGGGGCAGGTCGACACCCAGCCGCTCCCGGACCCGGGCCGCGGTGCGGGCGATGAGCAGCGAGTCGAACCCCAGGTCGTACAGGTCGTCGTCGGGGCGCGCGGGGCGCTCGAGGACCTCGCCGACGATGGCGTACACGGCCTCGGTCGTGGTCATGAGGACGCGCGGGCGCGGTCGACGAGCGCGGCGACCGCGGCGAGGGACGGCGCCGACAGCAGGTCGCCGAGGGTCAGGTCGGTCTCGAGCCGTTCGTTGGTGAGGTCCAGCAGCAGCGCCGCGGTCATCGAGTCGCCGCCCAGGTCGAGGAAGTTGTCGTCGGCGGCGACCCGGGTCCGGCCCAGGGTCTCGGCCCAGATCTCGGCGAGGTCCTCCTCGGTCGGGGTGGACGGCCGGCGGAACGTGTGGCTGCCCGGGCCCTCGGTGTCCAGCGCGGCGGCGTCGGCGGGCAGGGCGTCGACGACGACGAGCACGTCGGGCAGCTCGGCCGGGTCGACGGCGTCCCACAGCTGGTCGCGCAGGTCGACCGGGGCGGTGGCGAGGCCGGGCACGACGGCGAGGATGCGGCGCCCGTCCGGCCCGCGCAGCGGCGCGACAGCGGTCACGCCGGGGTGCTCGCGCAGCACCTTCGCCGCGGTGTCCAGATCCACAGGTGCGCTCATCGGGCTTCCCTTTCCAGGATGTACCGGGCCAGCTCGGCGACGGTCGGCGCCTCCAGCACGGCGATGGTGTCCACGTCGACACCGAGGCGTTCGCGGGCGGTCGCGGCGATCCGGGTGGCGGCGAGCGAGTCGCCGCCGATCTCGAAGAAGTTGTCGGTCGTACCGACGGCGGCGGCGCCCAGCACCTCGGCCCAGACGGCGGCCAGGTCCCGCTCCAGGCCGGTCCCCGGCTCGGCGAACTCCACCGGCACGGCCGGCAGCTCCCGCTTCACGACCTTGCCCGCCTCGTTGCGGGGCAGGTCGTCGACGATCCGGACGACGGCGGGCACCTCGGGCCGGGTCAGGTGCTCGACCGCGAACCGGCGCAGGTCCGCGGCGGTGGTGGCGTCCGCCCGGCCGGGCCGCAGGACCACGAAGGCGGCGACGATCTCGCCCAGCACCGGGTGCCCGGTGCCGCGGACGGCCGCCTCGGCCACGTCCGGGTGGCGGGTGAGGATCTGCTCGACGCGGCCGGTGGAGACGTTGAACCCGCCGACGATGACGACGTCGGAGGCGCGGCCGGTGAGGTACAGCGTGCCGTCGCCGTCGACGTAGCCGAGGTCGCCGGTGCGCGTCCAGCCGTCGGCGATCTCGACCGGCCCCGCGTCCAGCAGCTCCCGCGGCGGTGCTCCCCCGGCCCGCAGCCACACCTCGCCGGCCTCCCCCGGCGGCAGTTCGGCGCCGCCGGGGCCGGTGACGCGCACGGCGCTGGAGCCGACCGGCCGGCCCACCGCCTCGGGGCGGGCCGGGTCGAAGCGGGTGGCGATGCGGGCCGGGTACGTCTCGGTGGACGTGTAGAAGTTGTGGAACGCGGCCGTCGGGAACACGGTGGCGAGGTCGGCCATGATGGGTACCGGCAAAGGCGCCCCGGAGAAGCTGACCCCTTTCACCGACGGCATCGGGGTCGCCTCGCCCGGCGCGGCCCGCACCAGCCAGTGCCCCATGGCGGGCACCAGGCAGACGGTGACCGCCCGCTCCCGGGCGACCATGGCCGTGAACCCCGGCACGGTGAAGGCGGCCTGGGCGAGCAGCGTGTGCTGGCCGCCGACGCAGTTGAGCAGCACGGCCTGGGCGGCGACCGAGCCGACCGGCAGGGCGTGCGCGCACGGCTGGTTGGCGCGCACCGCGCTCGGCCAGACGACCTGGGCGCGCAGCAGGTTGGCGTGGGTGGCCACGACGCCCCGGGGCCGGTCGGTGGTGCCGGAGGTGAACACGACCTCGGCCGCGTCGCCGGGCGCGACGGCCGCGACGAGCGGGCCGGCGGGCTGCCCGGCGCCGAGGTCGTCGCCGGGCCGCACGACGTGCGCCACCCGGTAGCCGGCGACGATCCGGTCCAGCTCGTCCTCGCCGAAGCGGGCGCCGGTGAGCAGGGCGACGGCGCCGAGCTTGAGGGTGGCGAAGTAGGCGGTCGCGTACCGGGGCCAGGCCGCCCCGCCGAGCGCGAGAGCGACCCGGTCGCCGTGGCCGACGCCGCGCTCGCGCAGGCCGCGGGCGAACGCGTTGGAGCGGGCGTCGAGCTCGGCGAAGGTGAGCGTCTCGCCGCCGTCGAGGACGATCGCCGGCCGGTCCGGCACGAGCCGGGCCGACTGCCGCAACAGGTCGGGCACGGTTCTCATTCGGCCTCCTCCAGGCGGGCCGCCAGCTCGGCCGGCGTCGGCGCGTCGAACACGTCCAGCAGCGACACGCCCCGGCCGATGCGGGCGGCCAGAATGGCGGCCAGCAGCGAGTGGCCGCCGCTGGTGAAGAAGTTGCTGTGGGGGCCGATGTCGGCGCGGCCGAGGATCTCCCGGAAGAGCTCGACGAGCGGCCCGGCGGCCGCGGACGGCTCGGCGCGGACCGGCTCGGCCGGGGCGGGCGGCTCGGGCAGCGCCCGGTGGTCGACCTTGCCGTTGGCGTTGCGCGGCAGGGCGTCCAGCGCGACGAGACCGGCGGGGACGAGGTAGTACGGCAGGTGCTCGCGCGCGTGCCGGCGCACGTCCTCGACGTCGACGGTCGCGGGCTGCACGTAGCCGACGAGGCGCCCGTCGCCCTGCGGGTCGCCGGCCAGGACGACGGCGGCGGCGGTGACGGCCGGGTGGCGCTCCAGGGCCGCCTCGACCTCGCCGGGCTCGATCCGCCGGCCGCGCAGCTTGACCTGCCGGTCGGCCCGGCCGAGCAGGGTCACGGTGCCGTCGTCGCGCCAGGTGGCGAGGTCGCCGGTGCGGTACAGCCGGCCGCGGACCGGGTCGTCGGGGAAGCGCCGCGCGGTCAGGCCGGGCGCGCCGGCGTAGCCGCGGGCCAGGCCGGTGCCGCCGATGCAGAGCTCGCCGACGAGGCCGGGCGGGGCGTCCTGGCCGTGCTCGTCGACGACGTGGAAGGAGGTCTCGGCGATCGGGGCGCCGATGCCCACCGGGTCGGCGACGCCGGCGGCGATCGGGGCGCTCGCGGACCAGATGGTGGTCTCGGTCGGGCCGTAGACGTTGTACAGCCGGCCGCCGGTCTGCAGCAGCCGCTCGGCGAGCGCGGCGCTGAGCGGCTCCCCGCCGCACAGCAGCCGCCGGCCGCGCAGCTCGTCGCGGACCGATCCGGCGGCCAGCCGCCAGATGGTCGGGGTGGCCTGCACGACGGCGACGTCGTGCTCGGCGACGAGCCGCAGCATGAGCGGCGGGCGGGTCTGGGCCTCGTCGGGCGCGACGACGGCGCCGCCGCCGTACGCGAGCGGCAGGAACAGTTCCAGCGCGGAGATGTCGAAGCCGAAGGTGGTGAGCCACAGCACCCGGTCGGACTCGGCGACGGCCAGCTCGGCGGCGAAGTGGCGCACGAGGTTGGCCAGGGCCCGGTGCGGGATCTCGACGCCCTTGGGCCGCCCGGTCGAGCCGGAGGTGAAGATGACGTAGGCGAGGTCGTCCGGGGCGACGGCGGCGAGCCCGGCGTCGAGCCCGGCGGTGTCGTCGCTCGTGGCGCTGCCGGCGGCGTCGATCGTGTACCTCGCTCCGGCCCGCTCCAGCTGCTCGGCGAGGCGACCGGCGGGCTGGCCCGGGTCGGCCGGCAGGTATGCGGCGCCGAGCGACCACACGGCCAGGACGGCGGCGGCGAGGCCGGCGCCGCGGGGCAGCGACACGGCGACGACGTCCCCGCGGCCGATCCCCTGGGCGGCGAGCCGGTCCCGGACGGCGGCGGCCCGGCCCGCGAGGGACCGCCGGGTGTGGACGGTGCCGTCGGGGTCGACGAGCGCGGGCCCGTCGGGGTCCTGCGCGTGCCGGGCGGCGATCCGGGCGGCGACGGTCGGCGCCGGTACCGGCCGCCCGGCGCCCGCGTTGGCCCGCGCGACGAGGGCACGCTCCGCGTCCGTCCACATCGGAAGCTCCGCGAGGGGCCGCCCCGGTTCGGCCGCGGCCGCCGCCAGCAGCAGCTCGAAGCGCCCGGCGAGCGCGCGGACGGTCGCCTCGTCGTGGACCTCGGTGCTGTACACGGCCTGCAGCGTCACCCGCCCGGCCGCGGGCACCACCACGAACTGCAGGTCGTGGCGGCTGGCGCCGGGGTCGACCGGCATCCACTCGGCGTCGGGCAGCTCGCCGGGCGGGGCGTTCTGGGCCGGGGGCAGGAAGTTGAACATGTGCCGGAACAGCGGCGCGCGCCAGCTGCCGTTCGGCAGGTCGCCGAGCAGGTGCTCGAAGGACACCCCCGCGTGGTCGAGCGCCTCGGCCATGCGGTCGCGGACCTGCGCGGCGAGCGCGTCGAAGCCGCGGCCCAGGTCGACGGTGAGGCGGACCGGCAGGGTGTTGACGTGGTAGCCGACCGCGTCGCGGGTGCCCTGGCGGCGCAGGTTCACCGGGACGCCGACGACGAGGTCGGGTCCGGCGCCGTGGCGGGCGAGCAGGGTGGCGAACACGGCCAGCAGCGCCATGTTGTCGGTGACCCGCAGCCGGGCGCGCAGCCGCGCGAGCGGGGCCGGGGGCAGGTCGCGCTCGAGCTGGGCGCCGGCGAAGGTGGGCCGGGCGGGCTCGGGGCGGGCCGACGGGAGCGCGAGGCGGGCGGGGTCGACGCCGGCGAGACGGCTCAGCCAGTACCGCACGCTGTCCGGCGCGGGCGGCGGCTCGTCGAGCCGCGTCCCGGCCGCGGGCGGCGGCGGGGCCTGGCCGTTCGCGATCCGGTGGTAGGTGGTGGCGAGGTCGGGCATGACCAGCCCGCCCGACGCCCCGTCGAAGACGATGTGGTGCGACACGAGGCAGAGCACGCTGCCGCCCTCGTCCAGGGCGATGCCGTACACCCGCAGGGGCAGCTCGGCGGCGAGGTCGAAGGGGCGCAGGGCCAGCTCGGTGAGCACGGCGCCGAGCTTGGCCGCGGGCGCGGTGAGCACGGCGACGGGCACGGTCGCGCGGTCCGGGTCGGCGGGCTCGCGGTAGGGCACGCCGTCGCGCTGCGGGAAGCGGGTGCGCAGGGCCGGGTACCGCCGCAGGATCTCAGCGGCCGTGGACTCCAGGGCGGCCGGGTCGAGCGGCGCGGAGGTGCGGATCGCGAGCGGCTGGTTGTCGACGGTGACGCCGGGGGCGAGGCGCTGGAACAGCCATAACGCCTCCTCCTTGCGGCTCAGCGCGCTCATGCCCCCACCGCCGCGCGGGCCGCGGCCGGGTCGGCGAGCAGGTTCTCCTGCGGCACGTCGAGACGCAGCTGCGGCCGGCCCTGCAGGACGGGCGGCAGCTCGTGGTCGCGGGACAGCACGACGAGGTCCGGCGCGAGTCCGCCGAGGCCGGCGGCCCGGCCCATCGCCAGGTACCGCAGGTTGGCCGCGACCCGCGCGCACAGGTCGGCCGCGATCGAGTCCGGCACGCCCTGCTCGCCGAGGGTCTTGCGGGCCACGACGGCGTAGCGCTCGGCGAGGTCGTCCGCGTCGGCGCCCGGCTCGGCCCCGGGCTCGGCCCCCATGCGGCGCACGGCCGCGGCGTAATGCCCGGCGATCGTGCGGGCGTCCACGTCCACCGGGTCGAACAGCACCAGCCGCCGGTCCGGCCCGGCCAGGGCCCCGGCGAGCGCGGCGCCCGCGCAGAATCCGAGCACGGCGTGAAAGTTACCCAGCGCGGCGGTCCGGGCTCGCCACCCGGCGAGGTGCGTGGCGGGGTCGCCGGGCGCCGCCGGCCAGCCCGTCTCGTCGCTGCCCCAGACCGCCCAGTCGCCCGGCAGGTGCGGGGCCAGATCGCCGAAGTTGGCCTGGGCCCGGACCTTTGCCAGGGTGAAGTCGACCGCCACGACGGTCCGCGCATTTGCCGCACTGCGGAGCAGGCGCCATCCCCCGATAGCCACGCCGAAGACGGTAATTCACCCTTCCGTGATCGTCGAGCCTCTCCCGGAGGTCGAGTTTTTTCGAAAACGTCAATGCCTCGGCGGCCCTTGACAAGACCGACGGCGCGCCGCAAAGCTCAGAGACCATGAGTCGGGGGGCGTCTCGGCTGGCGCGTAGTCAGGAGGCGCTGTGGGAGTTCGTGTCCTGCTTCGCACCGTCGGACCCAGGCGTGCTGGGATACAACGTTTTCGAAACAGCAACGTGGAACGAGTCGATTGACGTCAATTCTTTTCGGTCGGCCGTGGGCGATGTGTGTGCCCGCCACGACGCGTTGAGAATCGTATTTGATTCGGTCGGCATCGATCCGCTGATACGTATTCCGGATCGCATCGAGCCGCCGCTCGCGTTCACCGACCTGACCGCCGGGCCGGCATCGCGGCGCGACCTGCTGCGCGGGAGCATCCTCGGCTACGAGCGCGGCCGCGCCTTCGACCTGCGTGGCGGTCCACTGTGGAGCGTCGTACTGCTGCGGACCGCACCCGACCGGCACATCGTCGCCGTCACGCTGTTCCACCTCATCGCCGACGGCTGGTCGACCGGCGTGCTGCTGCGCGACCTGCGGGCCGCGTACCGGGCGCGCACCGGCGCCGGCCCGGCGCTGCCCCCGCTGAAGCTGTCGTACGCGGCGGCGACGGCGGACCCGGACCTCGGCCCGGCGGATCGGCGCCGTCGGGACGAGTTCTGGCGGCGCACCCTCACCCCGCTGCCGGACGAGTGGCCGTTCGAGCGTTCGCCGCAGCAGCCGGACGTGACCGCGGAGGCGACTCTCGGCCGGCCGATCGAGGCCGGGCTCATCGGGCGGCTGCACGCGTTCGCCCGGTCGCAGCGCATCACGCCGTTCCTGCTGTACCTCGCCGCCTACCGGATCCTGCTGGGCGCCCGCACCGGCCGGCCGCGGCTGGTCCTGGGCACCGCCACCGCCGGCCGCGACGAGCCCGGCGCCGAGGACCTCGTCGGGCAGTTCACGAACAACGTGTACGTCGCCACGACCATGGGCCCGGAAACCACCCTCGTCGAGGGGATCGGCCTCGTGCGCGCGGCGATGTACGAGGCGGTCCGGCACACCGCGTCGTTCACCGAGATCGCCCGCGCGGTGAACCCCGGCTTCGACGCGATGCGCCCGTGGCCGTTCCTGCTGCTGTACCACTCCTGGTTCCAGTCCGCCGCGCCGACGAACGACCCCCCGCCCGACCGCCGCGAGCACCGCTCCCGCGCGCGCAAACCGGCCGGCACGACGCTGGACGAGCACACCACCCGGCTGTGGGCCAAGCGCGGCGAGCCGGGCCTGGTCGTGCGCCACGACCGCCGCGGCGCGTCGATGAACTACAACCCGACGATCTACCCCCGCGCGGCGATGCTGGAGACCCTGGACGGCTACACTGCCGTGCTGAGCGCCCTGCTCGACGACCCCGACCAGCGCATCGGAGACCTCAAGCTCCCGTGAGCACCACCCAGCCGGAGCAGATCCTGCGCACCGCCGCGACCGTGCTCGTCCTCGACGGAGACGCGGCCCCGCTCACGGTCCGGCCACGAGATCGCCGAGCTGGCCCGCCGGCTCGAGCTCACCGACCGGCCCCTGGGGCACTGCCTGTGCCTGGGCTGGGGCACGGTGTCCGTCCACGACGCGGCCGGGGCCGAGGTGGCCCGCTGGACGCTGCACCACGAGGTCAACCTGCGCGGGCTCGACGGCGGCGAACGGGAGCTGCGTGACGGCCCCGGCCTCGTCGACTGGCTGGCCGAGCGCGGGCTTCCGGGCCGGCTCCGGGTCCGCGAGCACATGGCCCGCTACTCCGCCGCCCTGGAGCGCCGCCGCCTCGGCTGGGTGGCCTGCGCCCCGCCGGCCCTGACCCGCGCCGCGGACGCCGCGACCCACTCGCCGGACCGGCACCAGGAGCGCCTCGCCATCGCGATCCTGCGCTGGTACCCGGACCCGGCCGAACGCATCCGCATGCTCCTCGAGTGGGCCCGGTACCGGGCCGAGCCCGACGAGGGCGCCGACGAATCCGTCATCGTCGCGTACAGCGGCACCTACTTCTACGAGTCCACCCTGCACCGGTTGCTGCTCGAGGAGCCCTGGGACGCCCTGGTCGCCGCGCCGCGCACCCCCGCTCAGCGCGATGGGCTCGCCAAGCTCGCGGACAGCCACGAGTGGATGCGCGCCGGGTATCCGAAGCTGCCCGGTGCCGCCGGCTGATACCACCTGTGGACCGGCGGCTCCCTGGAAGCCCGCTAGAATATGGGTCGGCTTCCAGGGAGCCGCCGGTCCGCGGGAATGGGCTCAGCCCACCTGGCGCGCACCACGCGTCACCATCGTTCTCCTTTCGGCCTGACGAGCGGGCACAGGCACACGAGAGGAGTCCGCCGTGCCGACCCGAGGCATGCCCGAACGACCCGACCTGCAGCAGTTCCGCCGCCAGGCCCGCGCCCTGCAACGGGCGGTGCGCGCCGGTGAGGCCGACGCCGTCGCGCGGATCGCCCGGCTCCACCCCGCGCCGCCCGCCGAGGCCGCCGCCCTGCCGCTCAGCGCGGCCCAGCTCGTCGTCGCCCGCGAGTACGGGTTCGCCAGCTGGCCCCGCCTCACCCGCTACGTGCGGACCGTCGCCGAGCACGGCTGGGACACCGGGCTCGGGGCGGTACCGGCGCAACATCCCGCCGACGAGTTCTGCCGGCTCGCCTGCCTGACCTACGGCCGGGAGGACGGGCCGGAGCGCTGGGCGGCGGCGCGCGAGTTGCTCGGGCGGCACCCCGGCCTGACCGCCGGCAGCATCTGGGCCGCGGCCGCCGCCGCCCGCCCCGACGACGTCGGACGGCTGCTCGCCGCGCGGCCCGGCCTGGTGTCGCAGCCGGGCCCGCTGGGCTGGCGGCCGCTGTTCGGCCTGGTGTACTCCCGGCACGACCCCGGCATCGCGGCCGAACCGGTGCTCAGGACCGCCCGGCTCCTTCTCGACGCCGGGGCCGACGCCAACGACGGGTACCTCTTCGACGGCCTGCCCACGCCGTTCACGCTGCTGACGGGGGTCTTCGGCGCCGGGGAGCTGGGCCGGGCCCACCAGCCGCCGCACCCGCACTGGCGCGCGCTGGGCCGGCTCCTGCTGGACGCGGGCGCGGACCCCAACGACGGGCAGGCCCTGTACAACCGGATGTTCGAGCCCGACGACTCGCACCTGGAGCTGCTGTTCGAGTACGGGCTCGGCACCGGCGACGGCGGACCGTGGAAGGCCCGCATCGACACCCTGCCGACGCCGGCCCAGCTGCTGCGCGTGCAGCTGCGGTGGGCCGTCACGCACCATCAGGCGGCCCGGGTACGGCTGCTGGACCGGCACGGCGTGGACATCGCCGCGCCGTTCACCGACGACGGGCCGCCGTGGGCCCCGGCCGACGGCCGCACGCCGCTCGAGCTGGCCGAGCTCTACGGCGACGCCACCATCGCCGGGTACCTCCTGGAGCGTGGGGTGCCCCGCCCCGGGCCCGACCCGGCGCACGACCTCGTCGCCGCCGCGTTCCGGGGCGACCCGGGGGCGGTGGCCCGCGTCGCCGCGGAGCACCCCGGCGCCGCGGCCGAGGCCCGGCGCCGCCACCCGGGGCTGCTCGTGTGGGCCGCGGCCCGGGCCTCGGCCGAGACGGTGGCGCTGCTGGCCGGGCTCGGGTTCGACGTCAACGCCTACGGCCGCGGCGACGCCCCCGCCGAGGGCGCCTGGGAGACCGCCCTGCACCACGCGGCGGGCAACGGCGACACCGCGCTCGCCCGCCGGCTGCTCGACCTGGGCGCCGACCCGGACCGGCGCGACAAGCGCTTCGGCGCCACTGCCCTGGGCTGGGCCCGGCACTTCGATCAGCGCTCGACGGCGGAGCTGCTCGAGCCGCTCACCGCCCCGGACTGACGGGCGCGGGCGGACCGGACCAGCGACGGTACGACGACGGCGGTCACCGCGGCGACGGCGAGCAGGAGCCAGACCCACGGGAGGCCGTCGTCGTCGACCCGGACGAAGGTGGACCAGTACCACTGGTGGGTCACCTCCGCCATGGGGTCCTCGGACCGTTGCCAGGCCACGTCGAGCAGCAGCAGCGCGCCGCACTGGGCGACCAGCACGGCCCCGATCCTCTGGTGTACCTCGGCGGCGCTTTGGTGCACCTCGACTGTGCGCCCGATCGCCTGGCGCAGGGCCGCGCCGAGGGACAGGGCCGCGGCGAGCATCAGGGCCACGCCGAAGAGGTACCCGCCGAACCAGGTGGGGTCGCCGTCGTACGCGATGACCCCGCTCAGCGGCTGCACGTTTGCCATGTGGTCGCCGTTGAACGCGACGTACGGCATCCGGACCGGGCCGCTGCCGGCCAGCACCAGCACGACGCCGGCCGCGGCCCACAGCCCGATCCGTACCCGCCGCGCCGGGCGGGCGACGGCGTAGAGGCCGCCGATGAGGATGGCGACCGCGGACCCCGCGAGCACCCAGACCCACACCTCGACGGCGTCGCGGAGCGGCCACAGGACGAGCAGCCCGAGCACGGTACCGGCGGCGGCGACCACGGCCGGGCCGAGCGCCCGGTGCGCGGGGGCGGGCGGGCCGCCGATCACCATGGCGACGACCATCGCCAGGAGGACGAGCACGGAGCCGGGCAGGAGCGGGGTGAGCAGGCCGGCCAGCAACGGCGGGGCCACGTCGCCGTAGGAGTCGCGGGCGAGCAGTGAGATGCCGCCGACGGCGGCGACGGCGGCGAAGGCGGCCGTCCCCCACGGCCGTCGGCGCTTCTCGACGACCGGCGGCGGCTCCGGCGTCGGCTCCGGCTTCTTCGCCGGCGCGGGCTTCGGCTCGGGCTTCTTCACCGGGACCGGCTCCGCGGCCAGCAGGCTTCCCTGGGCCACGACCAGCTCCGGCTGCTCCAGAATCACCGGCGCGATGCCGAGGGCCTGGTGCAGGAGGGTGGCCACGAGCGGCACCCGGCTCCCGCCCCCCACCAGGAACACGCCCGCGAGCCGGCCGGCGGTGACGTCGCTGGCGAACAGGGTCGCCGTGGTGAGCGCCACCGTCCGGTCCAGCCAGGGCCGGGCGAGCGCCTCGAACTCGGGGCGCGTCAGGTACAGGTCGACGTCCAGCAGCGGTACCGTCAGCCCGGCCGTCGTCGCCCGGCTCAGCAGCTCCTTGGTCGACCGGGCGTCCTCCCACAGCGCGCGGCGGTGGCGGCGGTCGGCGACGGTCCCCGGCCGTTCGAGGCGATGCCACAGCTCCGGCCCGCGCGCGGCGACCGCCACGCGGATCCGCTCGACCACCGCGGCGTCGAGGTCGATGCCGCCGACGTCGTCGAGCCCGGCCGCGGCGGCGACGTGCCAGCCGTCGCCGGTGCGGCGCAGGACGCTGACGTCGAAGGTGCCGCCGCCGAAGTCGTACACGACGACGGCGTGGCCCTCGGGCACCCGGTGGCCGAGGGCGCCGGTGAAGTACATCGCCGCCGCGACCGGCTCGGCGACCAGGCTCACCGCGGGCAGCCCGGCGGCCGCGGCGGCGTCGCTCAGCAGCGCCCGCCGGGTCGCGCCCCAGCCCGCGGGGTGGGTGAGCACGGTGGCGCCCGGCGGCCCGCCCAGCACGCGGACCGCCTCGTCGGCGACCCGGCGCAGGATGGCCTCGATCAGCCGCGGTACCGGCACCTCCCGCTCGTTGAGCAGGACGCTGCCCTCGTCGATGCGCCGCTTCGGATGCGGCTCGTAGGCGCTGGGCTCGATGCGGGCGCTGCGCTCGGCGTCGCGGCCGACGAGCATCGTGCCGTCGCCGCCGAGGTACACGGCCGACGGCAGCAGGGGCGAGGCCTCGAACAGCAGCGCGTCGACGCGCCCGCCGGGGCGGGCCAGCACCGCGACGGTGTGCGAGGTGCCGAAGTCGATCCCGAGCCGTACGGTCTGCATGGTGCGCGACCTCCAAGTCGACGTCTGTGACCTGACGGATCGACGGGGAGCGCGTTTGATACATCCCGGTGCCGCTACGGCGCCAGCGCCTCCCACCGCGGGCGGAACGGCAGCTCGGCCAGGGCGGCGACGGCCCGCGGGGGGAAGTCGGGCCAGGTGTCGCGCCGGATGTCGTGCCGGCGGTTGCAGTACCACCAGCCGCGCTGCTGCTCCGGGAAGACGACGGGCTGGTTGATCTGGAACCCGGTGTCGAGCAGGACGAAGCTGCGCTGCTCGCGGGCCGCGCCCTCCCAGGTGAAGCCCCAGTCGTAGACGATCGCGGCGCCGTGGCGGTGGCCGGCGGCCCGGACGGCCCCGTCGCGGATGACGGTCACGGGGGTGAACATCGAGCGATGATGCCATCGTAGGGGCCCATGGAGACGGCGCTGCGGGACTGGGTCCGGGAGCGGTTCACGCCCCGGATGCTCGACGAGATGGCTCAGCTCGACTACGGCATGCACGCCGAGGAGAACCGGACGGCGCTCGAGGACGTGCTGCGCGACGCGCACCTGCCGACCCAGCTCGGCTGGCCGCCGCGCGAGGTGCTCGAGCTCGCCTCGCACGGCGGGGCGCCCCTGCCGCGGCTGTTCGCGTGCACGGTGCTCGTCCGCGCCGGTGCCGGGGTGCCGTCCAAGGTCGTCGCCGGGCTTGTCGAGTCGGCGCTCGAGGTCGGCGCGGGCGGCCTCGCGGCCGACTACGTCGCGTGGTGCCGCGCCGCCCCCGACACCGATGAGGAGACCCGGCCGTTCCTGGCGCTGGCGCTCATGCTGCTGACCCCGGAGCGCGCCGCCGAGCTGATGCCGGAGATCGCGGACGTGCCCGCGCGGGAGCTGCGGCCCTGGCGCCGCCTGAACGGGAAGCTGGGTCAGCCGGTCCGGCTCCCGTAGGCGGCCCGGCTGGCCTCGATGTGCGGGACATGCTCCATCGCCCAGCCGGCCAGCGCCAGGGCCGGCGGCAGGAGGCTCTGCCCCATGTCGGTCAGGTTGTACTCCACCCGGGGCGGCACCTCGGCATGCACCGTGCGGGCCACCAGCCCGTCGCGCTCCAGGTTGCGCAGGGTCAGCGTCAGCATCCGCTGGGAGATGCCCGGGATCTGCTGCTGCAGCTCGGTGAAGCGCACGGTGCCCTGATCGAGGGTCGCCACGATGAGCAGCGTCCACTTGTTGCAGATCTGGTCGAGGATGGCCCGGATCGTGCGGCCGCCGTCGCCCCGGATCATGCATGCGTGCTCGAACTGCTCCACGACATCTCCCTGTGCCTCACGCACACGCGTGTGCCTTTTGTACGCCCTCCGATAGTGCCGCATCATGGCCGCCATGGAGATCGCGTACTGGATCGTCGGCGGGCTGCTCGCACTGTTCTACGTGTACGCCGGGGGCAAGAAGGTGGCCCAGAGCCAGGAGGCGCTGCGGCCGATGATGGGCTGGGTCGACACGGTACCGATGCCGCTGGTGCGCACCATCGGCGCGCTGGAGCTGCTCGGCGCGGCCGGGCTCATCCTGCCGCCGCTGACCGGGATCGCGCCCGGGCTCGCGATCGCGGCGGCGGCCGGCCTCCTGCTGATCCAGGTCGGCGGCATCGTCACGCACGTGTCGCGGGGCGAGGCCCGGATGATCGGCCTCAACATCGGGCTGCTGGTCGCGGCGGGCGTCGCCGTCTGGCTCGCCACCGTGTGGGTCTAGCCTCCCGTGACCGGCCTGGTGCTGTTCGACCTCGACGACACCTTGGTCGACCGGTCCGCGGCGTTCCGGCGGTGGGCCGCGGAGCTCTGCGCCGACCGTTCCCTGCCGGCCGGGGCGTTCGAGTGGCTCCTGGCCGCGGACCGTTCGGAGGGCTTCTTCGCGGCGGTGCGGGCGCGCTTCGGGCTGGTCGATGATGTCTGGGCGCAGTACCGCCGCCGGATGCCCGAGCTCGTCACCTGCCGGCCCGGGGTGCTGGGCCTGCTCACCGGCCTGCGGGCCGCGGGCCAGCGGGTCGGGATCGTCACGAACGGCCGCGCCGACAACCAGCTCGGCAAGATCCGCCGGACCGGCCTGGACCGGGCCGTCGACGGCTGGGCCGTCTCCGGCGAGCTGGGCGCGCGCAAGCCGGAACGGGCCCTGTTCGCCGCCGCGGCCGCCGCGTGCGGGGCCGACCTCGCCGGCGGCGGTTGGATGGTCGGCGACAACCCGGCCGACGACATCGCGGGCGGGCGAGCGGCCGGCCTGGCGACAATCTGGGTCGCCGGCGGCCGGCCCTGGCCCCGCGACTTGCTCCCACCTGATCACACCTGTGACACCGTCGAGGCCGCCGCCGGGTGGATACTCCCCGCATGAAGCTGTCGGTGCAGTCGATCACGCTGATGATCGCGGGCGGCGTGCTGATCCTCATCGGCCTGGGCGCGTCGGTCGGCCTGCTGAAGTCGCGCTTCAGCATGGTCGTCGCGATGACCGTCGGCCTGATCCTGCTCGCCGTCGGCCTGGGCCTGGCGATCCGCCCCCGGGTCCAGCAACACACCCAGCCGGCGCCGGCGGTCAGCGCCGCCGCCGGGTTGCCCACCCATCCCTACTATGGCAAACTGCAATAGTGCGAGCTGCCATAGCAAAAGCCGACCGGGACATGGCGTCGCTGACCGTGCTCGCCCTCCTGCTCACGGGGGCGCGGCACACCTACGAGATGCACCTGATGATCGAGCGGACGCACAAGACGTTCGTGACGGGCCTGCCCCGCAGCCTGTACCACGCGGTGGAGAAGCTCCTCACCGCCGGGCACGTGCGCGTCGTCGACACCACGCGGGACGGGCCACGGCCGGAGCGGACCGTCTACGAGCTGACCAAAGAGGGCCGCATCCGGCTCCAGGAATGGGTGCACCTGTTACTCAGCGAGCCCGACACCGACTCGTCGCTGTTCGGGCCCGCGCTCACCTACTGCGGATGCCTGCCGCCGATCGAGGTCGCCGACGCTCTGCGGCACCGGCGCAACCAGCTGCACGAGCGGGCCCTCACGGCGCGCGCGGCCCTGGACGAGACCCGCGACCATCTGCCGCGGATTCTCATGGTCGAGGTGGAGTACGAGGCGGCCCGGCTGGAGGCCGAGCGCGCCTTCATCGACGGTCTCCTGGCCGACCTGAAGACCGGCCGCCTCACCTGGTCGACCGACCCGAACGACCTGCCCGACATCGACGAGCTGCTGCGGGAGGCGGAGTGAAGCTCCTGTTCACGGCGACGGCCCCGATCGCGGCCCCGCTCGCTTCGGTCCTGCCGCTGATCGACGGCGGGTGGGTGCTCGAGTCGATGCTGACGCCGGAGAGCCGCGCCTACGTCGACGTCGACCACCGGCCGGGCGTGGTGGGGATGCAGGGCCACTGGTGGTACCGCGGGGAGATCGCGGCCGACCCGGGCCCGGCGGGGGCCGCACTGACCTACCGCGTGTTCAACATCGCGCAGCGGAGCGCTTGGGCGGTGCCGCTGGCCAACAAACTGTTCATCGGCTACGGCAAGCTGGTACAGCAGACGGCCGGCAAGCTCGCCGCCGCCATCGAGGAGAAGCTGCGCGCGGCCCGCTGATCCCGGGTTGGCCCTTCCCCGGGAGCGCACGCCCGCCCGGGGGGCTGGGCCTGGGCATCGCCGCCTCGTCGCGCTCCGGGCCGGTCGCGTAAGGCAGGCGGTTCGCCGGCGACACGCCGGGAACGACCCCCGGCAACGCCGCACGCCCGGCCGGTCGCACGACCCGCTTCGCTCCCGGGCTGCGGGCCAGGACCAACCGCCGCATCACCGCATGCCCGCCCGGCACGTCACCCCGGCCGCCCACCGGCGACGCGCCGCGAACGACCTCGGCATGCCCACGCGCCCCGGCCGGGCGCCTCACCGAAACTGCCGGCCGGCCCGGCCATGCGACCGCGGCGCTGCTGCTCGTCGCCCCTGGCGACACATCGATCTGTCCTCATTGCGATGTGTGAAACCGTGTCCGGCGTTGCCGCGGGCCGGTCACCCTCGCCGCGCCGGGTAAGGTGGTGCGTCGTGACCGTCACCGCCTTGGTCTGGGCCGCGACGCTGGCCGGCGTGGGCGTCATGCTCCTGGTCGACCTGGCCATCGTCGCGCGCCGGCCGCACGAGCCGTCGGTGCGGGAGTCGGCGATCTGGGTCAGTGTCTACATCGCGCTCGCGCTGTTGTTCGGGCTGTTCGTGCTGGCCATGTGGGGGCGCGACGCGGCCGGGGCCTTCTACGCGGGCTGGCTGACGGAGTACAGCCTGTCCGCCGACAACCTCATCGTCTTCGTGATCATTCTGGGGCGGTTCCGGGTGCCCCGGGCTCAGCAGCAGCGCGTGCTCATGGTCGGGATCGTGCTCGCGCTCGTGCTGCGCGGCGGGTTCATCGCCGCCGGGGCCGCGGCGATCAGCCGGTTCTCGTGGGTGTTCTACATCTTCAGCCTGTTCCTGGTGTACACGGCGGTGAAGCTGGCGACCCAGGGCGAGCCCGACGGCGACGAGTTCAAGGAGAACCCGCTCGTGCGCTGGTCGCGCCGGATCCTCACGCCGACCGTCGTGGTCCTCGTCGCCATCGGCACGACCGACCTGATCTTCGCGCTGGACTCGATCCCGGCCGTGTTCGGGCTCACCGCCGAGCCCTACCTGGTCTTCGCCGTCAACGTGTTCGCCCTGATGGGGCTCCGGCAGCTGTACTTCCTCATCGGCGGCCTGCTCGACCGCCTCGTGTACCTGTCGCTGGGCCTGGCGGTGGTCCTCGGCTTCATCGGCGTGAAGCTGTTCCTCGAGGCCCTCGCCGACAACTCCCTGCCGTTCGTCAACGGCGGCGACCCGGTCGGCTGGGCCCCGCACATCGGCATCCCGCTCTCCCTCGGCGTCATCATCGGCACCCTGACCATCACGACCGTCGCGTCCCTGCTCAAGTCCCGTCGCGACGCCCGCACCGGCCCCTGATCAGCCGGCGATGAGCTCGTCGGCCACCCATCGGGCGACGCCGGTCGGGTACGGTGCCGGCACGCTGAGGATGACGTGCCCGAAGCCGGCCGCGACCGCGGCGCCGATCGCCTCCCTCGTGGGCTCCGGCCGCTCGTAGGACTCGACCGGCAGGTGGATCGAGCGGGTGATCCCGGCCGGGTCGCGGCCGATCTCGGCGCAGTACCGGTCGAGCAGCGCGCTGCGCGCCACGCAGTCGTCGAGGTCTCCGCCGGGGATGTTCCAGATGTCGGCGTGCCGGGCCACGAGCCGCAGTGTCGCCGCCGAGCGGCCGCCGATGAGCACCGGCGGGTGCGGGCGCTGCACGGGCCTGGGGTTGCCGAACGCGCCCGTCAGCCGGATCTGCCGGCCCTCGAAGTCGAACGGCTCGCCGGAGGTCCACAGCCGCTTGATGACGGTGCACGCCTCGTCGAGCCGCTCGACGGCGTCGGCGGTGTCGAGGTACGGCAGCCCGTTCCCGTCGTACTCGCGCCGCGCGAGCGGATGGCCCGGCCGCGACCCGACCCCGATGCCGAAGTCGAGCCGCCCGCCGGACACGACGTCCACGGTGGCCGCGATCTTCGCGAGCACCGCCGGCGGACGGAACCGGTTGCTGGTCACGAGCAGCCCGAGCCGCAGCCGCCGCGTCTGCGCCGCGAGCGCCGACAGCAGTGTCCAGCCCTCGAAGATCGGCCCGGCGGGGTCGCCCCCGATGGGCATGAGGTGGTCGAGCAGCCAGGCGTGCTCGAGCTCCGGCACGTCGTCGGCCTCGCGCCACACGCGCACGATGTCGGCGTACTCGACCTGCATGGGCGCGGTCATGATCCCGAAGCTCACCACGGGAACCCCTCTCACCGGATACGGAACCTGGTTCCGTTAACCGTAGCGGAACCATGTTCCACTTGCCAAGTTCTACCCTCGGCCGGTGGTCATGCACTCGTTGTCCCGCGCCGACGCGCGGCGGCTCGCGGTACGCGCGCAGCTGCTCTCGGCCGAGCGCCCGGCCGGGCTGTTCGAGACCGTGCGCGGGCTGTGGGAGCTGCAGAACGACCCGACGGCGTACGTGGCCCGCAGCGCCGACCTCGTGCTGTGGGGCCGGCTCGGCGAGAAGTACGACCCGCAGGAGCTGCGCGACGCGCTCGACGAGCAGGCACTGCTGGAGCTGCAGGGCCTGATCCTGGTACCGCCGGACATCGCGCTTTACCGCGCGGAGATGGACGCCTGGCCGGTGCACGAGTGGCAGGAGGGCCTCGGCGTCTGGGTCGAGGCCAACACCGGCTGCCGGCTCGACATCCTCGCGCGGCTGCGGGCCGACGGGCCGCTGACGGTGCGCGAGCTGCCCGACACGTGCGTGGTGTCGTGGCGCTCCTCGGGCTGGTCGAACAACCGCAACGTCGGCCGGATGCTCGACGCGATGGTCCAGCGGGGCGAGGTCGCGGCGGCCGGGCGGCGCGGGGCCGAGCGCCTGTGGGACCTCGCCGAGCGCGTCTACCCCGACGACGTCGTCCCGCTGGAGGAGGCCCGCCGCGCCCGCGACGAGCGCCGCCTGCGCTCCCTGGGCATCGCCCGCGGCGGCGACGCGGGTGAGCCGGCCGTCGTCGAGGGCGTCCGGGGCGAGTGGCGCGTGGACCCGGAGCGGCTCGGGGGCGGTTTCTCCGGCCGTACCGTCCTGCTCTCGCCCCTGGACCGCCTGGTCTACGACCGCAAGCGGATGACCGAGCTGTTCGAGTTCGACTACCAGCTGGAGATGTACAAGCCGGCCGCGAAGCGCCGCTGGGGCTACTGGGCGCTGCCGGTCCTGCACGGCGACCGCCTCATCGGCAAGCTCGACGCGGCCGCCGACCACCGCGCGGGCGTGCTGCGGGTGGACGCGGTGCACGAGGACGTACCGTTCACGAAGGCGCAGACGGCCGCGGTCCGCCGCGAGATCGGGAGCCTGGCGGCCTGGCTCCGCCTCGAGGTCGCGGCGCCGTGAGCGGCAACGCCGCCTGCTACGGCACCGCGCAGGCGTCCGGCCTGGTGCTCGTCGACTGCTGGGCCGCCACCTGTACCTAGGCCGGCAGCGCCGCCTTGCCGAGGCCGTTCAGGCTCGCGTGGACCTTGCGCTGGTACGGCACCACCGCGAGCAGTCTCAGGCTCCCGCCGCCGTCGGGTCTTGAACGGATCGCTCGGCCGGCAGCAGGTCGAACAGGTAGGTGCCGCCCGGGCCGGCCGCGGCCAGCGTGGCCCCGGGCGGAACCCAGGCACAGGCCGTCAGCCGCAGCTCGACGCGCATCGCGGCGACGCAGCGCCCGTCGCGCGCCCAGACGCGCAGCATCCGGTCCTCGCCCGCGGTGGCGATCCACGTGCCGGTGTCGTCGACCGCGATGCCCGCCACGGGGCCGTCGTGGCCGGCGAGCGCGCCCAGCGGCCGGGCCGAGCCGCCCCGCCACAGCAGGACCGGCCCGTCCCGGTGGCCGGTGGCGTACCAGGAGCCGTCCGGCGCCACGGCGACGGACCACACCGCCGGGGTGCGCCGGTGCTCGACCGCCCCGGCGCCCCGGTCCCGGATCAGCACCGCGTCGTACGTGCCGAGCACGAGCCAGGTGCCGTCGGGCGCGACCGCGGCCACGGCGGCGAACGCGAGCCGCGGATCGTCGGGCCGGCGCACAGCACGCGGCGCACGCCCGGGAGGAGGCCGGCCGGCCGGGCGATCGCGGCGCCGAGGCGAGCTTGGCCGGCGACGGGGCGTCGAGCGGGGGTGGGGAGCTGGGAACGGGACGGCCGGGCCGTAGTGCGGCTGGGCGTACGTCTCAGTGGGTCCAGCCCCACTCGTGCCCGCGCCGGCCGGCGTGCACAGTGGTGGCATGAACATGATCGTCGGGTTCTGGCGGGCCTGCGCCCTGGCCGCCGTCACGCTCCTCGTCCCGGCCGTCTGGGCCGGGGCGGTGGTGGTGGCGTACCTGTGGCGCGGCAGCCCGTGGTCGTGGTTCGCGCCGGCGTCGTGGGCGGTCGCGGGCACCCTGCTGCTGGTGCGGCCGGTCTGCCACCTGGTCCGCGCCCTCGTCGCCCGCTGGACCGGCACCGTCATCCCGGCCGGGTACCGCGAGCCCGGCCCGGTGACGCGGTTGTCGACCGGCTACTGGTGGAACGGCTACTCGTACGAGAGCAGCCGCCGGCGCGCCGAGCAGGACCAGCGGATACGGAACCGGATGACCGACCCCGCGCTGCGCCGCGACCTGCGGTTCGTGCTCGTCGCCCCGTTCGCGGCCGGCATCGTGGCCGCCGTGCCGCCGGTCGCGCTGGGCCTCGCCGTCCTCGGGGGGTGGTGGCTGCTCGGCGTGCCCGTGGCCCTCGCGGCGGCCCCGTTCGCCTGGCGGGTCGGCGCGCCGGTGGCCGTGCGGTTCATGCGCCCCTCCCCCGCGATGCGCCTGGCCGAGCGGGTCGAGGAGCTGACCGCCCAGCGCGCCGACACCACCGTCGCGCAGGCGGCCGAGATCCGCCGCATCGAGCGCGACCTGCACGACGGGGCCCAGGCCCGCCTGGTCGCCCTCGGCCTGTCCCTGGCCACCGCCGAGAAGCTGATGGCCACCGATCCGGACAGAGCCGCGGCGGTACTGCGGGAAGCCCGCGCCGGCGCCGCCACCTCCCTCAGCGAGCTGCGGGAGCTGGTGCGGGGCATCAGCCCGCCGGTGCTCAACGAGCGCGGCCTGATCGACGCGGTGCGCGCGTTCGCGATGGACAGCCCGCTCGAGACGACCGTCGAGACCGACCTGCGCCTGCGGCTGGACCCGCCGATCGAGTCGGCGCTGTACTTCGGCGTCGCCGAGCTGCTCACCAACGCCGTCAAGCACGCCCGGGCGAGCCGCGCCCGCATCGCCATCGGGCGGGACGGCACGCACCTGGTGGTCGACGTCTGCGACGACGGCCGCGGCGGGGCCACTGTGCCGGCCGAGGGCGGGCTCGCCGGGCTGCGCCGCCGGCTCGCCGCGTTCGACGGCACGCTCGAGCTCACCAGCCCGGACGGCGGCCCGACCCGGGCGCGGATGGCGGTGCCGTGCGAGTCGTCGTAGCCGAGGACCTGTACCTGCTGCGCGACGGCATGGTGCGGCTCATCGAGGCGTTCGGGCACGAGGTGGTCGCGACCGCGGCCGACGGCGGGGCGACCCTCGCGGCGCTGCTGACCCACCGGCCCGACGTCGCCGTGGTCGACGTGCGGATGCCTCCGGGGCAGTCCGACGAGGGCCTGCGGGCCGCGCTGGCCGCCCGCCGCGAGGTGCCCGGCCTGCCGATCCTCATCCTGTCCCAGCACGTCGAGCAGCTCTACGCCCGCGAGCTGCTGGCCGACGGGGCGGGCGGCATCGGGTACTTCCTCAAGGAGAGCGTCTTCGACGCCGACCAGTTCATCGACGCCCTCGAGCGCGTCGCCGCGGGCGGGACCGCGATGGACCCGGCGGTCATCGCCAAGCTGCTGGCCAGCGGCTCGTCGACGCGGCGCCTGGCGGCGCTCACCGAGCGGGAGCACTCTGTGCTGAGCCTGATGGCCGAGGGCCTGTCCAACCAGGCGATCGGGCAGCGGCTCTTCCTGAGCGAGAGCGCGATCAGCAAGTACACCACCTCGCTCTTCGGCAAGCTGGGCCTGGCCGACGACGACACCACGAACCGGAGGGTCCTGGCGGTGCTCGCCTTCCTGTCAGATTACAAAATTTGAAATCTGTAACCTGTGGGGGTACCGTCGCCGCCGTGGAGATGCGACGACTCGGCCCGGCCGGCCCGCAGGTGCCCGCGATCGGCCTCGGCTGCGGCCCGATGTCCGCGGGCACCCCCGACGACGACACGAGCGTGGCCACCATCCGCGCCGCGGTCGACGCCGGCATCGCCCTCGTCGACACCGCCGACTTCTACGGCAACGGCCACAACGAGGAGCTGCTGCGCCGCGCCCTGCGCCCCGGCGACCGCGAGAAGGTCGTCATCAGCGACAAGTTCGGCGGCCTGCGCGACCCGGCGGGCCGGTTCATCGGCCTCGACGGGCGCCCGGTGCACGTCAAGAGCGCGCTGGGGTACTCGCTGCAGCGCCTCGGCACCGACCACGTCGACATCTACCGCCCCGCCCGCCTCGACCCCGCGGTGCCGATCGAGGACACCGTCGGCGCGATCGCCGAGATGGTGCAGGCGGGCTGGGTGCGCCACATCGGGCTGTCCGAGGTCGGCGCCGGTACCATCCGCCGCGCGCACGCAGTGCACCCGATCGCCGACGTCCAGCTGGAGTACTCGCTGTTCGCCCGCGGCATCGAGCGCTCCATCCTGGACACCTGCCACGAGCTCGGCATCGGCGTCACCGCCTACGGCGTGCTCGCCCACGGCCTGCTCACCGGCGCCTACGAGGGCGGCGGCGAGGTCGGCCACCTGCCGTGGTTCAACGCCGGCAACCTCCCGGCCAACCTGGCCCTCGTGGACCGGCTCCGCCCGATCGCCGCCGGCCTCGGCGTGACCGTCGCCCAGCTGGCGATCGCGTGGGTACTGTCGCGCGGCCCCGCCATCGTTGCCCTCGTCGGCGCCAGCCGCCCGGCGCGCGTCGCCTCCGCCGTGGACGCGTCCGCGATCGTGCTGAGCGCCGCCGACCTCGCCGCCGTCGAGGCCGCGGTGCCGCCCGGGTCCGTCGCCGGCACCCGGTACGCGAAGCCGCTCATGGCCCTGCTCGACAGCGAGCGCTAGGGTCGCCCGCGTGCTCGACGCCGAGACCATCCTGGTCGCCACCGAGGACGTCCTGCGGCGGCACGGCCCGTCCAAGGCGACGGTCGTGGACGTGGCGCGGGCGCTGGGCGTCAGCCACGCCGCGGTGTACCGGCACTTCGCGTCGAAGGCGGCCCTGCGCGAGGCGGTGACGCGCCGCTTCGTGGGCCGCACGCTGCCGGCGCTGGAAGCGATCGCCGCCGACGCCGCCCTGGCGCCCCCACAGCGCCTGCGGGCCTGGATCTCGGCGATGTTCGCGGCCAAGCGCGCGGCCGCCGGCGGCGACCCGGAGCTGTTCGCGACCTACCGCGCGCTGGCCGGGGAGAGCAGCACCGTCGCCGCGGAGCACGTCGCCGCACTGCTGAGCCAGCTCGAGCGCATGGTCGCCGACGGCATCGCCACGGGCGACTTCGCGGCCACCGACGCCGCGGCCGCCGCGCGCGCGATCTTCTGGGCGACGGCCGCCTTCCACGACCCGGCCCACGCGGGCGAATGGGACCGCCCGGGCCGCGAAGCGGTGCTGGCCGACGTGTGCACGCTCGTCGTCAACGGCCTGCGTTAAATCGCGCTTAACGATACGCGTCTACTTCTGTTCCGGAATCCGACCGCCGTCCGGATGGTTCGTCCCGGCCAAACGTACGACTTGCGTCGCGTTTACCAGCATCAATGCCAAGGAACGCGAATTCGATTCGTTCACCCCGAAATCGGCTACGGCGCGTAATGTGCGGCAGCGTTTTGTCGACATCGACGGCACGTGATAGCTTTCCCGGCGCAGTGAGGCGTGAATTCTTTCTCACCCGGCACAGCGTCAGGTGCGGGGTCGGCTCGAACGGGGCGAGCAGAGAGTGTCTATTGGGCTGCGCCCGCGATGGCGCGATAAATGCTGGCAGTGGGCCCGCCGATACGTCCCCGCGGAAATTGCCGGCACCGCCAGTGCATTTATTGCGACCGCTGCGATATATGCCTTGTTCTCTGATCGGGTGCTCGCCGCACTGGCCGGCACCGCGGGCGAGATCGTGGGCTTCTACGGCCTCATCGCGACCGTCGAGTGGCGCCGGGAGCGGGCCCGCGGGTACAACCTGCGCCGCACCACCACCTCGACCGCGCGCCTGCTGCTGGCCGAGTTCGGACTGATCGAGGTGCTCGACTCGACCACCCTGCGCCCCCTGTTCATGTACCTCGGCCCGGACATCACCGGCGGCATCGGCACCGGCACGCTGCTGGGTAAGCTGATGGCCGACGTCGCCTTCTACGGCGTGGCAATCGTCAGCTACGAGCTGATCCGCCGCCGCCGGCGCGAGACCGTCCCGGCCGGCGCCGGCGAGGACACCGTCGAGCTCACCGGCGGCGAGGTCACCCAGCCCCTGGCCGTGATCGGCGACGCGGTCACGCAGCCGCCGGCCGTCCTCGACCCCGAGGCCACGCAGCCGATCGTCATGCGACAGGCGCGGCCCGTCCGGGTCTCCGCCAAGCGGCCGGCGCCACGGTCCGCCGCCCGTCAGGCCGTCGCCGGCCGGACCCCGGCCGCGCGCCGGAGATCCGCGTGACCGCCCGGCTCGTGATGGACCTGGCCCGGGTCGGCGCCGCCTACCGGGACCTGCGCGCCGCCCTGCCGGACGTGGCCGTGCACTACGCGATGAAGTGCAACCCGCACCCGCGGGTCGTCGGGCACCTGGCCGGGCTCGGCTGCGGCTTCGAGATCGCCTCGGCGGCCGAGCTGGAGCAGCTGCTCGCGCTCGGGGTGCCGGCGGGCGAGGTGCTGTTCAGCAACCCGGTCAAGCCGGAGGCGCACATCGAGCGGGCCTACGCCGCGGGGGTGCGCCGGTTCGCCTTCGACTCGGCCGACGAGCTGGCCAAGCTCGGGCGGGCCGCGCCGGGGGCGTCGGTGTACGTCCGGCTCGCCGTGCCCGACCTGCACAGCGAGGTACCGAGCGAGGGCAAGTTCGGCGTCGACCTGGACGCCGCCGCGCAGCTGCTGCTCGCCGCCCGCGACCGCGGGCTCGACCCGTACGGGGTCACCTTCCACGTCGGCTCGCAGATGATGCACCCGCGGGCGTGGGCCCAGCCGCTGGAGATGGTCGGCGAGCTGATGGACAAGCTCGCCGCCGAGGACGTCCGGCTGCGGCTGGTGAACCTCGGCGGCGGCTTTCCGGCGCGGTACGACGGCGACCCCCCTCCACTGGCGGACTACGCCGCGGTCATCCACGCCGGCCTGGCCGCCCTGCGCCATCCGGTGCACGCCGTCGTCGAGCCCGGCCGCGCCCTCGTCGCCGAGGCCGGCACGCTCGTGGCGACCGTCATCGGGGTCGCCGACCGCATGGGCCGGCGCTGGGTACACCTGGACGTCGGCGCCTTCAACGGGCTCATGGAGAGCCTCGAGACCGCCAACCAGCTCCGCTTCCCGGTCGGCGACGAGCTGAACAGCCCGCGCCGGCGGCGCTGCCAGCTGACCGGGCCCACCTGCGACAGCCAGGACACGATCCTCTTCGACGTCGAGCTGTCACACGAACTGGCCACCGGCGACCGGGTCCACCTCGGCAGCGCCGGCGCCTACACCACCGTCTACGCCTCGAACTTCAACGGCTTCGAGCCGCCGGTCGTGGACATCCAAGAGCATTCGGGGGAACGCCAGTGACACGAAGCCACGCCGCCGCCACGGCCCCGCCCGAGGCGGACGCCGACCTCGCCGTACTCGGCTCGCCCCTCTACCGGGGCATCAAGACGGTCGTCGCCGGCCTGGGCGTGGTCTACGCCCTCAGCACCCTGCTGCCGATGGGCGGGCAGCGCCCGGCGCTGCTGGACACCTGGTTCTACTCGGTCGTGCTGATCGCCACGTCCCTGCTGGCGCTGGCCCGGCCGATCCTGGTCCGCCGCAACCGGCTCGCCTGGGCCTTCGTCGGCGGCGGCGTGGCCTCCTGGGCCGCCGGTGACATCTACTGGCAGGCGAGCTTCGCCGACGCGGAGACCATCCCGGTGCCGTCGCTCGCCGACGTGTTCTACGTCGGCCTGTACCCCCTGGCCTACATCGGCTTCATCCTGCTGGCCCGCGCGACCGTGCGGCGGCTGCCCGCGTCGGTCTGGCTCGACGGCGTCGTCACCTCGCTCGCGGCCGGCGCGATGTTCTCCGCGTTCACGCTCAACGACCTCCTCAACGCCGACACCGGCAAGGCGTTCGCGGCGACCGTGACCAATTTGTCGTACCCGATCGGCGACCTCGTCCTCATGGTCGTCGCGGTCGCGGCGCTGGCGATGGTGCGCTGGCGCAACGACCCGGTCTGGTGGATGGCCGGCCTCGGCGCCGCCGCCTTCACCGTGGCCGACACCGCCTACCTCTTCGGCCTGGCGAACAACACGTACACCGACGGCAGCTGGATCGACGGCACGTGGATGATCGGGCTCACCCTGATGGCGCTGGCCGGTTCGGTGCACCGCCGCCGGGCCGCCGACGAGGTGCGCGGCTTCGCCGCCCTGCTCGTGCCGATCCTGTTCTCGCTGTGCGCGCTGGTCGTGCTCATCGTCGGCACCTTCGTGCACCTGCACCCGGTCACCATCATCATGGCCAGCGGCTGCCTGCTCGCCGCCGGCGCCCGCACCGCGCTCACCTTCGAGCAGACCCGCGAGCTGAACCGGACCCGCCGCCAGGCCGCCACCGACGAGATCAGCGGCCTGGGCAACCGCCGGGTGCTGGACTCGGCCCTGCCGGGCATGCTGGAGGGCCTCCCCCAGGGCGCGATCCTCCCGCTGACCATCGTCAGCGTCGACCACCTGCACGAGATGAACCGGATCCTCGGCTACACCGCCGGCGACATGATCCTCAACACCGTCGGCAACCGGCTGCTGCGGGCCCTGCCGCCGGAGGCGGTCGCGGTGCGCCTCGGCGGCGCCGAGATCGCCATCCTCCGCACGGTTTCCGCGGGTGCCGCCGACAGCATCTCCCGGGACACCGAGCTGCTGCTGCACAGCCTGGCCGCGCCGATTCCGGCCGGCCCGGTGCCGGTGCAGATCGAGCTCAGCGCCGGCCTGGCCCTCGCACCGATGCACGCCACCAACTCGGCCGAGCTGATCCGCTGCGCCGCCGACGCCCTGCACGAGGCCAAGTCGAGCCGGTCGGAGGTGGAGGTGTACGACCCCGGCCACCGCGGCGACGTCGGCTCGCACCTGCTGCCCGACCTGCTGCGGGCGGTCGAGCACGAGCAGTTCTTCGTGTACTACCAGCCGAAGGTCGACCTGGGCACCCGCCGCCCGGTGGCCCTGGAGGCGCTGCTGCGCTGGCGGCACCCCGTGCACGGCTGGATCGAGCCGGAGGTGCTGCAGCGCCTGGCCGTGCAGGTCGGCCTGACCCGCCAGCTGACCCGCTTCCTGCTGCGCAGCGCCCTGGAGAGCTGCGCGGCCTGGCGCCGGCAGGGCTTCGAGCTCGGCGTCGCCGCGGACGTGTCCGCCGCCGACGTGCTCGACTCCCGGCTGCCGTACGACGTGGCGAAGATGGTGAACAAGCTCGGCGTACCGCCGTCGGCCTTCACCCTGGAGATCGCCGAGGAGGTCATGCTCATCGACGCCCGCCGCACCGAGACGGCGCTGGGCCAGTTCCGCCACTTCGGCGTCCGCCTGGCCCTGGACCACTACGGCCGCTCGGCCCCGTCGCTGGCCCGCCTGCGCAGCATGCCCGTCGACGAGCTGAAGCTGGACCCGGCCTTCGCCGCGCCGATGGTGAGCAGCCCGCAGGACGCGGTGGTCATCCGCTCGACGGTGGAGCTGGCGCACTCGCTCGGCATCACCGTGGTCGCCGAGGGCGTCGACACGCGCGAGATGGTCGACGCGGTGACCCTGTCGGGCTGCGCCGGCGTGCAGGGCACGCTGCCGGGCGAGCCGCTGAGCGTGGACGCCCTGCAGGCCTGGCTGGCCGCCCAGCGCCCGCCCGCGGAGCAGCACACCGGAAGCCGGCGGCGCCCGGAGCAGTCCACGTACAGCACCCGGTAGCCGCCCCTCAGCCGAGGAGCTGCTCCAGCGCGAGCCGATCGGACGGTTCGCCGTGGGAGGGGTACAGGCGGGCGAAGTCGAGCCGGCGCACCTTGTGCAGCGAGCGCTCGGCCTCGGCGGCGTCCGCGGTGAACGCCTGCGGGGCCCGGGTGAGCCCGTCGCCCGGGTTGCCGGCGAGGTCGCCGACGAGCAGCGCGCCGTCCTCGACGGCCAGGACGCTCAGGTGGCCGGCGGTGTGCCCGGGCGTGGCGACGACGCGCAGCCCGCGGATCGTCGCGCCGTCCGCGGCGGCCTCGACCGCGACCGGGAACGTGTCGTGCGCACCGGCCCGGACGGTCGCGCCGGGCGCCAGCGCGACGACCTCGGCCAGGCCGCCGGTGTGGTCGGGGTGGTGGTGCGTGAGGACCACGTCCGTCACGTCGCTCCAGGCCGCCCCGATCTCGGCGAGCTTCGCCGCGATCAGCGGCACGGAACGGTCGAGCCCCGTGTCGACGAGCGTCACCCCGGAGGCGTGCGGGACGAGGAAGCAGCGGACGTCGAAGTCCATGGGGTCCGGGCCGGCGAGGCCGGCCGGAATGTGCACCGGGCTGACGATCGAATAGATCATGGTAGGCTCGCTCCGTATTGGGTACACTGCGAGTGTATTGGTTACACCGAAGGTAGCGCGAAATGACCGACCCGGGCAAGCGTCCCTACCACTCCGACCTGCGAGCGACCCAGGCCCGCCGGACCCGTGCGCAGATCGTGGCGGCGGCGGCGGAGCTGTTCGTCGCGAACGGGTACGCGGCCACGACCGTCGAGGCGGTCGCGGCGGCGGCCGGGGTCAGCCGCAAGACCGTGTTCAGCTCGGCCGGCAGCAAGGCCGCCCTGATCCGCCTGGCGTACGACCAGGCGACCGCCGGCGACGACGAACCGGTGCCGCTGCAGCGGCGGCCGGCCATCCAGGCCCTGGAGGCGGAGCCCGACCCGGCCCGGATGCTGGCCGGCTTCGCCGATCTCCTCACCGGCATCCACGGACGCATCGCCCGGCTGCACGTCGCGCTGACCGTCGCCGCCGGCTCGGACGCCGAGGCCCGGACCCAGTGCGAGGAGCTGGAGCGGCAACGGGCGGCGGCCATGCGACGGCCCGCCACCCTGATCTCACGCCGCGGCGCCCTCCGGCGCGGGCTGACCATCGCGACCGCGGCCGACATCCTGTGGCTGCACAGCGATCCCGTCCTCTACCACCAGCTGGTGCACAAGCGGCAGTGGACACCGGCGCAGTTCCGGGACTGGCTCACCCTCGCCCTGCAGCGTCAGCTCCTACGATGAGCCGTGCGCATCGTGTTCGTCGCCGCGCCGTTGCAAGGGCACCTGCTGCCGCTGGTGCCGCTCGCGGCGGCCTGCCGGGACGCCGGGCATGACGTGGTCGTCGCCAGCGGCGGGTTTCCGGGCGACATGCTCGGGCTGCGCACCGCCGACATCGGGGCCTCCTTCAGCCTGCCCCGCAGCGCGATCCGCGTGGCCCTGCGCCATCCCGGCATCGCCCGCGCCGAGCTGCGCGGGACCGCCGGGCACGCCATGGCCGGCGAGCTCTTCGGCCGGGCCAACCTGGCCCGCGTCGGGCCGCTGCTCGAGCTGGCCGCGCGGGAGCGGCCGGCCCCGCGTCGTGGTCAGCCGGAGCACCCTCGCGGGCCCCGACACCGGCGACCCCGGCCCGGCGGTCATCGCCGCGGCCGCACGCGTGGACGCCGAGGTCGTGCTCGTCCGCCCGGCGAAGGCCCGCAACCTCCCGGCCAACGTGCGCGCCGTCGGCCGCGTGCCGCTCGACCAGGTGCTGCCGCACGCCGCCGCGTTCGTGCACCACTCCGGGGCCGGCAGCGTGCTGGGCGGGCTGGCCGCGGGGGCGCCCCAGCCGGCCACGACCGGGGCGGGCGACCGCAGGCACAACGCCGAACTGCTGGCCCGGCGGGGCGCCGGCCTGGCCCCCGCCGCGAAGGCCATCGGCGCGGCCGAGCTGACCCGGCTGCTCACCGACGGCGCGCTGCGGGCCGCGGCGCAGGAGGTCGCGGCGGAGATCGCCGCGATGCCGGCGCCGGCCGCCGTGGTACCCGCGCTGGAGCGGCTCGCCGGCGGCTGAGGCTCAGAGGATGTCGGCGTGCGGCAGGTACGGCGCGAGCGGGCCGGTGTCGCCCTGCCGGCACAGCGGGCCCATCGGGGTGAGGCCGAGCCCGGCGCGGTGCACCACGTCGAACGCCCACTGCTGGTCGGCCCGCAGGATCTCCACCGCGACAGAATGGTCGCCGCACTCGGCCAGGGCCGCCCACAGCAGTCGCACCGCCGCCGGGGTGCTCGTCGCGGCGAGCATTCTGGGTGTACCGGCGTCAAGCACGACGTATCCGCGCTCCCGCCCGTCGTCGAGGACCAGCAGCCGCGCACCGGCCCCGAGCAGCGCCTCGAGGTCGGGGCCGTGGGCCGCGCCGCGGACGCCGCGGTCGACCTCGGCGGCGAGGTCCAAGTCGGCGGCGGACCCGGCGCGCGCCCCGAGCCCGGCCGGCAGGGCGGCCCGGCGCACCACGCCGACCGCCTGCAGGGCCGGTTCGAGCGCGAAGCCGGCCCGCTGGTAGCACCGCATCGCCTGCGGGTCCAGCGACGAGTGCAGCAGCCGGCCCCGCGCGCCGGCGCCGTGGCCCAGCGCCGCCGCGAGCAGCCGACGGCCGACGCCGCGGCCCTGCCGGCCGGGCCGGACGTGCAGGTGGGCCAGGTACCACAGCCCCTCGCGCAGCCCCGCCAGCGCCGCGCCGCACACCTGGCCGTCCGCCGTGGCGACCCAGGCGCCGGCGCCGTCGAGCTCGAGGAGCCGGCCCACGATCGCCGCGCCGCTGCCCGACACGGGCGGGGCCGGCCCGTCGCCGGGCGGCGGCGGGGGCGGTGTCCCGAGCCGCCGCTGCAGGTCGTCGAGCGCGGCCCGCGTCGACTCGCGCATTGCCGGTCGGTCCGCGGCCGTCATCGGCCGGATGCTGACGTCGTCGTCCACGGAGTACACCCTAAGATGATCGTGATGTCCTCGATGTTGCTGATGGAGCGCCTACACCGGGCCGGGCTGGATGACGTCGTCGCCGTGGAGCCCGTGAGCGGTGGTCTCGCGGCGCTCGCCGGGATCGCCACCCGCCGCGACGCGCCGCCGGTGTTCGTCAAGGCGTTCGCCGAGGCGCCGGACGACGGCGTGTTCGCGGCCGAGGCCGAGGGGCTGGCCGCCCTGCGCGAGCTCGGCGGCCTGGCGACGCCCGACGTGATCCACGCCGACCGGGAGTTGCTGGTGCTGTCGGTCCTGCGGCCGCGGCCGGAGGGCGCGGCCTTCTGGGAGCGGTTCGCGCAGGCGCTCGCCCGGCTGCACCTGGGTACGACCCACCCGCGCTTCGGCTGGCAGCGCGACAACTGGCTCGGCCGCCGCCGGCAGGTCAACACCTGGGCCGAGGACGGGTTCGCGTTCTTCGCGCAGCACCGGCTGCTGCGGTGGCTCGGGGAGCCCCGCGTCGACGCCGCCCTCGGGCCCGCGGACCGGGCCGCACTGGAACGACTCTGCGACCGGCTGCCCGAGCTGCTGCCCGACCGGCCGGCCTGCCTGACCCACGGCGACCTGTGGGCCCAGAACGTCCTGGCCACCCCGGACGGGCGGCCCGCCCTCATCGACCCGGCCGTGTCCTACATGTGGGCCGAGGTCGACCTGGCCCACGTGTGGACGACCGCGCCCCCGCCCGATGCGCAGCGCTGCTTCGACGTCTACGCGGAGCTGACCTCGCTCGACGCCGGCTGGCGGGACCGCATGCCGATCATCCAGCTGCGCCAGCACCTCGCCGTGGTGGCCCAGTTCGACGACGACTGGGGCGCGGCCGGCCTGATCCGGGACACGCTCGCCCCGTTCCGCGTCCGCACCTGATCGTACGAGGTACGAATCGGAAACGTTGCGCGGTGACAATTGCCGCATGTGGACCCCGGGCGTCGCGGCGACGCTGACCTACGACATCGCCGCGCCGGCGGTGATCGCGCTGCAGATCGCGGCGGCCGACCGGCGCGACGACGAGATGCTCACGGCGACGCTCGACGGCACGGCGGTCGGCATCACCGAGGTCGCCGGCTCCGGCGGGCCGCTGGGCGGCCGGACGCACCTGGTGACCGGCGGCCCCGGGCGGCTGGTCGTCGCCTACTCCGGCAACGGCGCGGGCCGCCCGGCGCCGGCGCTCCCGCTCACCGACCTGGACCGGATCGTGGCGACGCGGCCCAGCCGGTACTGCCCGTCGGACCGGCTCGGCGGGTACGCCGCCCGCTACCGGCGCGCCGACGAACTCGCCACGGTGCGGGCGATCGTGGCCGGCGTCCACGAGTCGCTGGTGTACGACACGGCGGCGTCCGGCCCGACGACCGACGCGATCGACACCCTGCTGGCCGCGCGGGGGGTGTGCCGCGACTACGCCCACCTGACCGTGGCGCTGTGCCGCGCGCTCGACGTGCCGGCCCGGGTCGCCGCCGTGTACGCGCCCGGCCTGGACCCGATGGACTTCCACCTGGTCGCGGAGACCGCGGTCGGCGGCGAGTGGCTGGTGTGGGACGCCACCCGGCTCGCGCCGCGGCCGTCCCTGGTGCGCATCGCGACCGGGCGCGACGCGGCCGACGTGGCGTTCGGGACGGTGCTGGCGGGGACGGTCGAGCTGGTCGACCTGAGCATCACCGCGGTCGCCGACGGCGACCTCCCGGCGGACCGCCACGAGGGGCTGGTCAGGCTCCCGTAGGCCGCGCGGGGCCGGCCAGGGACTCCACCCGGTCCAGGAGGGCCTGGACGATGCCCTCCAGGACCATGTCGTCGTCGATCTCGGCGAGGTACGGCGCGGCCGCGGCGATGTGCGGGTAGCGCTGGGGCGGCAGCGAGCGGTACTCGTGCGACCACGCGGCCTCGTCGCCCTGCCGGCTCGACTCGTCGAGGGCGGCGTAGGCGCTGCACATCGCGGCGTACGAGAAGATCGTCTCGGAGTAGACCAGGTGCTGGAAGGCGGCCTGCTCCTCGGTCAGGCCCGCCTCGCGCAGCGCCCCCAGCACCGCTTCCACGGTGCGGAACTCCCCCGGGCGGCGGGTCGTGCGCAGGGCCACGATCGGGGCGATCGCCGGGTGGGCGACGAAGGTGCGCACCGTCTGCCGGGCCAGCCACTCCAGCCGCGGGCGCCACGCGAGGCCGGCCGGCAGCGCCTCCACGGTCGCGGCGACCAGCCGGTCGGCGACCTCCAGGATGATCTCGTCCTTGTCCCGGAAGTGGCGGTAGATGGCCGTCGGGTCCGCCCCCAGCTCCTTGCCCAGGCGCCGGACGGTGAGCGCGTCGGCGCCGGCCGTGGCAGCGAGGCGGCTCGCCGCGTCGATGATCAGCTCGGGCGTGAGCGCGGCGCGGGTTCGCAATCGGGTCTCCTGTCCGAAATCGGCGTCGTCCCGCCAATCGTAGGGCCGCGTCGGGAAGCTCACGCTCAACACTGTTGTCAACGGCGTTGACAACGACGATGATTGGGCCATGTCCACCGCTGTCCATGCCTCGCTCGCCGATGTCCGGCTCACCCCGTACTGGCTCGACGACCCCGGCCGGCCCGCCGCCCGGGCGCCGCTCACCGGCGAGCTCGAGTGCGACCTGGCCGTCGTCGGCGGCGGGTACAGCGGGCTGTGGACCGCGCTCATCGCCAAGGAGCGCGACCCCGGCCTCGACGTGGTGCTCGTCGAGGGCGACCGGATCGGGCACGCCGCCTCCGGGCGCAACGGCGGGTTCTGCCAGGCGAGCCTCACCCACGGGATCGGCAACGGCCTGCGGCGCTGGCCGGACGAGCTGGGCGAGCTGGAGCGCCTCGGCGCCGAGAACCTGGCGGCGATCGAGGCGGCGCTCATGCGGTACGACATCCGCTGTGACTTCGAGCGGACCGGCGCGCTGGATGTGGCCACCGCGCCCCACCACGTCGAGCTGCTGCGCGGGCACGCCGAGGCGGCCCGCGCGCTCGGGGCCGCGGTGGACTTCCTCGACGCCGGGGCGCTGCGCGAGGAGATCGACTCGCCGGCCTTCCTCGCGGGCATCTGGGATCGCGACGGTACCGCCCTGCTGCACCCGGCCCGCCTCGCGTGGGGCCTGGCCGAGGCGTGTGAGCGACTCGGCGTGCGGGTCTTCGAGGGCACCCCGGTCACCCGCCTGACCCGCGACCGCGGCGGGATCGCGCTGCACACCGGGCGCGGCCGGCTGCGGGCCGGGAAGGTGGCGCTGGGCACCAACGTGTTCCCGTCGCTGCTGCGGCGCACCCGGCCGTACGTTGTGCCGGTGTACGACTACGCGCTGGTGACCGAGCCGCTCACGGCCCGGCAGCGCGCCGCGATCGGCTGGCGGCGCCGGCAGGGCATGTCGGACTGCGGCAACCAGTTCCACTACTTCCGTCAGACCCGCGACCACCGGATCCTGTGGGGCGGCTACGACGCCGTGTACCACTTCGGCGGTCAGGTCCGCCCCGCCTACGAGCACCGGCCGGCCACCTACGACAAGCTCGCCGCGCAGTTCTTCACGGCGTTCCCGCAGCTGGAGGGGGTGCGGTTCACGCACGCCTGGGGCGGGGCGATCGACACGTGCACGCGCTTCTCGGCGTTCTTCGGCACCGGGCACCGCGGGCGGGTCGCGTACGCGGCCGGGTTCACCGGGCTCGGGGTCGGCGCGACCCGGTTCGGCGCCGAGGTGATGCTCGACCTGCTCGCCGGGGCCGACACCGCGCGCACCCGCACCCGGATGGTCCGCTCGCGGCCGCTGCCGTTCCCGCCCGAGCCGGTGCGCTGGGCCGGGGTGCAGCTGACGCGGCAGGCGATGATCAGCGCCGACGCGCACGGCGGGCGGCGCAACCTCTGGCTGCGGGCGATGGACCGGATCGGGTTCGGCTTCGACAGCTAAGAGTTGAGTCGAAACTCGTGGTCTGGCCCCGGGCGGGGCCTGTCCGGGCTGGTGGCGTGGTCCGCGCGTGGTCCCGGCAGCGGGCTGCCGTCGCTCATCGGGGGTTGCGCCGCCAGTGGTGTGACCGTTTCGCCGGCAGAGGCTACACCTTTGGTGGGTGTGGCTGCCGCCCCTACCGCCGTCCCAGCGGACGCTGGGGTGGAAGCGGGTGCGGTTGACCGGCGCAGGGCCTCTTGCTGCCCTGTAAGACGTTGCCGCAGCGCGGCTCGCAAGGTCGCATCGATGAACGCTGACCCGGGCACGTTCGGGTCGGTGAGGCGGACGCAGGCAGCCATCGCCGCCGCGACGAGGTCGCGGTCGCCGACCAGCCCGCACTGTGGGCAGTGGTGGGTGCCCTGGGCGAGTGGCTTCTTCGCACGGTGCCCGCACGGGCACTGCTGTGACAGGGCCGTCTGCTGGGTGCCGGCCCTCCGGAGCCGGCCGCCGGCGGCAACCGGCGGATCACGGCGACAGGGGCGTGTTCGTCACGGCGCCAGTTCCTGACCTTGGACTTGCCCCGGGTCCGGCGAACCGGCGCGGACACCAGCACAGGGTCGGGCATGCCGGTCACCTCCCGCTCGCGTCCGAACCGTACGGTTGATCTATCGGCAGGGGTTCATCGTAGAACTCACGTACGAAGGTTCCGTCACCGGCAACCCAGGCATGCAGCCCGTCTCGCGTCGATACTCACGGCTGATCGCACTGACCGGCCTCACCCCGGCTGCGCTCGCCACCCTCACTACTCGGGTCGCCGCGGCCCAGCCCGCCGCCACTGGCGGACCGTGGCGGCTTACGCTGCCCGACCGGGTCCTGCTCATCACCGCGGGGCTACGCACGAACCTCACGACCCAGGCGCTCGCCGCCGTATTCGGCATCAGCCAGTCGATGACCGTGCGCATCCAACGCCATCTGCTCCCGGTCCTGGCCGGCCTACCCCAACCTCGGACCCACCCCAGCCACGGACGGCGCTGCATCTGGGTCCTCGACGGCACCCTCATCCCCGTGCACGACCAGCAACGTGCTGCCGTGTCGAAGAACTACCGGCGCAGCGTCAACGTGCAACTCGTCATCCGCCGCTGCGACCGCGCTGTGATCGCCGCCGGGACCGCGTGGCCCGGCAACCGCAACGACATCGTCGTCGCCCGCGCTCGACACGGCGTCCTGCTCGCCGACCCACCCCGCCAGGTCCTTGTCGATGGTGGCTGTCGCTCGCTGCCCGGCGTGACTGGCCCGACCCGCGATCCGCACGCCAGGATTATCCGGGACGGGGCGTGGCGCCGTCACCGGCGCAGGCGAGCCGCCGTCGAACACGTCATCGCCCGGTTGAAAGACTGGCAGATTCTGCGGCAATGTCGCCGACCGGGCCGTGGCATCGACATCGCCGTTGCCGCCGTGACCGCGATCTACAACCACCGCCTCGACCACTTACGACTCAACTCTTAGGCCGCCGCGAAAGCCGGCTTCGCCGTTGTGGTGAGCCAGTCGTCGAAGGGACCGGTACGGATGGCACGGTGCCGGCCGTTCCAGTCGCGCTCGGGCAGCGGACGGCCGCTCGGCAGCGTACGCACGAGCCGCCGTGCCCATGCCATCATGTCGCCTACATCGGCGGGCCGCCGACCGGTTTGAGACCGCCCGAATTTTTTCCGGCGGGCGTGAACCGAATCGGGCACTCGATCCGATGAGGGGGCGTGAGGGACAGCATGGGCGATCGCGAACTGCTCGACCTGGTGGCCGTGGGCGACCGGGCGGCGTTCGAGGTCTTCTTCCGCCGCCACGGGGTGTGGCTGACGATGCGCCTGCGGTACCGATGCGCCGACCCCGCCGTCGTCGACGACGTGGTGCAGGAGACGTTTCTGGACGTGTGGCGGGGCGCGGCGCGGTACCGCGAGGACGGCGACGTCGCCGGATGGCTGTGGCGGATCGGGGCGCGGCGGCTCGTCGACGCGATGCGCGGGCACGGCTCCCGGGCCCGGCTGACCCGGCTGCTGGCCCGGCTGCGCGGGCGCGACGAGCCGTCCGCGGAGGAGCAGGTGCTCGCCGGGGTCGAGCACGGCGACCTCGCCGGGGCGCTGGCCCGGCTCTCGCCCGAGCTGCGCGCGGTCCTGCAGGCGACCGTGCTCGACGGGCTCACGACCAACGAGGCGGCGGCCTTGCTCGGCATCCCGCCCGGCACGGTCAAGACGCGGGCCTTACGGGCCCGCCGGCAACTTCGGCAGGAGCTGACATGACTCGATCCGCTGCGGGTGCGTGGCACGTGCCCGACGATGACCTGCGGCTCTACGCCGCGGGCCGGTGCGGGCCGCCGCTGCTGTGGTCCGTCGAATCGCACCTCGTCGCCTGCCCGGGCTGCCGCGACCGGCTCACCGCCGCGGCGGCCGCCGCCGAGCCGGCGCTGCTCGACGACGGCTGGGCCGGGCTCGACGCGGCGCTCGACGCGCCCGTGCCCGGTCCGCTGGAACGGCTGGTGCGCCGGGCCGGGGTGCCCGAGCCCACCGCCCGGCTGCTGGCCGCGACCCCGGCGCTGCGGCTGTCCTGGCTCGGCGCGGTCGCGCTCACCCTCGCCCTCACCGCGGTGTTCGCGCACGCCGCCGCGCCGCTGGTGTTCCTGGCCGCGGCGCCGCTGCTGCCGCTGCTGAGCGTCGCCGTGTCGTTCGGGCCGGGCATCGACCCGACCTACGAGCTGGGCCTCGTCGCGCCGATCAGCGCGCTGCGGCTGCTGCTGGTGCGGGTGGTCGCCGTCGTCGCGGTCAACGCGTTGCTGTGCACCCTCGCCAGCCTCACCCTGCCCGACCTGGGCCTCGCCGCGGCCGGGTGGTTCCTGCCGTCGCTGGCGCTGACCGTGCTCACGCTGCTGGTGGCCACCCGGCTGGGCATGGCGGCCGCGGCGGCCGCGGTCGGGGTCGGCTGGGCCGTGCTGGTCGCCCTGACCCTGTCGGCCCCGTTCACCGCGGCCGGGCAGGTGGCCAGCGCGGTCGCCGCGGCGGTCGCGTGCACGCTGTTCTCCCGGCGGGCCCGGGCGTTCGACCCGTCCCGCCTGTTCCCGCGCAGCGCATTCACCAGGAGGCTTCGATGAGCACCGACACCGCCGCACCCGGCACCGATGTCGCGGTCCGGGGCCGTGGGCTCACGTTGCGGTACGGGCGGAAGGTCGCCCTCGACGATGTCTCGATCGGCCTCGGCACCGGGGTGACCGGGCTGCTGGGGCCGAACGGGGCGGGCAAGACGACGCTGCTGCGGATCCTCGCGACCGCGGTGGCGCCCGACGCCGGCGAGCTGCGGGTGCTCGGCCACGACCCGCTGAGCGGGCCCGGGCGGCTCGCGGTGCGGCGGCGGCTCGGCTACCTGCCGCAGGACCCCGGCTTCCACATGACGTTCACGGCGTTCGAGTTCGTCGACTACGTCGCGATCCTCAAGGAGCTCACCGACCGGCGGGCACGCCACGCGGAGGTCCGCCGGGTGCTCGACGCCGTCGGGCTCGACCAGCACCGCCGGGCCCGCATCCGCACCCTTTCCGGCGGCATGCGGCAGCGGGTCGCGCTCGCCGCGGCGCTCGCCGGCGACCCGGCGCTGCTGGTGCTCGACGAGCCGACCGTCGGCCTCGACCCGCAGCAGCGGATGCGCTTCCGGGAGCTGTTCGCCGACCTCGGCGAGCGGCGCGTGGTGCTGCTGTCCACCCACCAGACGGAGGACGTCATGTCGCTGTGCCGGGACGTGGTCGTCATCGACCAGGGCCGGGTCCGGTTCGCCGGGCCGCCCGCCGGCCTGGCCGCGCTCGCCGAGGGGCGGGTCTGGACCAGCGCGGTGCGGGAGCCGGCGGCGCTCGCGTCGTGGCGGACCGGCACCGGCGCGTTCCGGCACGTCGGCGACCCGCCGGCCGGGGCCGAGCTGCTCGCCCCGACGATCGAGGACGGCTACCTCATGCTCGTCGACGGGCGCGCGGGCGGCGACGGCCGTGACTGACCTCATGACCGCGCCGGCCGTCCCCGTCGCCGCCGGTGCGCGGGCCGGCTCCGGGCGGGCGATGCTCGCGCTGGCCCGGGTCGAGTCGGTGCGGCTGCTGCGCCACCCGTTCACGCTCGCCGCGCTCGCCCTGTTCCTCCTGCCCTGGGCCTACGGGCTGCTCACCGGGTCCGCCGGCGACTTCCCGGTGCTGCACGAGGCCACCGTCGACATGCAGCTGCTCGGCCTGTTCGCGCTCGGCAGCGGCGCCCTGATGACCGCCAACCTGGCGATGCTGCGCGGGCAGCGGCACCACACCGAGGAGCTCGACGCGACGCTGGTGCTGCCCCGGCCGTGGCGGGTCGGGGCCGTGCTCCTGGCGCTGCTGCCCTACGCGCTGCTCATCACGCTCGTCCTCGGGGTGCGGCTGGGCGAGCTCGCGCTGCGGCCGGGCGCCGTGGGCCGGCCCGACCCGGCCGAGCTCCTGCTCACGCCGGCCGTCGCGGTCCTGTTCGGCGCGGTCGGGGTGCTGGTCGCCGTGGCGTTGCGCTCGGCGATGTGGGGGCCGCTCATCCTCATGGCGCTGCTGACCGGGGTGCTCGCGGCGTCGATCGCCGGGGCCGAGGGGGCGCTGTGGGTGCTCCGGCTGACGCCGATCACGCCCGACCTCGACGAGTACTCGGTGCCGAGGTCGCTCGTCGACCGCACGCCCGGCTGGCACCTGCTGTACGTGCTCGGCCTGCTCGCCGTCGCGGCCGGCGCCGCGCTGGCCCGGTCCGGCGGGCGGCGCCTGCTCGTGCCGCTGGCCGTCGTGGCCGCGCTCACCGCCGGGGCCGGGGCGGCCCAGTTCCGCGGCGATCCCGCACTGGACCGCCGGCGCGCCGACGTCACCCGCGACCCGGCCGCGGTGGAGACGTGCCGGCAGCTCGGCGCGGTGCAGTACTGCGCGATCGGCGAGTTCGCGCGGTGGATTCCGGCCTGGGACGAGGTGGTCCGGGGCGTGCTGCGCCCGGCGCCGTCGATCGCCGGGCCGCCGCTGGTCGTGCGGCAGCGGATCTGGCTCACCGGCCGCCCCGCCAACGGCGGGGGCGCGTACGCCGGCGACGCGCGGCAGGACGAGGACCGTCTGCGGGTCTGGAGCGCCGCCGACGCCGCGGCCGGGCACGCGGGGGCCGTGCTGGTCGGCTCCGCCTGGCGGTCGGACGCGGACGCGGCCACCCTCGCGGCGAACGTCGCCTTCCGCGTGCTGACCGGCGCCGCGCTGACGACCCAGATGCCGATCTGCGGGTCGCGGGGCGCGCTGCTGGTCTGGCTGGTCGGCCAGGCGACGCCGGGCACCGCGAAGGGCCTGCGCATGCTCGACGAGCAGTCCTCGGGCGCCCTCGCGTTCGCGGACATGAGCCTGCTCACCTCGACCATGGTCCCGGACCGCGAGGCGACGCCGGCCCTGGCGCTGCTGTCCCGGCCGGCGAGCGAGGTCGCCGCGCTCGTACGGCGGAACTGGGGCGAGCTGGCCGACCCGGCCACGTCGCTCGAACGCTTCGGCGACCTGCTCGGCGTGGCCGTCCCGGCGGCGCCCCCGGCCGAGGAGCGCACCGTATGCGGCGGCAACTGACCGCCCGCCGCGGCGTTCTGTCCGCGCTCGTGGGGCCGACCCTGCGGGCGATGCGGCCGGCGCCGGTGGCGGGCGCGCTCGCGGCGGCGCTGCTCGTCGTGGCCGTGCCGGCGGTGCTCGGCCTCGACCTCGAGGCCGACGACCACGCCCGGCTGCTGCGCTTCGCCGCGGTGTGCGCCGCGACCGGCCTGGCGTTCACCTTCGACGACCCGGCGAAGCCGACCACGCTCGCCGTGCCGGTGCCATCCCGGTGGCCGGCCACGATCCGCGGCGCCTTCGGTCTCGCGGCGTTCACGGCCTGGTGGGCGGCGGCGGTCGCGCTCACCTACGCCGGGGCCGACGAACTGCGGCTCCCGGTGCCGGGCCTGACGCTGGAGGCCGTGACCGTCGCCGCTCTGGCCCTGGCCGCCTCCGCGGTGACGTGCCGGTTCAGCGCCCGCGGGGTCGGCGGCCCGATCGCCGCCCCGGCCGCGCTGGGCCTGGCGCTCGCGGTCGCCGTGGCCCCGACCACGCCACCGATGTTCGTGCCGGCCACCGTGCGCGGCGCCGTGTGGACCGCGGTCCACGAACGCTGGGCGGCACTCCTGGCGCTCGTCCTCGCCGCAATCGTCACCGCGGTGGCGGCTCCGGCCCGGCCGACCGCCCGGTCGCGACGCTGACCGCTCCCGACCCCGTCCCGCCGGCGTGGGCCAGGCACTATCCTGCCGAACTACCGTCGCGTCGAAATCCCGGACGCGGTCCGGTATTTCGAAAGGACTCTCCACATGCCCCGCGTGGTACCGGCGGTCATCCGCACCCTCGACATCCTCGAACTGTTCCTGGACCGCCCCCGGCTGTCGGCTCGCGACATCACCGAGCAGCTCGGCCTGCCCCGCACCACCGTCCACGAGCTGCTCGTCACGCTCGTCGCCCGCTCGTACCTGATCGCCGTGCCCGGCCAGCCGGTCCAGTTCCGGCTCGGCATGCCGGTGTTCCAGCTCGGCGCCGCGTTCGCCGGCCAGCTGGATCTCGTCCGCGAGGCGCAGGACGTGGCGCAGGACGTCGCCGCCGCCTGCAACGAGGCCGTGCACGTCGCCGTGCTCAACGGCGCGGACGTGATCTACCTGGTGAAGGTCGACAGCACGCATCCCGTCCGGATGGTGTCCGCGGTCGGCCGGCGGCTGCCCGCGCACTGCACGGCCGTCGGCAAGATGTTGCTGTCGAGCCTTGACCCGGCCGCCCTCGACGCGCTCCGGCCGGGCGGCGACCTGCCCGGCATGACGCCGCACAGCATCACCGACGCGGATCGGCTGCGCGCCGAGCTCGACGGCATCCGCGCCGCAGGCGTGGCGGTCGACGACGGCGAGTCCGACACCGCCGTCCGCTGCGTCGCGGCGCCGATCCGCGACCACACCGGCACGACCGTCGCCGCGATGAGCGTCTCCGCGCCGATCATCCGCTGGACGCCCGCGACCCACGCCGAGTGGACCGGGCTGGTCCGCGAGGGTGCCTCCGCCCTGTCGGCCCGGCTGGGGTACCGGATGCCGGGCTGACCCCGCGGCCCGGCGCCATATCGAAGCTCATTGACACCTCCGCACCGGGTCCTCTACCGTCGCGTCACCCGAATCGATATTTCGAACTCTGTTCGAGATATCGAACCGAAATGGAGGCGATGGCCATGGACGACAAGCCGTTGTGGTCCCGGCGCGGCTTTCTGGGGATGGGAGTGGGCGTGCTCGGCGCGGCCGGTCTGGCCGCGTGCGGGGACGGCCCCTCGAAGTCGACGCCCAAGGTGCAGCCGGAGGTACCGCAGGAACTGCTCGACGCCGCGACTTCGCTGAAGGGCGCCTCGATGGGGGTGCTGTCGCAGAAGCTGTACTCGACGGCGGCGAACGCGGCGCTCGACAGCTCGATCAAGACGTTTGCCGACGCCACGGGGACGAAGATCGAGAACAGTCTGGTCCAGGCCGACGCCGGTGACGTGGTGGCCAAGATCGACGCCGAGGTGAAGGGCGGCGTGGCGCGCGACCTGGCGTTCATGACCGACTCGCGGTTCGTCGCGCAGTTCCATTCACTGGGCGACCTGGAGGACGTGACGGACGTCGTCACGGCGCTGAAGGCCAAGTACGGCGAGCCCTGCGCGGAGGCCAAGAACTTCTGCGTCTTCGACGGCAAGTGGTTCGCCATCCCGTACCACTTCATCGGGATCGGGTCGTTCCTGCGCAAGGACTGGATGCACGACAAGGGCATCACCCCCAAGGATGTCTACAGCTGGGAGGAGCTGCGGGACCTGTGCCTGGCGATCTCCGATCCGGGCCAGCGCCGGTACGGCTGGGGCATGACCGTGAACCGGTCCGGTGACGCCAACGGCATGATCGAGGCCCTGATCAACTCCTACGGCGGGTCGATCGCCGACAACGACGGCAAGAAGGTCACGTTCGAGTCCCCCGAGACGGTGCAGGCGGTGACCTTCCTGGGCGACATCTACACCAACCCCAAGTACAAGGCGATGCTCCCGCCGGGGGTCGCCGCCTGGACCGACTCCAGCAACAACGAGAACTGGCTCGCCGGAATCCTCGGCTACACCCGCAACCAGTTCAGCGTCTACGCGGATTCCAAGACCAAGAAGAACCCCGTCTACGGCAACACCCACGTCTTCCCCGACTGCATCGGGCCGGCGACCGACAAGCCCCTGCTGCTCGGCCAGTCCCAGGGCTTCGTCGTCTTCAAGGGCGCCAAGAACCCTCAGCTCGCCAAGCTCCTGGCGCAGTACCTGGTCAGCGCGAAGGCGCTGCTCGGAGTGGCCCGGGAAGCGCCCGGCCTGGCGTTGCCCGCCTGGGACAAGGTCTGGGATGCCGACCCGTTCTTCACCAGCGGCGACCCGGCGTTCCCCGTCCTACGCAAGATCACTCAGCTGTCGCTGCCGCTGACCACGAAGAACGGCCTGGCCTTCCCGCAGAAGGCCAGCGCGGGCCAGCAGGCCGTCGTCGCGGCCTACGTCCTCACCGACATGATGCAGCAGGTCCTGCAGGGAACGACGCCCGCCAAGGCCGTGAACGCCGCCCACACGAAGATGGTGCAGATCTTCAACCAGCAGGGGCTGCCGCAGTGACAGCGGCCCGGACAGTGCCCTCCCCGGCGGCGAGGACCTCCTCGCCGCCGGGGCGCGGCTCCCTCACGGCGACCCAGCGGAGGCTGGGCCGCGACTGGCGTTTGGCGGCACTGTTTCTGGCCCCCATGGCCGTGCTGGTCGGCGGGCTCGTGCTCGTGCCGATCGCCCGGTCGGTCTTCACCAGCACGACGGAGCGGCACGGGCCGGACACCGTGTCGGTCGGCCTGGACAACTACACCGCCCTGATCGGCGACCAGCAGTTCCACACGGGCGTGGCGAACTCGTTCGTGTTCACCGCGTACGCCGAGGTGTTCAAGGTGGTGCTGGGGCTGTCCGCGGCCCTGCTGCTGCACCATCGGCGGCGCGGGCGGGCCGTGCTGGCCGGGTTGCTGCTGCTGCCGTGGGTGGTGCCGACGGTGGTGACGGCGTTCAGCTGGCGCGCGCTGCTCGACCCGATCTTCGGCAGTGTCAACGCACTGCTCACCGGCTCGGGGATCGGGCCGCTGCTGGCCGGTGCCCACCTGGTCGACGGCTGGCCCGCGGGCTGGCTGTCCGACCCGTCGCTGGCCATGCCGTCGGTGATCCTCGTCAACGTCTGGAAGGGGGTGCCGTTCTTCACCGTCACGTTCCTCGCGGGGTTGAAGGCCATCCCGGCCGACCTGTACGAGGCGGCGACCATCGACGGCGCCTCGTCGTTGCAGCGGTTCGTCCATGTGACCCTGCCCGGACTGCGCCACGTGATCACCGTGACGGTGACCCTGTCGTCGATCTGGACGTTCAACAACTTCGACCTCATCTGGCTGCTGACGCAGGGCGGCCCGGGCGACGCGACCGCGCCGTACGTGCTCGTCGCCTACACGAAGGCGATCCTGCAGCTGCAGTACGGCGCCGGGGCGGCGGTCACGCTCGTCATGCTGCCGGTCATCGGCGGCCTGGTGTACGTCCTGGTCCGGTCGATGCGCCGGGACGCCGGCGCCGCGCCGCGCCGCCCGGCCGGAAAGCTGCGGAAGGCGCGGCCGTGGGTCATCGCCGGGGCCGTCGCCCTGCTGCTGCTCTGGGCCTCGCCGCAGATCTTCTGGAAAGCGGCGGTGGTACTCGGAGCAATCCTGCTGATCGCGGTGGCGGTCGGGCGGGTGGTCTCGGCACTGCCCACCCGGGGCCATCGCCGGGCGTCGTCGCTGGTGTCAAACCTGGGGTCCGGTGTCGCGCTCGCCGGGTTGCTCGCCTTCGGGCTGGGGCCGCTGTACTGGATCGCCGTCACCGCCTTCAAGTCCGAGGACCAGATCGTCATGCACTACAGCGACCTGTGGCCGACGCCCTGGACCCTGCAGCAGTTCGCTGACCTGTTCGCCAACCAGCCCTTCGGCCGCTGGTACGTCAACACCGTGGTGGTGTCCCTGGCGTCCACCACGGTGGCCCTCGTCTGCGCCGCCCTGGCCGGTTACGCGCTGGCCCGGCTGCGGTTCCGCGGGGCGCAGAGTTTCACCGTCACGGTGCTGCTCACCTACGTGATGCCGGGCGCGCTGCTGTTCATCCCGCTGTACCAGCTGCTCATCGGGGTGCGGCTCACCGACTCGCTGTGGTCGCTGGTGCTGACGTACCCGACCTTCACGCTGCCGTTCGCGACCTGGCTGCTGACGGGGTACTTCTCGTCGATCCCGGTCGAGCTGGAGGAGGCCGCACTGGTCGACGGCTGCAGCCGCATCCAGGCGTTCCGCCGGGTGGTGCTGCCCCTGGCCCGGCCGGGGCTGCTGGCGGTCGCGCTGTTCACCCTGACCAACGCCTGGAACGAGTTCCTCTTCGCCTTCGTCTTCATCACCAAGGACGAGTACAAGACGCTCCCCGTCGGGATGCAGTCGATGATCGCCGGGGACGTCGTGCCGCAGGGCCAGCTCGCCGCCGCGTCGCTGCTCGTCAGCATCCCCGTGGTGCTCATGTACGCCTTCGGGCAGCGCTTCCTGACCGACGGGCTCACCGCGGGGGCGGTGAAAGGCTGACCCCCGCCTCGCGCGCGGCGCGATCACCCCCGTTGGTGATGTTGTATTGCCGCCACAATCCGGCAATGTCGCACCGAGCGGCGGTCGTGTTAATGTCCGCATACATCGATCCGCTTCGACGCTTTGGTTTGGGATCGCCATGCAGACGCGCCGCGCGCTCGCCGCGCTTGTCGCCGCCGTCGGACTCGGCGCGGCCGTGACCTCGCCCGCCTGGGCGGCGCCGGTGACGATCACCCCGGCAACGGTGTGGAACGACACCTCCGGCCACGTCATCCAGGCCCACGGCGGGGACATCAGCAAGGTCGGCGGCGTCTACTACTGGCTCGGCGAGGACAAGACCAGCGGCTCACCGTTCCAGAACGTCAAGTGCTACTCGTCGGCCGACCTGAAGAACTGGACGTTCGTCGCGAATGTGCTCACCCGCCAGTCCGGCGGCGATCTCGGCCCCAACCGCATCGTCGAGCGCCCGCACGTCATCTACAACGCCGCCACGGCGACGTACGTGATGTACATGCACATCGACAACAGCAGCTACTCCGAGCGCCGCAGCGGGGTGGCCACCAGCAGCAGCATCTGCGGCACCTATCAGTACCGGGGCAGTTTCAAGCCCGCCGGCCACGACAGCCTGGATGACAACCTGTTCCTGGACGGCGGCACCGGCTACCTCATCAGCGAGGACCGCACCAACGCCAAGCTGCAGATCTACCAGCTCTCGGCCGACTTCCTGAGCGTGTCGGCGCTGGTCAAGACGCTCAACCAGTACGAGTCACCGGCGATGGTCAAGGTCGGCGGCACCTACTACCTGTTCGGCTCGCACCTCACCGGTTGGAACACCAACGACAACCAGTACACGACGGCCGGCTCGATCACCGGGACCTGGAGCGCCTTCCGCAGTTTCGCACCGGCCGGCACCAACACCTGCAACTCCCAGACCACGCAGATCCTGCCGGTGTCGGGCAGCAGCAGCACCGGCTACCTGTTCCTGGGCGATCGCTGGAACCCCGGCAACCTGGCCGACTCCCGCTATGTCTGGCAACCGCTGACCATCGGCGGCACCAGCGCCACGATGACCTGCCAGTCGAGCTGGACCGTCGACACCGCGACCGGCACGGTCGGGCCGGCCGACGGCGGCAACGCCACCGGGGTCCTGCGCGGCGTGGGCTCCAACCGATGCCTTGACGTGCCGAACCAGTCGACCGCCAACGGTACGCAGGTGGCCATCTGGGACTGCAACGGCGGCACCAACCAGCAGTGGACCCTCACCACGGGCAGACAGCTCATGGTGTACGGCACGAAGTGCCTCGAGGTCGCCGGCCAGTCGACGACCGCCGGCGCGGCCGCCCAGATCGCGACGTGCACCGGCGCCGCCAACCAGCAGTGGAACGTCAACGCCAACGGCACCGTCACCGGTGCCCAGTCCGGCCTGTGCCTCGACGTCACCGGCGCCGCGACCGCCAACGGCACCAAGGTCGAGATCTGGACCTGCAACGGCGGCGCCAACCAGTCCTGGACCCGCTCCTGACCATGCCCCCGTGATCCCGGAAAGGCGGACGGAGATGCCACCCGGTGAGCAGGGGCTGCGCCGAAACCTCGCGACGGCCGCCGGGGACGCCGGCCCGCCCGGGCTGACCGCGCCCCGGACGCGCCACCGCCGAGCGGTCCTCAGCGCCGCGGCGGCCGTCGCCTCGGTGCTGGTCGTGACCGCGGCGATCGGTGCCTGGACCACGGGCGGCGGCCCGACGTCGGTGTACATGTGTGGCGAGCGGCTCCGCCTGCCCGACGCCGCCTCGAGCCGGGGCGGCCTGACCATGTCGCTGACCGTCCGCGGGGCCGGGACCGACCGCGGGCCCGACCTCACGGTGACGTTCACCGCGAAGTCCGGCCTGGTCGTCACGGCCAGCCCGCCGGAGCTGTTCCAGGTGCTGTACCTCGAGGACGGCGTCATCGTCGGCGGCGGCCCGATGCTGAACCGGCCGGGCGACACGAGCGCCCAGGGCCTGGACGCGATCGGCCGCCGGTTCACCGTCGGCCCGGGCGCCCCGAGTGAGCAGCGCCTCGGCCCCCGCGACACCCTGTGCCCGGCGCTGACCTGGTCGCGCGTGTGGTCCCACGCGAGCCGGTACGACGTCGTCGTCGTGCAGGGCCCCCTCGAACCGACCGGCCCGGACGAGGCCGCGCTCGGCATCCCGCTCCCGCTGGACGCCGCGCTGCTTGTCGCCCGGGCCCGCCTGGCCGGTTAGGCCACGGGCGCCAGCTGCATCGCGAACTGGCTGTAGATGTACGGCGCCTCGGTCCAGCGGGTCGTACTGCCGCCGCCCCAGCTCACGATGCCCCGCGCCTGCCGGGTGGTGCCGCTCAGGGAGAACACGAGCCCGCCGCTGTCGCCGGGTTGGGACGCGGTCTGCCCGTCCACCTGATGCGCCTCGACGCCCCGGTGCCCCACCCCGTTCGACCCGGTCCAGGTGATGTTGTCGCCGGTGACCCGCAGGCCGCAGACGATCTTCGAGCTGAAGCCGTCCTGACAGGTCATGTCGCCGTTGTACGACCAGCCCGAGCCGCTGACGTTGTAGATGTTGTTCGCCGGTCCGTCCCACTCGCGGCCGCCGGTGATCCCGGTGCTGCTGGTGTCGATGGCGATCGCGTCGTCGAGGTTGTCGCGGTAGGTGGCGGTGCCGATGAAGTTGAACCCACCGCCGGACCAGCCGGTGTAGACCGACGCGTTGTCGTTGAAGCAGTGCGCGGCGCTGATGAGGAACGACCGGTTGTCCGAGATGCGCCGCGAGGGCAGCCCGGAGGTGCAGCTGTACACGGCGGACTCCGACGTGCTGGCCGAGGCGAGCGCCTCGCCGGCGATCCACGGCTGGGTGTCGCGCACCCGCGAACGGTCGGCGCCATCGCTGGCCGGCTCCAGGACGACGGGCACCCCGTTCGGCGCCGCGAGCCCGGCGCCCGACGCCGGCAACGCCCGGGCCGCCCGGCCGGTGTCGCGCACCCGCACGTGCAGGGCCGTCCCGTCGGCCGGCACCACGATGCTCTCCACGGTCAGGTCGGCCGCCTCGGACCCGGCCAGCAGCGCGTCCCGCCCGGCCTCCAGCGCCGCCCGGGTGAGCGGGCTACGGGCGAACCGGGCCGGCCGGGCGTCGAGCCGGGCGTCGGCGGCGCGCATCGCCGCCAGGAACGCCTTCTGCCGGCCGAGGTCGGTGAGGTAGACGGTGACGGCCCCGGCCGTTGCGTCGATCTGCACGCCCGAGAACACGCCGCTCTCCTGCGACCGGCCGACCGTGCTGGCGACGTCCGCAACGGCCCGCAACGGGTCGAGAATCTTCGCCTGCTGCTGCGGCGGCAGGGCGGCGATCTGCGAATAGGTCAGCGGGGCGGGCGCCGCCTGCGCGGTCCCCGCCCCGATGCCGGCGACGACGACGGCCGCCGTCACGATGACGGCAAGGCGCAACGATCGAAGCATGTACTCCCCCTCGTAGATGAGCATCGATTGCTGCCACCATATGGACCGCGCCGGCGCCTCGCCGCCCCGCCGCTACATTCCCGGGCAAAACGATGCACCGTGGCCGCGGAGGCGAGCTGGGCCTACCCGGCGGTACAGGCGGAGCCGTTGAGGGTGAATCCGTCCGGCTTGGCGGCGTTGCCGGTGTGGGTGGCCTGGAAGCCGATGTCGGTCGAGGCGCCGGGCGCGAGGACGGCGTTGTAACCGGCGTCGGTGGCGGTGACGCGGCCGCCGGCCGAGGTGTAGGTGGCGTTCCAGCCGCCGGTGATGGTCTGTCCACTGGGGAGGGTGAAGACCAGCGACCAGTGGTTGATGGTCGTCGTACCCGTGTTGGTGATGGTGATGGCGCTCGTCAGCCCGGTGTTCCAGGCATTGATGGTGTCGGAGACGCGGCACGCGGCCGATCCTGTGGACGGCGACGAGGACGGCGACGACGGCGGGCTGGACGAGGGCGACGAGGAGGGCGACGACGGCGGGCTGGACGAGGGCGCCGGGCTGGACGAGGGCGGCGGGCTGCTCGCGCCGTCGAGGCCGAGGAAGCTGATGGCGTACGCGAGCTGGCCGGTCTGCGGCAGCTGGTGGCCGACGCCGGCGATGCTGATGCCCTCGACGGTGGCCTGGGTGCCGGTGTTGCCGTAGCGGGTGCGGGTCCAGCTCGACTGCGGGTGGTCGGTGAACGTCGCGGTCTGGCTCAGCCCGTTCAGGTTGGTCCACTGCTTGAGCTCCTCGCCGAAGTTCGGATAGGCGAGGGTGGTGTCGGTGGTCCCGTGCCACAGCTGCATCCGCGGATAGGAGCCGGTGTAGCCGGGGTACATGGCCCGGGCCTGGTCGCCCCACTGCTGCGCCGTCTTGATGACCGTGCCGCCGGAGCACTGGCTGTTCCACAGCGACCCGTTCGTGGTCGCGAAGCACCCCGCCGGCACGCCCGAGAACGCCGACGCGGCGGCGAACACGTCCGGGTACTGCGCGGCCAGGACGTTTGTCATCATCGCCCCGGAGGAGAACCCGGACACCACGATCCGGCCCGCGTCGATCGCGTAGTGCGAGCGGGCGTACGCGACCATCGACATGATGCCGGTGGAGTCGCCGCCGCCGTTGCGCTTCAGCGCGGCCGGGGTGGACACGTCGAAGCAGTGCCCGTCGCGGGTCGCC